>JBLHMO010000206.1:0-3035 GCA_047622145.1 Paracoccaceae bacterium | reverse complement strand
TGCCCTCAATACGTTGCCACGCAAATGATCGGCCACAGCGAGCACAACGACTTGAGTCAGCAGCCCGGTGTTTTAAGTGTTGAGCAAGTCGCCGAGCGGGTTGTGCAGGGCCTCGGCGAAGAGAAATTCTTGATCATGACCCACGACGATGTTGAAACCTATCGTCAGCGTAAGGCGGCTGACTACGATCGCTGGTTGGGCGGAATGCGTCGTTTGCGCAAAAAACTGATGGGAGTTTGATGATGTTGGAAAACGAGGCAGGTGCAGTCCGTGAGGGCGAAGAGCTGGATGTCACCACCGTTGATCGCATCCTAAAAAATAATATAGATGGATTGAGTGGGCAGCCCGAAATTCGCCAGTTTTCTGGCGGCAGCTCTAATCTTACGTACCTTATTCAGTATCCAGGCAGCGCAGCAGGTAAAGGTCGGGAATTGGTGCTGCGACGGCCACCTTTTGGTACCAAGGCAAAATCTGCCCACAACATGGCCCGCGAATACGAGATTATGACGGCACTGAAAGCGGGTTTTGGTGCGGTGCCAGAAACGTGCTTTTACAGTGGCGACGACACGCTGATAGGCTCAGAATTTTTTGTTATGGAGCGCGTGCTAGGCACATTGATTGGTCGCGAATTGCCTGCGGAATGGAATCTGTCAGCAGCCGACACTCGCAAGCTAGCTTTTTCGATATTCGACAAACTTATTGATCTGCATCAGCTTGACTACAAAGCCGTCGGCTTAGTTGATTTTGGAAAGCCTGAGGGTTATGTGAAACGCCAGGTTGAAGGCTGGAATGGACGTTACGTCAAAGCCCTCACCGACGACGTGGAAGACTACGCTGATATTCGGCAGTGGCTGGTCGAAAAAATGCCCGCGAAGGAAAGCCGGCACAGTATTGTGCACGGAGATTTCCGCATCGATAACGTTATCCTTTCGCCGACCGACCGTTTTCAAGTTGATGCTGTCTTGGATTGGGAGTTGAGTAGCCTCGGTGATCCGCTAATGGATCTAGCCAATACCTTGGCATATTGGGTGCAGGCGGACGACAGCGAACTGATGCAGAACTTGGTCATTCAGCCCAGTAACGCGCCGGGCATGCCCAGTCGCGATGACTTACTTAACTACTACGCAGAAAAAAGTGGCGTCAGCATCAAGAACTTTGATTTTTACGCTGTTTACGGCTATTTCCGCAATGCCGTCATTCTGCAACAAATTTATTATCGCTATAAGCACGGCCAAACCACCAACCCAAAGTTTACAATGTTCGGGTTCGCGGTGGGCGTACTGGGTGAACACTGTCGCCAACTCATTCGTCAATCTACGCTGTAAACGCAGGAGCAGAGCATGTATTCAATGGATATAGGAGTGTCGGAGCGCGTTTCGCCGATACTAGAAATGGTTAAAAAGTTTGTTAAAGATGAAATTGAACCTCTGGACGAAGAGTTTCTGTGTGAGGTTGCGGTTGGTGATCGTTGGCAGCATACGGCTCGGCAAACTGAAATTCTGGAAGGTTTAAAGACGAAGGCGCGCGACTTGGGTTTGTGGAATTTTTTCCTGACCGAAGATGAAGGTGGAGCTGGTCTGAATACCGTTGAATACGCCCACATTGCAGAAGTCACTGGTGCATCTTACCTGGCGCCAGAAGTATTTAACTGTAATGCACCCGATACTGGCAATATGGAAGTACTTGCCCGCTACGGTAGTGAGAAACAAAAAAAGCAGTGGTTAGAGCCGTTGCTAGATGGAAAGATTCGTTCCTGCTTTGCTATGACCGAGCCCGATGTTGCGTCGAGCGATGCGACTAATATTGCGTTACCTGCCGTGCTCGACGGTGACGAGTGGGTGCTCAATGGTGAAAAAACCTACATCAGTGGTGCCGGCGACCCGCGCTGCAAAATCATGATCTGTATGGTCAAGACGGATCCCGATGCCGGCCCTTATCAACAGCATTCACAGATTCTTGTGCCAATGGATGTTGAGGGGCTCGAAATACTGCGTGCCATGATGGTTTTTTCAGAAGACGACGCACCTCACGGACATATGCACCTACGTTTTACCAACGTGCGCGTGCCGAAAGAAAATATGATTTTAGGGCGTGGCCGTGGTTTTGAAATTTCGCAGGGCCGCTTGGGTCCAGGCCGAATTCATCACTGTATGCGCGCCATTGGTATGGCGGAACGCGCTCTGGAGATGTTGTGCAAGCGCGCGGAGTCTCGTGTAGCCTTCGGCAAGCCTTTGTCGAGATTAGGCGCTAACGTAGACATTATTGCCGACGCACGCATGAATATCGATATGGCGCGCTTACTGACGCTAAAGACCGCGCATGTTATCGATAGTGCTGGCGTGCGTGAAGCGCAAACGTGGATATCTAAGATCAAAGTGGTGGTGCCTAATGTTACCTTGCAGGTGATTGACGAGGCCATACAGATCCACGGTGCGCACGGCGTATCACAAGATTTCGCTCTGGCTAAGTTCTATATGGCAGCGCGGACACTGCGTTTGGCTGACGGCCCAGATGCAGTGCATCGGCGCCAAGTGGCGCGAACCGAGTTGAAAAAATACCGCTAGCTTATCCATAACTACATACAGAATTTTAAACACAGGAGCACAAACTATGAGAGCAATCGTTTGCAAAGAACTTGGCCCCGCAAACAAGCTGGTTTTAGATGCTGAGTGGAAGGTGCAGGAGCTGACCGCTAATGATGTACTAATTAATGTAAAAGCGGGCGGCCTGAATTTTCCTGACACACTGATTATCGAAGGGAAATATCAAATACAACCCGAACTACCCTTTGTGCCGGGCGGCGAGTGCGCTGGCGTTGTTGAAGCAGTGGGTGCAGATGTTAAAGATTTTAAACCGGGTGACAAAGTTGTCGCGATGGGCGCCTTTGGTTCCTTCTCTGAAAAGCTGGTGACTCCCCAGCAATCAGTCCTAACCATGCCTGCAGGCTTGAGCTTTGAGGAGGCCGCAGGCGTCGGTATTACCTACTTCACCTCTTACTACGCCCTCAAGCAGCGCGCTAATCTAAAAGCGGGTGA
>JBLHMO010000205.1:0-3036 GCA_047622145.1 Paracoccaceae bacterium | reverse complement strand
CCAACAAGCTTGATCGGGAATTTGCAGTTAGTCAGCCGAATCAGGTTTGGTGCGGCGATGTAACATATATCTGGGCGGGAAGGCGCTGAGCTTATCTGGCGGTGGTGATAGATTTATATGCACGCAAGCCAATAGGATGGGCAATGTCGTTATCACCGGATAGCGCACTTACCGGCCAGGCATTGAGCATGGCTTTTGAGGCGAGAGGAAAGCCCAAAGGAGTTATGTTTCACTCGGATCAAGGTAGTCACTATTCCAGCTGGAAATTTCGCCAACATTTGTGGCGATTTCAAATTGAGAAAAGTATGAGTCGTAGCGGTAACTGTTGGGACAATGCGCCGATGGAGCGATTCTTTAGGAGTTTAAAAACAGAGTGGGTTCCAACACTGGGTTATCGAAATCTTGCCGATGCCCAGCAATCGATTACGGAATACCTTGTTGGTTATTACAGCTAAAAAAGACCACATCAACATAACCGTGGTTTAAGCCCAAATGCAGCCGAGGGGCAGTATTGGATTAGCCACTAAACCGTGGCCAGTTTTACTTTACCACTACACAAAAAAGGGACCCAAAGGCCCCAAGGGAAACCAGGATGGGTGAATCAATCATTCGCCACGCCTGTATTAACTGAGTTCGCGCAAGCCCGCTTAGCCGCACTGATATTGTCTTTAAAACAATCACCAATGCCGGGGCCACCGACGCACCATTCACGCTGCTGCTCACGTTTGTATACGAGAGCCTCGCTTCTATTGCTGCAGGCAACCTCGATTTCACGGTAGCGTTCGGCGCCGATGTCGTAGTAGGCAATCAATTTGAGGGATTCTGGCTGAGGCGCAGACGTAGCATTGGCTGCGGTGCCAGCAGCCAATGCTACGATAAGTAGCAATGTCATCGATATGGATTTACTTGATAGATGGCTCATGATATCTCCTCGTGATGCCATCCTTTACGCGCTGCGAGCTGGTTGGATCACCGCTCTGTGCAATTTCTTCAGCAACGTGTTGCAGGACAGGCAGGCCCCGCCTGTGGTAAATTTCTGGAAAGACCAAGGCGGGGTATCCCTACGTAGCACTATGCGTCAAGTTATTGATTTGAATTGTGATCTCGGCGAGGGCATGGCTTTCGATGATGCCTTACTGGAACTGGTATCGAGTGCCAATATTGCCTGTGGTGGCCATGCCGGCGACGACAGCACCATGGCAGCCTGTATACGCAAGGCCTCCACCCAGTCGGTCACCATCGGCGCGCACCCGGGCTACCCCGATCGCGAGCACTTCGGCAGACGCGCCCAAAGCCTGCCAGCTGCGGACGTTTTGTCACTTCTGGAGGAGCAAATCGCCCGACTCTGCGCCATTGCGGCAACTGAAAATGCCCAAGTCGCCCACGTTCGGGTGCACGGTGCTTTGGGTAATCTCACCGATGGTGATGACGCTGCCGCGAATACCTTGGCCCGGCTTGTGGCCAATAGATTTCCGGGACTCGCACTGATGACACTGGGGGGCTCTGCTACCGAGCGCGCGGCAACAGCACAGGGCCTCGTCCTTGTCCGCCAGTTTTTTGCTGATCGCGCATACGACAGCCAAGGCCAGCTGGTGTCACGGCAGATTGCAGGCAGCGTCATTCACGACCGTAAGCAAATAGTCGAGCGCTTACTGCGCGCGCTCGATAGCGGAAAACTTGCGAGCATTGATGGCCGCGATATCGCCGTCAATTTCGATACTGTATGCGTCCACGGCGATACCCCCGGAGCGCTAGTACTGGCTGAAACCATCCGCCGACGTTTAGAAGGTAATGGCATTGCTATTCGACCGTTTAACCAGCAAAAGCACGAGGCAAGGTCCGCATGAAGCAAGCAAAACGCTATACCCAGGCCTGCTTTTCAGCCGTGGGAGACTGCGCAATGCTCGTCGAACTCGGAGCTGGCATAGACGAAGCGCTCAACGAATCCGTTTTGCAGCTTGAAGCACAGATACACGCGCTGGCGATTGCCGGCATTGAAGAAACTACGCCCGCCTACAACTCGCTGCTGCTGCACTACAACCCGGACCTGATCAGCTTTTCTTCCTTACAAGAGACCGTGAGTGGCCTCGACGTCCACAAAGTCGCAACAGCCAGACAAAGCTACTTGTGGCGGGTACCGGTGTGTTATGGCGGCGAATTCGGTGAAGACCTTGAGCGGGTTGCCCATTACCACCACCTGAGCACTGACGTACTTATCCAGCGCCACTGCGCACCTCGGTACCGTGTGTATATGATGGGCTTTGCACCGGGCTATACCTATCTCGGCGGCCTCGATGAGACCCTGCACACACTCAGGCGGGAGAATCCCCGCCTGCATACCCCGGCCGGCAGCATTTCTATTGGCGGCATGCAGGCCCTGATTGCCGGTGTGGCTATGCCCAGCGGCTGGCAATTACTGGGGCAGACTCCTATTGCAACCTATGCACCCGATCGCGACCCGCCTTTTCTGATCACACCTGGCGACGCCATCGAGTTTTTTGTGATTACACCCGATGAATTTACACAAATGAAACAAGCTGTGGCAAAGGGCGACTGGGTTGCGCAGAGGACCGCACTCAATGACTAGGGGATTACAGGTTCTACAGAGCTCACCGGGCACCACAATCCAAGATATGGGCCGCGTCGGCTACCGCCGCTACGGCGTGACTCGCAGCGGCGCTATGGACCCGTTTGCCTTCCAGATTGCCAACGCTCTGGTGGGAAATCCTTTCGACACGCCCGCTATTGAATTAAATATTGGCGGCGCTGATTTTCGCGTTGCAGCAGAATCCATGCGCATTGCTCTGCACGGCGGAGATTTTTCGCTGGCACTCAACGGCTATCCCGCGCCAATCTCCACCAGCCTGTATGTGCGCAAGGGTGACATCATCAGCATAAATCGTGCGCGTCAACGCATTCGCGGCTACTTAGCGATCGAAGGCGGGCTGAATATCGAACCCACCTTGGGCAGTTGTGCAACGCACATTCGCGCGCAACTGGGGGGAATCAACGGCCAAGCACTAGAATCGGGGCAAG
>JBLHMO010000204.1:0-3120 GCA_047622145.1 Paracoccaceae bacterium | reverse complement strand
ATCAAAAACCGCAGTGGCACCCACACCGCCTCAGCCACCTCATGATTAGGCTCAATTTTTACCGCGATGTGCAAACGAAATACATAGGGCGTGACCACCATCGGCTGGCGCCCCGAATGGGGACGGCTGACAATATCGGATAAGCGGCCAATACAGTACCCTGCCCGCTCCAAAATAATACCCGTCTCTTCCTCGGTCTCGCGCATCGCGGTGCGTAGGCCGGTGACATCCGGCCTATCCATGCGGCCGCCAGGAAACGCCATATGGCCCGACCAGGGATCACCCTCGCGATCAGCGCGCTTGATCATCAGCACGTCAATCTGACCACTCTGTTCGCGCAAAATCAAAGCCACCGCCGAGCGTTTTACCCAGCGCCGCCACCAGCGTTGCTTGGGTTTAAAGCCCTCTAACCGGCTAATAATATGCTGGAGCGCCAGCGGCTCCTTTTGTGACTCTATCAAAACCAACCTCTTTTGCGGCCAAATATTCTCGTGGCACGTGCTACCATCCAATTTATGATAATACCTTTCAGCATAGCCAATACTGACAATGTCAGCTTGCCGGAAAGCGCCAATGCAAAACCAAACCTTAACAGACATCCACTCACGTGAAGACATTGAACGGCTAACCACCCGCGCTGCTGTCATAGCGCAATCCATGTCCGCTGCACTGAACAAAATTCAACTAGAGCCTTCAACAGCGGGTGGCGTACAATTTTTTGACGCGGACTCACCCAACTCCGATGAAATAAGTCTCTAAGCGTAAAGCTTGCGTAATCTCGCTACGCCCTCGGCCAATCGATCCATGCTTGTGGTGTAGGCAAAACGAACATGCTCGTCAGCTTTATAACGACCAAAATCTGCACCCGGGGTAATGGCAAGACCGTGGTTTTCAAGTAACTCCATACAAAATTGCGCACTAGGCATTTTGAAACGACTTATACCCGCGTAGAGGTAGAGTGCGCCGTCAGGGCAATGGGGTATGTCAAAACCCAAATCCCGAAGTTCGGGCAAGAGAAAGTCCCGACGCTGTGCAAATTCATCCCGTCGCGTGTTCAGAATCAGGCGAGTCTCTGGCTCAAAACAGGCCAGCGCTGCATATTGCGCCATAGTCGACATGGAGATAAACAGATTTTGCGCTAATTTCTCAAGATGCGGCACCGCCTCTGGCGGCGCCACCAACCAGCCCAAACGCCATCCGGTCATACCAAAATATTTGGAAAAACTATTGATCACAAAAGCCTGATCAGTGATAGATAAAATACTGGGAGCATCAGCGCCATAAGTCAGGCCGTGATAAATCTCATCCACCACCAGAAACCCTTGCTTGCGCTCACATAGGTCGTGTAAATCCCGCAACTGCTCGGCAGTGAGAATTTCGCCCGTCGGATTGGCCGGCGAAGCCACAATCGCGCCACGGGTATTGCTCTGCCAGTGCTGCTCGGCTTTCTCAGCCGTCAATTGAAAGCGATCTTCAGGTCCCACCGGCACCAACTGCCCCTCACCCTCCACCAGCCGCAAAAAATTGCGATTGCAGGGATAACCTGGGTCGGTCATCAACATACCGTCACCGGGGTTCATCATCAAGGCCGCCAGTAACAACAGCGCACCCGAGGCACCCGGTGTGATCATAATCCTGCCAGGATCAATATCTAAGCCGTAATCAACTCGATAGTGTTTGGAGATCGCCTCGCGAAGGGCTGGAATACCCGCAGCTGGGGTGTAGTAGGTCTCACCTCGATCCAACGAGGCCTTTGCCGCTGCAATAATCGCTGGCGCGCTGCTAAAATCCGGCTCTCCCGCTTCCATGTGAACAATGTCCCGACCCGCTGCCGCAAGCGCCTTGGCTCGGGTTAAAACTTCAACAACACGGAAGGGTTCAATATCGTCAAGTCGACGCGCAAAGGTTTTATTCACCTATACTGTTCCTGATAAGACAAAAGAATGAGTGTAGCTTTAACGCCCGAGTCTTAACATCATCACAATAAACTAAGGCAGATAAGTTAAGGAAAGAGTAATTTCGAGTGGCACAGCCGGCCCATATCTGGTAGTTTTGCCGATTTGGCGGCACAGCGTCGCCACGCATGCCCGCGGTTTGCGGTTACCGGCTTGTAAAGAAGAGGGCCAACCATGCCTACACAACAGAGCACACCTGAAAATTTAGAAACCTTCGTCCCCTATAAAGAGAAAAAGGGCGAAGAGTATATGAACGACAAACAGAAGGATCACTTCCGGCAAATTCTACTGCATTGGAAATCAGAATTAATGGAGGAGGTCGACCGCACGGTTAGCCACATGAAGGATGAGGCTGCTAACTTTCCCGACCCCGTAGATCGCGCTACCCAGGAAGAAGAGTTCAGCCTGGAACTGCGGACTCGGGACCGTGAGCGCAAACTCATCAAGAAAATTGACTCAACCCTCAATCTTCTTGATGAGGACGATTACGGATTTTGCGTTACCTGTGGCGTCGATATCGGCATAAAACGCCTTGAAGCCCGCCCCACGGCTACCCTGTGCATTGATTGCAAAACACTGGACGAAATCAAAGAACGCCAGGAACGCGGCTAATCGCTGCCGGGCGGCAGACACAGCCGCCCACTCCCCACGTTTTAGCATGCCAGAACCACTTAGTGACTATATCGGTCGATTTGCCCCCTCGCCCAGCGGCCCGCTTCATATTGGCTCTCTGCTAAGCGCTGTCGCCAGTTACTTGGACGCCCGCGCCAATTCGGGTCGCTGGTTATTGCGCATGGAGGATATCGACCCACCTCGCGAACAAGCCGGTGCCAGCCAAACCATCATCAATAGCTTAACCCTGCACGGCTTGCACTGGGATAGCGACGTGTTCTGGCAAAGTCAGCAGAGCAGCACTTACAACACAGTGCTCAGGCAATTATTGCAAAACCAACAGGCTTATTATTGTAGCTGCTCACGCAGCCAAATAAATTTCTATGGCGGAATCCATCCTGCCGAGTGCGCTTACCGTGCGCGAGCCGCTGACGCCGCCATCAGATTTCGCCTCGAGACCTGTGACATCAAGTTTCAAGATCGGCTTCAAGGCGAGAAAATCATCTTCGCAGGCAGTATAGGCGACCCCGTATTAAGACGTCGCGACGGCCTT
>JBLHMO010000203.1:0-3593 GCA_047622145.1 Paracoccaceae bacterium | reverse complement strand
CAGCCGGTAGTGCCAGTGTTTTATGCTTTGGTACTAGGCTTGGGTGGCGTGCTCAGCTATATTTTCTGGTATTCGCGGCTTGATCGCGCCGATAACGCGGTGTTGCAGGCGGGTAAAAACCTGCCTAAATTTGAACTGGAAGATGCCGACGGCAATGCCGTGTCATCGCAGCATTTTCACGGTAAGAAGCTGCTGATGATGTTTTATCGCGGCAACTGGTGCCCTCTGTGCGTGGCCCAGATTCGCGAGGTGGCCGAGCGTTATCGCGAACTTGAAGCGCGCGGTGTGAATGTTGTCATGGTTAGTCCGCAGCCGCATAAAAACACCCGCAAGCTCGCGGAAAAATTCGATGTTCCCCTACAGTTTTACGTGGACCGTGGCAATCGGGCTGCTACCGCCTTACAGATTACTCATACAGGAGGGATCGCTTTGGGCATTAGCGGTTATGGCTCCGATACCGTTTACCCGACCGTAATTATCGCCGACGAGCAGGGCAAGATTCTCTATTGTGACCTAACAGACAATTATCGAGTGAGACCGGAACCTGAGGCCTTTATTACGTTTTTGGATTCCGGAGCTACCCGTGCCGGATAAAAGCAAGATTCGCCCTGCGGCAACCTTGGTGTTGTTGCGTGAAACGGCTGCCGGTTTGGAGGCATTGTTACTGCGCCGCCACAGTGCGAGTCGTGTCGGCTCTGGCGCCTGGGTATTTCCCGGTGGTGTCGTCGAGGCTGAAGATTATTGCGGCGGTGACGATATCGAAATGGCGGCGCAATATGCAGCCATTCGCGAGACAAATGAGGAGGCCGCCCTTGCTGTTCCGCTGGAATCACTTCAGCTTATCTCACACTGGACAACACCCGATGCGCCCGAAGTGTCAAAAAAGCGCTTTGCCACTTGGTTTTATCTGAGTGCTACACCCGTGGGCGAGATCGTTGTTGATGGTGAGGAGATAGACGCCTACAACTGGGTTGCACCCGCGCAAGCAGTTGCAGACCACGAAGCGAATACATTGAAACTGATGCCACCAACACTGGTGACCCTAAGCGAGTTACAGTATTGTCGCTGCATTGCCGATGCGCAGGCTTTCTACGCGGCGCGCACTGTGCCCTATATCAACCCGCGCATGGCGATGGAGGGTGAAAAAATCTGCATGCTGTATGAGGGTGATGTCGGTTACGAGGCTGTTGATTCGGCAGCGCCGGGCATTCGCAATCGCTGTTGGCTGGAAGGGAAGTATTGGCGTTACGAATACTCGTCTTGAGCTGCTTCTCTTACTCGCTAGAGCTTACATCGTTCCTGCGCGCCAGCGCTTTGCCCAGGCATCCATCACCCGGCGCGGATACCACAGCTTGCCGTAGCTGCCGTTGTAGCGCGCAAGCGCGTGCATGATGTTGCCTTTTTCCTTGTCTACGTAGTATTGCAAAATTCGGCAACCGTAGCGCAAGTTGGTATAGGGGTCTGTTAGATTATCGTCAGGCCGCCCTATCTCGTCTTTCCAGAATGGCATAACTTGCATCAAGCCCTGAGCGCCGGCACTCGATACGGCGTAGCGGTCGAAACGACTTTCGACTTGAATAAGTGCGAGTACGAGATCCGGTTTGAGCTTGGTGTTGCTGGCTTCAAAGTGAACGGCGCGCAGTAATTCCAGTCTTTCTTGGGGGGCTTCGATGAAGTGTTCCAATCGCCCCGACATATCCAGCAGCCACACTTCCGCATCAAAGCGGTCGCGAAAGCTGCTGGCGTCAGCAATGGTGTTTTTCAGGAACTGTCGCAGCTCTGCGTGCTCCTGATCAGCTAGTGCGTTTGGAGCCACCTGAGCCTCCAGCGGCATTGTGCACAGAGCTAGCCAAACGGCGGCAATCCTTCTACGGCGTTGACAGCTTTGACTGAATAAAGGCAACAGCATTCTCCAAATCGAACTCCTCATTGGCATCGGCGCGACGATGACGGTATTCGAGTTTACCGCTATCTAGGCCGCGATCACCAATGACGATACGGTGGGGAATGCCGATCAGCTCGATATCAGCAAATTTGACGCCCGGACGTTCATTGCGGTCGTCCATCAAAACATCGATACCGAGCGCACTTAGCTGCGAATAAAGCGTTTCTACTGCTTCTTTTACGCGCTCGGATTTCTGCATATTCAATGGTACCAGCGCCAGCTGAAAAGGGGCTATCGCCTCGGGCCAGATTATGCCCTTGTCGTCGTGATTCTGCTCTATCGCTGCGGCTACAACGCGGGTAATGCCAATGCCGTAGCAGCCCATAGTGACCACAGATTCGCGGCCGGTCTCGTCGAGCACCGTGGCATTCAGGGCGCGGGAATACTTTCGACCAAGCTGGAAAATATGGCCCACTTCAATGCCGCGCTTTATTTGAAGCGTGCCGTTACCGTCAGGGCTGGGATCGCCGCTTTGTACGTTGCGGATATCGGCTATCTGCCCGATGGTGCAATCGCGCTCCCAGTTCACGCCGCTAAGATGGAAGTCGTCTGCATTGGCACCGCAGACAAAGTCGGCCAGTGCCGCGGCTGAGCGATCGACTATGCAGGGAATCGTTAGGCCGACAGGACCTAAGGAACCGGCATTGCAGGGCAGTGAAGCTTTGATTTCCTCGTCGCTGGCCATTTGCAGCGGCGACCATACGCCGTCCAGCTTTTCGGCTTTGATTTCATTTAATTGGTGGTCACCACGCACGATCAGTGCAATCAGGCCTGCGGCTTCCCCGTCCTCATTGGCTGCTCGAACGATAAGGGTTTTTAGCGTATTAGAAGCGTCGACGGACAGGCACGCGCAGACCTCTTCAATACTTTTAACGCCCGGAGTTGCCACTCTTGCCATTTCTTTACTCGCGGCGGCGCGGGTGTGGGTGCAAATAGCTTCTGCCATTTCGGTATTGGCGGCGTAATCACTGCCATCGGAAAAGGCGATATCGTCTTCGCCGGAATCGGCCAGCACATGAAATTCATGGGAGCCGCTACCGCCGATGGAGCCGGTGTCGGCAATGACAGGGCGAAAATTCAGGTCGATGCGGGTAAAAATATTAGTGTAAGCCTGATACATGCGGTCGTAGGTTTCTTGCAGCGAGGCTTCGTCAATATGAAAGGAGTAGGCATCCTTCATAATAAATTCGCGTGAGCGCATCACGCCGAAACGCGGTCGAATTTCATCGCGGAATTTAGTTTGAATCTGATAGAAAGTAAGAGGCAGCTGTTTGTAGCTTTTCAGCTCAGTGCTGACGAGGTGGGTGATAACCTCCTCATGAGTAGGGCCAAGACAGAATTCGCGCTGGTGGCGGTCGCTGATGCGCAGCAATTCTGAGCCATATTGCTGCCAGCGGCCAGATTGCAGCCACAGCTCGCTGGGTTGAACAACGGGCATCAGTAGCTCTTGGGCGCCACTGAGATCCATCTCATCGCGTACGATGCGCTCTACTTTACGCAGCACCCGCAACCCTGTCGGGAGCCAAGTGTACAATCCGGTGGCCAGTTTTCGAATCAGGCCGGCACGCAGCATAAGTTGGTGACTGATAACCTCTGCGTCGGCAGGTGTTTCTTTTTGGGTGGCAATTAGGAATTGACTGGCACGCAT
>JBLHMO010000202.1:0-3751 GCA_047622145.1 Paracoccaceae bacterium | reverse complement strand
CATAGGCTTCATGTCCGCAATCACTTTCTGAATATCATTCAGACCGAGGCCGCTTTCATCCAGCAGACGCAGACGCTGCTTCATCAGCACATCGTAATCGGGAATATCACGCGTGGTTGCCTTGAGGTCATCAATACCGGTGCGCTCGGCAAAGTCGATCCAGATTTCTGGCACCAACACCCCTTCAAGATCAAGACAGGCTATTTCCACAGCAATTTTCCCTGTTTAAAAAGGGCTGCACTCTAACCAGTTCAAGGGCGAAAATCAACGCGCAACCGCTGTCGTGAAGGACACTGCGCTAGTAAAGTGGCAGCTCGATATGTGAAAACAGCTCTTCTAATTCCGCCTTGCTATGGCGGCGGTAAGCTTCTTCGACCAGCTCGCGAGTCAGGTGCGGTGCAAACAACTCGATAAAATCGTACATAAAGCCGCGCAGAAAGGTGCCTCGCCGAAAGCCGATCTTAGTCACCGAAGCATCAAACAGATGGCTGGCATCCAGCGGCACCAGATCTTTATCCAGCTCGGGGTCATAGGCCATACGGGCAACAATACCAATACCTAAGCCTAGACGAACATAGGTCTTAATAACGTCTGCGTCCGCTGCCGTAAACACCACCTTGGGCGACAAGCCTTCTTCCGAAAAAGCCTCATCCAGCTTCGAGCGCCCGGTAAAGCCAAATACATAGGTCACAATAGGATATTCAGCGACGTCGCTGAGCTTGAGTTTCGAAATTTGCGTGAGGGGGTGATCCTTGGGTACCAGCACGGTCCGGTTCCAGCGATAGCAAGGCATCATGATCAGATCACTGAATAGTTCCAAAGCCTCGGTGGCAATCGCAAAATCGACCGTGCCGTCTGCCGCCAGCTCTGAAATTTGCAGAGGCGTGCCCTGATGCATATGCAAAGCCACCTCCGGGTAGCTTTTCATAAAACTACTGATCACAGGTGGCAAGGCATAGCGGGCTTGAGTATGCGTTGTTGCCAAGGACAGGGAACCTTTGCGCTCGTCACTGAATTCCTGAGCGACCTGCTTAATGCCTTCAACCTTGCGCAGTACCTCACCGGCGGACTTGAGTATGGCCTCGCCGGCAGGGGTCACGTGGGTAAGATGTTTGCCGCTGCGTGCAAATATTTCAACGCCCAGCTCATCTTCAAGCAAACGGATTTGCTTACTGATACCCGGCTGCGATGTATAAAGGCTTTGTGCCGTTGCCGATACGTTTAGGTCGTGATGAGCGACTTCCCAGATATAGCGTAATTGCTGCAGTTTCATAAGCCCTCGGGATCAAATTTCGGATCGATTGATCAAGTCCACCGCTGTTTACAATAGTAGTACAGGAATAAGAAAGCCACCGGTTATAACTACATAATTTGGTGATTATTAACTCCGCTTGCAATTCAATCGTTGGCGACGCCGTGAGGCACATGACCGGTAGCCACATGCTGGCTGGCCGACTGGCAATGCTGAGCCTGATCATCGAAGAAAACGTCGGCGCCATAGGAATGCAAAAACTCGCCCTTGTCCAAGCCCCCAAGGAAAAGCGATTCATCGATCCGTATATTCCAATCGCGCAGGGTCAGAATCACCCGTTGATGCGCTGGTGCCGAACGCGCTGTTACCAGAGCAGTGCGGATCGGAGACTCTGAAGGCGGGAAACTTGTCTGCAATTTATTCAATGCCGAGAGAAAGGGCTTAAACGGCCCCCCGGATAATGGCTTTTTCGCAGAGGCTCGTTCACTGGCCGCGAACGCCTCCAGCCCCTGCTCCTTGTAAATACGCTCGGCCTCATCGGAAAACAACACCGCGTCACCATCAAAAGCAAACTTCAACTGATCGGATTCCTCGACCTGCTTCTTGCCACGCGGCATCAGGGTGGCCGCAGCCACACCATTCTTGAGTGCGTTGCGCACATCCTCAGCGTGGGTAGAAAGGAACAAGTGGCAGCCAAACGCTGATATATACCGGTATGGGCTCTCCCCTCCGCAAAAGGCTGCGCGGGATATTTTAAGGCCATAATGCTCAATGGAGTTGAAAACGCGCAGACCCGTGTCGGCCGTGTTTCGTGACAAAAGAATGACTTCAACCCGCTCCTGGCCTAAGCGTTCGTTAATTTTAAGTAATTTTTGTACCAGCGGATAAGCCTCGCCCGGCTCCAGAATCTCCTCTTCGTGTTCGATCTGGTAGGCCTGGTAGGCCGCCAAGCCCGACTCTTCGTACACCCGGTGACTCTCGTCGAGATCAAACAAGGCGCGCGATGAAATTGAGATGACCAGCTTGTCTTCAAAACCCTTGGGCATAGAACCCCGCTATTCAGCTGTTAATTAAACTCAGATAAAATCATTCCAAGTCTGAAGCATAGCGACTTTGCTTCAGACTTGGAATTAGCTATTGTAGCGAGCCGGCAGCCACACTACAGAGGGTTGCCGAAGATACACTGGAACCTGTTAATCGCCATGCATTCTACAGCTTGGGCTGAAATTGACCGCAGTGCTCTTCGCCACAATATCCGTTGTGCGCGCGAAACAGCCCCCGATGCCTTTATTGTCGCAATGATCAAGGCCAATGCCTACGGTCACGGACTGATCGAGGTTGCAAAAACCCTCGCTCCCCTTAGCGATAAATTGGGCGTTGCACGCTTCGACGAAGTCCTGCAACTACGGCAAAACGGCATTAGCTGCCCCCTGCTACTCATGGGAACACTGCTCAATAGCGATGAACTGTATTGGTGCGCGAACAACAATGTCGCGCTCGCTGTGCATTCGCTGGCTACGGCCCAGCTCATATGCACCAGCACGACGCCCGCTCCGCTGGAAGTGTGGCTTAAATTCGACACCGGCATGAATCGCCTGGGCTTCGACAGAGAGGCCCTTCTGGCCGCCCATGCATTGCTGTCTAAGGCAAAACAAAGCGGCGAAATACGATTGATGAGCCACTTCAGCAGCGCTGACGAAGTAGGCAGCACGGTGACCCAAGAGCAGATTTCACGCGTCGACAAGCTGGCTCGCGAACTGCCGCCAATGGATCAGAGCCTCGCCAATTCTGCCGGATTAATCGCGTGGCCCCAAAGCCACAGGCAATGGGTACGCCCCGGTATTATGCTCTACGGCGACGACCCCACCGGGCAGCAAAAAATCGGCTTAAAAACGGTCATGAGTCTCAAATCCAAAATTATCGCCGTAAAGGATGTCTTAGCTGGCGACAGTGTCGGCTACAACGCCCGCTGGAGCGCGCGACAACCAAGCCGCATCGCCGCCATTGGTATCGGCTACGGGGACGGTTACCCTCGACAGCTGCCCAACGGCACCCCGGTACTCATCAATGGCCAGCAATTTCCTTTGGTCGGCCGCGTATCAATGGATATCTGCAGTGTCGATATCTCCAGCGCCAAGCATCCCATCTCAGTAGGCGACGTCGTTACCCTCTGGGGCGACGACTTGCCTGCAATGACTATCGCTGCAATGGCCGGCACGATTAGCTACCACCTCTACACCGGGGTTACGCAGCGAGTACAGCGCGTACACATTGAGACCGAGACATGACAAGAGACGTCGATCTAAGCCATTTCTTCCCTTATTATCAACCCATTGTCGATGTGCAGAGCGGAGAAATTGGCGGCTACGAAGCACTTGCACGACACAAGGCACTGGACGGCAGCATTGTTAGTGCGTGGCCTTTTTTCAGCGACGACGACATTTCAACCAAGCAAAAACTAGAAGTCTGTCGCCATGTTCGCGCCAAAGCGCTCTCTAC
>JBLHMO010000201.1:0-3982 GCA_047622145.1 Paracoccaceae bacterium | reverse complement strand
GACGGTTATACCGCGCTCGCACGACACTGCTTATATTCGCTCTCAGCGGCTTAGTCAGTGCCTGCGATCTCGCTAAAAATATTTGGCGCGCTAGCGGCAATGCCGAGGTAGTTTACGACACCCTGGCACCGGTATTACCGGCAGATCTGGGGCCGCCGCCTCGGATACTTGTTTTTTCTAAAACCAACGGCTTTCGGCACGATGAAGCCATTGTCGCGGCTCGCGCGTCGGTGGAAGACATCGCCAAGGAACGTGGCTGGACCGTTTACAACACCGAGAACGCTGCCATTTTCAATGACGAGCAACTAGCAAAATTTGACGTGATATTTGGCAACAATTGCACCGGTGATAACTGGAACGCAGAGCAGCGCAGCGCAGCGCCTTTATAAACTATATGGAAAACGGCGGCGGATTCGTTGGCGTACATGGCGCCGCTGGTACACGCAAGCGATTCTGGGACTGGTATAACACCGAGCTACTCAAGGCTGATTTTGTTGGCCACCCCCTGTTCCCGCAAATCCAAGACGCCATCGTGATAAGCCAATATCCGGAACATCCTGCAACACAACACTTTAGTGAGCGCTGGCAGCACGAAGACGAATGGTACAGCTTTGCAGAAAATCCTCGCGATCAGGGTGCGAGAGTGCTGGCGAGCATTGATGAATCCAGCTACAAGGCTAAAGCCTTTGGCCAAGACCTCAGCATGGGCGCCGAACACCCCGTTATTTGGGCGCATTGCATTAATGAGCGCGGACGGGTGTTTTACTCTGCCCTCGGTCATGAAGGCCGAACCTACGAACGCCCGGAGCATCAAAAAATGCTGGCGGGCGCCTTAGCCTGGGCGGCCGGCTTGGAGGAACAATGCTTTTAGTTTTAGCACCTGCCAGCGCTATAACTCCAGCTCCAGCCCAACTCGGACCAAGCGACCTGGGCCGGGGAATCCCACCGCCTCTTCGTAGGCACTATTCAACGCATTGTCCAGCGCCGCACTAATAACAACCTTCGGAAGAAAGTTCCATCGAATGGCTGTGTTTAGCAACGTGTAATCATCAAGAATATGTTCACGGGTTGCGCCCGTATGCAAAGAACTGGCAAATTGTTCATCGACAAACTGAACTTGCGTAAACCAGGATAAGTCGCTTTGCGCCTGCCAACTGACATCGATACGCGCCAAATTTTTCGGGCGATTCGCCAAATGGCGCGCGTCCTCTTGCCCTTCGCCCACCACTTCAATGTCCACATAGGACAGCGCCGCGTTCGCCTGCCACGGTCCACCTTGCCAGCGCAGCGCGACCTCCCCGCCCCGACTATCTACGCGGTTGCGATTGACGTTGGTAAATTGCTCTGCATCAAAATCGATCAGATCACGATAGCGAGTATCGAACAAGCTCACCTGCCACAGCCACGGCAGCGCCAGCTGCCAATCTAGGTCGAGCTGGTAACTCTCGGCCCGCTCGGGTCGCAGGCTGCTGTTGCCAACCAAGGCGTGGCCCAATGCAAAAAAACTCGGTGATTTGTAGCCTTCTGAATAACTGGCCGTGACTTTCAGGTCCTCGCCTAGCGGCTGCGTCACCGAGTAGCGGCGTGTCACTTCGTGGTCGTCGGCTAATACATCTCGGCGTATTCCACCACTTAACACTAGACCGCTTTCAAACTGCCAGTTCAGTTGGGTAAACACCCCCCTCTGTGGTTCGTCGCATGCGGTAATCTGTTGGCAGAATAAACTCCAGCGGCAGGCTCATTCCGCTTTCAACGGGCAGGCTCGGTAAGCCCAACAGAAAACCCAAGGCATCGGCTGACACATTCGTGAAGACAACCTCGCCGGAGCTATCGCCGCGCTCCCAGCGCCGATCCACGCCGACGTTCAAGTTAAGCGGCCCCCAATACAGTTCACTGATGACGCGCCACTGATGACGGGAGTATTCGGCTAGGTACCGATTCGCAGGCACATTGTTATAGGGCGCTACGCCCGGTGACCGGTAATCTAACTCGCGGACATAGTCGTTGTACTGCGCGGCCACTGACCAGTTATCAAACAGGGCAAGCCGCAAGGCAAAATAGCGAGTTTGATCGCGCCCCGCACTGATATCTTGATCGTCGTTGGCGGCAAACCCTACCCCACCGCTCTGTTCAGGGTAGGCTCGTTTGGCAAAATCAGCATCGCGTGCACCTAGCTGAAACTGTAGCTGCTCGCCCCAGTTCGCACGATACTGCAGGGAGCGCTCGTCCAATTTCAGACTGCTGCCGCGGTAAGTATTTGCGCTGTTTTCCCGGCCGGCCTGCAGCCCCAAACTCTGATTCCCCGCCGACAAGTTCGCCAGCATATGCGCGCGATGGGCGCCGCCCTCGCTTTGCTCGTAAGACGTAATCAGCGTGGTCTCGCCCTTGCCGGGTGCAAAGGTATCCAGCAGGACAACGCCCGCCAGCGCGTCGGCGCCATAGGCCAGACTTTGCGGCCCCTTAACGATTGCAATACGGCCGAGACTAGCCGCCGACAAGGTGGCTAAATCAAATGAACCCCCTCGGCTGTTGGTCGGGTCATTAACGGCAACGCCGTCAATCAGCACGGCGGTGAAATTAGGCTCGGCACCTCGCAGTGACAGCGTGTTGATTCCGCCCGGCCCGCCCTCACGGGAAGCATAAAGGCCGCGCACCCCGCTCAGCACAGCATTCAAACTGGCAGCCTGCTGCACCCGAATTTGAGGACCTTCAATCACATCCAGCACTTCCAGCAGCTGGAATCTGTCCCGCTGCGGAGCATGAGCCGTCACCAGAATGGATTCCAGGCGCGACTCAGCATCGACCGCCGCAGCCGACACCCAGGAACATGAAAACAGAACGGCGTAAAACCCCGCGAGGCGCCGAAAACGAATGGAGGTCGATAGCGGATACAACTGGACCAAAAACATAGACCTATGGGTTCAAGGCGCGCTTAATTGCGACTAACCGCGCCGGGGGAATGCAACAACGCGCAGATCATCGATGCCTAGTCGTGCTTAACACGTATTAACTCGTCAGTGTTAAAGCCAGCGGCTTTTGCCTGCTGCAAAAAGCTGTCCATCACCTGCGGCTCTGCGGTCTTGGTTCTCGACATCAGCCACAGAAATGAAACATCCGGGCCGGAGACGAAAGCATAGTTGTAGTTCTGTTTATCTAGGTCAAAGACAACGTATGAGCCATAAAACGGTCCAAAGAACGAAACCTTGAGGTAGCCGACATCAGCCTCACCCACAAATTTGGCCTTGCCAGTAGCCTGCTTCCATTTGTTCGTGTCAGGGCGGTAGCCTTTATTGACCACCGCGACAGTACCGTCTTTATCCACGCTGTATTCAGCGGACACTTGCTCCATGCCGCGCTCAAAAGAGTGATCGAGCCGCGCCACCTCATACCATTTGCCCGCGTAGCGCTCCAGCTCAAAGCCTGACACCGGCTCAACGCCTTCAGGCATACCGAGACAACCGGCGAGCAAAGAGGTCGCCAGCACTGACAGCAGCCCCCGTTTGGTCGCCTTACCGCGTTTCCTCACGACTGCATGCGGTGCAAGGCGCAGACCTTATTACCGGAAGGATCGCGCAAATAGGCCAAATACATCTTCATGCCACCACCCTCGCGAGCACCGGGCGGGTCTTCGCAGGTGGTACCACCGTTCGCCAAACCTGCGGTATGCCAGGCATCTGCCAGCTCAGCTGTGGCTGCAGAAAAGCCTACGGTGCTACCATTGCCGTGGCTCGCGGGCTTACCATCTATGGGTTTGGTAAGAGCAAATACGCCGGCATCAGTGAAGTAAAAGCACCGCCCCAATTCATCAACAACACCGGGGCCAATGCCCAGCGCACCCAGAGTCGCATCGTAAAACACCTTCGATGCCTGAACGTCGTTTACGCCAATCATGATATGGCTGAACATTGTTATTCTCCCTTTGTGTCGTTTATCGCCACTAAGACGGCACCCACCGCGGCCTTAGCAAAACAGTGCGGCCACG
>JBLHMO010000200.1:0-4217 GCA_047622145.1 Paracoccaceae bacterium | reverse complement strand
GCATGAAACGTCTGCTTTTGATTCTGGCGGTACTGTTAGTTGCCGGTGTGTTGGTGCTAATGCTCGGCAAACAGCCTGAGCCACTGAACCCTGAATTCGAAAGTGCAAAACGCTTGCAGCCGGGGCCTCACGACGTTGATTACTTTGACGTTAGCCTCACCGACACCACTCGTGTCAGCCAGGCTCACGGCGAGTTTAAAGGCAGCGAATCGCGGTTGTTGAAAACCCGCATCTGGTATCCCAGCGATTTGTTAAAAGAAGGCAGGCCCGCCAAGGCTCCGCTTCCATTGCTGGTATACAGCCACGGATTTATGTCCATGCGCACTGGCGGCGCTTATCTGGCAGAGCATATGGCCACTAAAGGTTACGTTGTAGCAGCGATGGATTACCCGCTGACGAACTACTCGGCGCCAGACAAACCTTTTGTCACTGACGTGGTCAATCAACCCGGCGATGTATCCTTCCTTTTGGATCAGCTGCTCAGTTGGCACCGCGAAAGCGGCAGTTTGTTTGAAGGCTCGATAGACGAGAAGCGCATCGGAGTTTTTGGCTTGTCGCTGGGCGGTATGACATCGACGCTGGCGGCCTTTCATCCCCGCTTCGGCGACCCGCGTATTGACGCTGCCGTATCCATTGCCGGCCCTGGCTTTATGTTCGGGCCAACCTTTTTTAGTCACCGTAAGCTGCCCTACATGATGATCGCCTCGGACATTGATGCGTTGGTTGATTACAAAACCAATGCTGTGCCGGTTCGCGATGTGTCGGGTGCGCTACTGGTGACGATTGATGGAGCCACCCACACTGGCTTTGCTGACATGGCCAAAATGTTCCGCTGGATGAGCAATCCCGATAAAATTGGCTGCGATCAGGTGAAAAAGAATATCGACGAGAGTAGTGGCGATACTTGGTACCATTTGATCGGAACCGAGGAGGAGGGCATTCTCAGCGTTGATGCGTCGCCGCTTTGTGTCATGGACCCTCTGCCGCCAGCGATGAATGTAATCCGCCAACACTGGCTAAATCAGTTGGCGGTCGCCAGCTTTTTTGAGGCCCAGTTTTCCGAAGACTCTGCAGTGCAGCGTGCCAATCGGGTATTTTTAACTGAAACCCTGCCTGCAGAGATTGCTGAGATTCGGGTAGAAGTAAATAATGACTAAGTAGCCCAGCCTTTGTGGGCTGGATTGGAAGAATCACTTACAACAATCATAAAAAGGATCGCGCTATGAGTACCTCACTTTGGTGTTTGATGATTACTGCACTTATCCCAACCGTGTTGTCGGGGACAGGCGGCTACCTGCGCCATAAAGAACTCGGCAGGGCGGACAATAAAAACCCGCGGGCCCAGTATGCTCAGTCTACCGGCGCTGCGTCGCGTGCTTACGCTGCCCAGCAAAATGCTTGGGAAGGCCTGATTTTATTTTCCGCGGCGCTGCTGGCGGCTTCGGTTGCCGGTGTTGCACAAGAAAAAATCGCTGTGGTATCCATGGTGTTTGTTGCTGCTCGGATATTGCATGGTGTGTTTTATCTTGCTGATCGCGATGCGTTGCGCTCGCTGTCTTACTTTGTCGCGCTCGGTAGCGTGATCTGTATCTTTATCATGGGGGCCTGAGACCTTTGCGGCGAGACGGGAGATGAGCTTGCTCACATTGCGTAATGGCATCTGCCGCGTCAGCGCGCTGCTTCTGTTTGGTGCGCTGGCGACACCCTCACTGGCTATTGAACCTCGCCACTATCATGCCGAGCAAATAAACGCCGCGTCAATTTCTGAGTTGCCGCGTGGCGGTATGGACGCCATCGCCGGGACGGGTGATTGGTGGTTGAGCGACGGCGAGCTGTGCGCAGCGGTTAGCGATGTCGAACACGACGCCGGCATCGTAGCCGGGGGTGGCAGCCTGATCGATATCGGCTTTTGCGCCCGCCGTGACGACCAATGGACTTACGCCAATGTATTGACCGGGTTGGCCAAAGAAAAGGCCATTCGCGCCCAGCACATCAGTGCCAATAGCGACAGGGGCAGTGCTGAAATAACCGTAGTTGGCGAAGATGAGGGTTTGCGTCAGACGCTGCGCTATGTACTGAGTAGAGACCACCCCGGAGAGCTCGCCCTGTGGGTTGAGGTGGAACGCATTGCCAAGGGACGGGCCGTGCAGCTCAGCGGTATGCTGACCCTCTACCCCAATCGGGCGATGACTCCCTACGCCCTATCCAGTTATTTACCACAGTACAGCCTAGGTTTTAATCACCAGAAGATCGATCGCAACAATGTGTTCTCGCTGGTAAAAGGCATGATGCCAGCAGACTGGAATATTTTGCTGGGTAGCCACGTTGCGAAACCTTCTATCAGTTATGGCGTGCAGCTCCAATCGGCCTACCTGACTGATAACCACGGCGTTGATCGCAGGCTTCCGCAATTTCTTCTCACCTTGCCGCATTACAGTCTGCACGGTTGGATGACACGCCCGCTGTGGTTCGATAGTGAAAAGCTGGGTTTGTTGCAAATGGCCCAGAGTCAGTTGATGGATTTAGATGTGGGCGAGAGCATGCGCGCACATTTTCGAATATTACCGGGCGCACGCGCCGATGTGGCGGCCATAAGTGATCGGATCTACGTCGGGCCGCGCTTGACCGGCAGCATTAATGTAGCGCCGGTGGTGGTTGAGGTTCACACCGCCGAAGGCTTACCGCTGAGTCAGCGCCGGGTCGACCAGCCGGGCGACTTTAGCCTACGGCTGCCGGCAACGGCGGGTGAGCTGAGATTAACAGCGCGCAGCCCTTGGGGTGAAACCCTTAGCAAAAGTTTTAGCGCAGTGCAGGGTGAAGTGGGAGACGCCGGTGCCCTAGACGTAGGTGCATTGGTCTTCAAGCAGCGCAGCGGCATACGCCTGCCTCGGGGTAATGCCATGAAGCTGATTTTTTACGGCATCAATGGCACCGCAACGCCGCGCTTGCGTGATGATCTGCTCGACTTCCGCAGCGCCGGCGAAGCGGTTGAACATTCACTGGTTAGTAATAACGTGTCGCTGGCCGGAATCGACTCTGATCCCCAAAGGCTTTACCTGCCGGCGGGTAGCTATCGGGTGCTGGCAACGCGCGGCATCGAATTCAGTGTCACCACCGCCGAGCTAGTGGTACGTCCCGGTGTAATGCAGAACTTGAAAATAGAGCTGCCGCGGCGCGAGCTAAGCAGCGAGTGGGTATCCGCCGATTTACATGTACACGCCAGCGCCAGCTTTGATTCGGCACTGCCGTTGAGTGAACAGATACGCGCTTTTGTAGCACAGGATGCGAATGTGCTGGTGCTGGCAGAGCATAACCGCATTGTTGACGGCAGTGCAGTCTTGGATGCTATGGGTTTGGGCGAGCAGCTAAGCATTATAACCGGCGCTGAACTCACCGGGATGTCGCGCACCACTGAGGCGCCAACTACGATCGGGCACAGCAATATTTTCCCCTTGGCATATCGCGAGTCGCTTTATGCAGGCGGGATACCGCGGACTGAGGCGACTCGCCTGCGCGGTTTGATTGCGCAGACACGCTACCGCTATCCGCAGGCAATTTTCCAATTGAATCACCCGCGCTCCGCCGACCCTCTGGATGCCGATTCGGCGTTTTTCGATCACCTGTCGCTTGGCAAGTCTTTCGAGCCGAGCTTGCCGCTAACACATTCACGCAATCGCAGTTTGTTGGAGAGTGACCCTCGTTCGAGTTTTCGCGATATCGATTTTGATGTAATGGAAGTGTTGAACGGCGCCGATATGGAAACCTATGCGGCGAGTAGACGCGACTGGTTTGCCTTGCTCAAGCAGGGTTTGCCAATCACTGCCGCGGGCAATAGTGACTCACATAAGCTCGACAGCGTGGCGGCCGTGCCGCGCAATTATATTCAACTGGCTAATACCCGCGCGCCGATATCCGAGCAAGATTTTGCCCTAGCCATCAAACAGGGCCGAATGTACTTCACCAGCGGCCCCTTGCTGGAAGTTTCACTTGGTGAGGCAGGCTTGGGCGATATGGCGGTGGGACCCCGGCACACATTAAAGGTGATGCCGCGCGCTGCGTCTTGGGTCGGACTGGATACTATGCGCATATACCTGAACGGGCGGCTGTGGCGTGAGCAAACAATTACCGCGAACGAGCTTTATTCAGACATCATTCAGTTTCCGCGTGATAGTGTATTGAATGTTGAGTTCAGCGGCCCAGTCACGGCATTATACCGA
>JBLHMO010000199.1:0-4234 GCA_047622145.1 Paracoccaceae bacterium | reverse complement strand
GCCACATAAGGTAAATTCCACTGGCAAATAAGGCCTTATCTTCATTGATCAAAGTACAGTTAGTGCCAGGAAACACTTCACGTGTTTTACTGGCAAACAAGAGTCCATCGACGACAACGTCATCGCTTGCATCCCAACGCGTTTGAAACAGCAACGACTTACGATCGTCTGCGGCCGTCCGAATGCCTGAGACATCTTTTAGAAAGCCGTCGTCTTTTAGCGTATGCACCGCAAGGCGCGTGAATAAGGTGTCAGTAACCGGCATATTCAAGCCAATTTTGATGTCGCGCTGTTCATAACTGCCTATGCCAGCTTCGACATAACCTTCGAAGGTGTCGTGTGGTTTTTCCAGTGTTAAAACCATCGCACCGGCTGTAGTGTTTTTCCCAAACAGGGTGCCTTGCGGCCCGCGCAGCACCTGAATGCTCTGTACATCGACCGTATCGAGTAATTGACCATCGGGGCGCGGCAAATAGATGCCATCCAGATACACGCCTACTGTTGGATCTACCCGCGTGCGTCCTGTGCGCTCGCCGATTCCACGAATATAGATTTGGTTGGAGTAAGGCGAATTGATCTGCAAGCTGGGAATACTTTTAGTCAGGTCAGCAGTATTGGTAATCCCCTGCTCCCGTAAAGCGTCACCACTTAGCGAGGTAACCGCGATAGGAGTCTCCTGCAAATTTTCAGCGCGACGTCGGGCTGTGACCACCACCTCTTCAAGGGTGCCTCGCGTTGCCTTTTTGTCTGTCGGATCGGTCTGAGCATCTGCGCCGGCTGATAAGAACAAGAGGCTGAAGGTCAAAGCATGCAGTGATGTTTTATTCATTATCAGTCCTGCTAATTACATTTATATTCCAAAACTCGATTTGACGCTGCCCGCAACGCCTTGCTTATGCGGGCCTACACACCCTTCTGCAATTTTTCATTTTCCACTAGGGATCGCACGTGATCTTCTGCGCGCTTTCGCAACTCGCCCTTGGCAATTTTTCCACCTGAAGATCGTGGCAACTCATCGCAAATAAGTACGTATTCCGGCGTTAGCTCCCGCGATACTTTCCTATTCGCAAGATTCTCCGCTAGCGATGCCAGCGATATTTCCTTGCCATCGCGAGTGACTACAAACAACATCACCCGCTCACCAAACACCTCGTCCGGCACAGCCACAGCCGCTGCTATTGCGATATTGGGGTGGGCACTTACTGCCTCTTCAACAGCTGCGCAGCTGATATTTTTGCCGCCGCGAATAATAAAATCGCCTTTGCGGCCAGCCACCTGCACATAGCCTTCACTATCAATACTGACAAGATCTTCCATCAGCATGTAGCCGTCGTCGGTGTACAAGCTCTTATTCGCAGCGTCGTCGTTGTAATAGCCTCGGCTCAGCAGCGGCCCTTTTCCTGCAGGGCGACCGAAACCCGACGCCGTAACATCAAGACCCTGATCATCGATCAAGCGTACGTCCATGCTTTGCAAGATTCGGCCCGCGGTGGTTAATCGCTTTTCCTGAGGGTCGCGCAACGTGGTATTGGTAAAGGCGCCTGTTTCATTAGATCCGTAAAACTGCAATACCGCCGCACCGCTGCGATTCTCAAAATCTACCGCCCGTTGGTAAGGCACTCGTTCGCCACCGGTGAACATTGCGCGCAAGCTACTCAGGTCCGCACTTTGCATGGAGGGACTATTCAGCATCATTACAAACTGGGTACTCACGGCAGAAATTATGCTAACCCGATGCTCAGCTATAAGCTGGAGTGCTTGCTCAGCGCTGAAGGCTGGTAATTTGACTGTAGGCGCACCAAGCAAGGTCGGCGTGATATGCGTTGTCCACAAACCAAAACCGAAAGGTGGCGGTGCTGCGCCGAGAAAGACGTCCTTGTCGTTAAGATCAGCAGCGGCAACGGCCTCTCGATGAAATGCGTACCAGCGCGTTTGGTTATGCGCTACGCACTTTGGCATGCCGGTGGTTCCCGACGTGGAGTTCAGTAAAAATAACTCGTCATCACTGAGGCCCTCCTTAGACAAGCGCTCAGTGCTTACTCCGACTGCATCAGCCGAGCCTTGAACGTCAGCCAGCGGCAATGGCACATGCGTTCTGAGAGTGCCAATCGACTCACTCAGCCGTTTAAATGCCTGAGTCATATCCTGATCGCGATACTGTGGCAGGCTTAACAGCGCAGAGGCTTGCGCCACCTTTAGCAGATGTTCAACTTCTCGCAAGCCAGCTCTTGCTCCAATACCCAGCGCAATGAGCCCCGCTTTTTCTGCAGCCATCAAAGCAACATGCAGGGCAATGCCATCGGGTAGATAAACGCCAATTCGCTCACCACGCTTCAGACCCACATCCAGCATACGTCGGGCCAATGCATTACTCGCGCGCTCGTATCCCAACCAGCTTATTTGCCAGCCGGGTTCGATAAAGGCCGCGCTTTCGCCGCGCGTCTGCGCATTAGTTAGAACTTGTTGCGATAGGCTCATAGTCAGGCGCAGGCTTTCTCGCCATCACCGCGGAAGTAGGCGGCTACTTGGTCTTCAACCCGCGTTCCCTTAAAAAAGTCGCGGTTCTGACCAGCGTAAAATTGCGCGGGGAAGCCAAACACGAAATCGTGGAAATCGCCTTCGCTAATATGTCCGTGCTCAACCAGTTCGTAGGCTTCGCCCAGCACCCCGGTCATATCAGACACATCCCAATGGCCAACGTCCGAGCTGAACATCGCACGCAGGCGCGCACCTTCAGGGTTCAGTTTGTCGTTAAAAGCCCAAGCAATACTGATATCGTCGGCTTCGCAGCCGAAATAGAAATTCGACACAAAGCCGTCGACCAACTCTTTTTCCGAGCTGAGCTTCAGATGGCTCCATTCATCGGTATAGGCCGGCTCGGGTTCCAATGTGCTGAAGCTCTCTGCCAGGCCGGCGGCATTGGCGTTGTACACGTCGTCGCCGTATTTTTCGAACAACTCCATAATCAGTTTGGTGTCGATTTTCTTGGGATCAAGGTTGTGAATCGTGGCGCTGTTTCGCTTTTCCCAATGCTCTATCAGATCGGACAAGAGTGAACAGGCCCAGCCCACACCGCCTTCCAACATACCGAAATTGAGTTGCGGAAATCGTTGGGTAATACCAGCCATATACAAGGATTTGCAGGTGGCCTCCATAGCGGCACCGAAGGAGCCGATGTGGTTATACATGTAATTGCTGGGCGACTGTCGGCTACCCCAACCCATACCAGGGGTATGAGTTGCAGGTGAAATTTTCAGATCGACGCAGCGCTGCCAGAATGGGTCGTAATCGTAATCGCTGTCCAAGCCGAGAGTGTCTATGCGCGAGCCCGAGATCGAACCCCAGTTAGGTCGACTGGCATCGGCCATACTACCGGCCTTATCCAAGGGCCTGTGTATCAGGCCGTTAATCATTACTGCCTTAAAGCCCAACTCTTTCACCGCATAGTCCAATTCAGCAATGGCTTCCTGAGGGTTATGAGTAGGAATTTGCGCGACCGCAGCCATGCGATCCGAATAGGGACCGTAGGCTTCAGCAAAAAAACGATTGAGGCTGCGACACACGGCAACACGCAGCTCAGGATCAGCAATTGCAGTGGCTGTGAGCATACGACTGGGGTACATCACGGCAAAGTCTATGCCCATGTCGTCCATACGCTCGGCCATCAGCTTGGGTAAGTGTGCTGTGGCACGATCCAGAGTATTGCCTGCAGGTAATGTCCACCACGGTGGCCGGGAAATGCCACGTGCCAGTCGTTCCTGCTCACTCATTTTTGACCAAGGCCGTAACACGGTTTCGTCGTAGTCGACACCGGCTTCGCCATTTTCAACACGTCGCGCCAAATCAGCTCCGGCTATTTCACGAACGGAGTCAATCAGGAAGGGTTTCAGTATCGGCATTGTTTCAATGTAGTGACCATCGGCATCGATAACCGGATGGTTCAAGCCTGCGCGCACTTGGGCAGAATTGGAGTGGTTGTGTGACATGGGGCTCTCCCTTTAATTATAACTTTTTTCGAATTAGAACGCCGCTTTGGCAGCTGCGGCGGTTTCGCTGTTCTTTATCGCCACATCGCTGTAATAGCGGGCAAAGAATGCTGCCTCGGCAACTTTTGGTAAAATCGCATCAAGTTGTTCGTGATCTATTTGTGAGGCGACGTAACCCGCTTCAGCGCGGATCAACATTTGCGGTAAGCGAGTGCGTATCCGATCCAAGGCCCAGGTAAGCGGATCAC
>JBLHMO010000198.1:0-4268 GCA_047622145.1 Paracoccaceae bacterium | reverse complement strand
CTCTGCGGACAACATCACCGCGTCAGTGCCATCGAGCACCGCGTTGGCAACGTCAAACACCTCTGCCCGGGTTGGCAGCGGATTGGAGATCATCGACTCCATCATCTGTGTTGCGGTAATAACCACGCGGTTAAGTTGGCGGGCACGCTTGATCATATGCTTTTGATAGGCAATCAAGTTGGCGTCACCAATTTCAACACCCAAATCGCCTCGCGCCACCATAATGCCGTCGCAGGCTTCAATCAGCCCATCCAGTGTCTCGTCGTCTGCGACCGCTTCCGCGCGCTCAACCTTACCAATCACGCTGGCGATGCAGCCGGCCTTGTCCAGTTCGCTGCGCGCGTATTCAATGTCCGCCGCGCCGCTGGGAAAAGAAATAGCGACATAGTCGAGTGCCAAGGCAGCCACGGTTTTTACGTCCTCGAGATCTTTGGCGGTCAGCGCCGGTGCCGACAGGCCGCCACCCATGCGATTAATGCCTTTGCGCGATTTAAGCACACCGGCACTATGCGACACTGTCCTCACCTGACTGCCGCTGACTGCCTCAACCACCAATCGGAAGCGTCCATCATCCAGCAGCAAAACGTCGCCAGCGCTGACGCGCTCGGCCAAGGGCTGATAATCCACGCCGACATGACCCTCGTTACCCTCACCGTCCTTCAGCGCGGCATCCAAAATCAGGGTCTGGCCCTTTTTGAGATCAATGGCGTCACCGGGCAATTTGCGTAAACGGATTTTTGGCCCCTGCAAATCGCCCAACAGGGCGACATGACAACCGCGCTCGGCGGCGAGCTCGCGAATGCGATAGGCACGCTGACTTTGTTCATCCGCAGTGCCGTGGGAGAAATTCAGTCGAAAGACGTTCACGCCAGCCTCAATCAAGGCCGACAGCACTTCGATACTGTCGGAAGCCGGGCCTACTGTCGCAACGATCTTGGTTCTACGCATAGATAAAATTACCGCTAGAAAATGGGAATATCAGAGGCGCGTATTATCCATGATTTGCTCTTAGAAATCAGTGTCATGAGCGGACTGAGTATGTGTTCCGTGATCACGACCATATGGATGATTCTGCCAGAGCCGCGAGCTTGTTATGCTGGTGCCACAAAATCAGGATATTCATCATGCAAAATCATTCGTTTTGGCGGGGCGCTATCCTTCGAAGCTCAGTGGCACTGGGGCTCACTTCACTGCTCGTCGGCTGTTGGTCAAATACCGGCACCAAACCGGAAGCGGTCCAGCCGCAAGCCGTTCAGACTGCAGATTGGCCCAGTTATGGCGGCGGCCGCAATTCGGATCGTTTTACGCCATTAACGGACATCAATCGCAGTAATGTCGGCCAGCTCGAATTTGCCTGGACCCACCGCTCCGGCGACATGAGCACCGGCCAAGACAGCGACTGGAGCTTTACCAGCTTGCAGGTCACCCCTATCGCAGTGAATGAACACCTCTATTACTGCACTCCCTTCGGACGCGTATTTGCACTGGCGCCCGACAGCGGCGAGGAGCGCTGGGTTTTTGATCCCGAAGTTGAGAATACGTCCGGCGGCTATTACCCCGCCATTTGCCGGGGAGTCAGTTACTGGCATGGCAATCAAGTAGGAAAAACCTGCAATAAACGCATTCTCTACGGCACTCGCGATGCCGAGTTTATTGCACTGGATGCGGACACCGGCAAACCCTGCAGCGATTTTGGCGACAATGGCCGAGTGGCGCTGCGCGAGAGCGTTGGCGAGCATCTGAGCTGGGAGTATTACCCGACCTCGCCACCCACCGTTATTGGCGACATCGCCGTGATTGGCGCGCTGGTTGTCGACAATCTGCGCGAAGACGCGCCCTCGGGCGTGGTGCGAGCCTTTAATGTAAAAACCGGCAAACTCGCCTGGGCCTGGGACCCGGTAAGCGACGACTATAAAGCGCGGCACCGAGACAATAAGGGCACGGTTCAATACCATCAGGGCAGCCCCAACGTGTGGGCACCGATGTCGGCCGACCACGAACGCGGTCTGGTACTCATTCCAACCGGCAACCCCTCACCGGACCTCTATGGCGGCGAGCGTGACGGCATTGATGAGTACGGTTCGTCAGTGATTGCACTGGACGCCAACACCGGCAAATATCGCTGGCATTTTCAAACGGTTCATCATGACGTCTGGGATTTTGATGTGGCGGCCCAGCCGGTACTGTTTCAGATACCCGGCGTAGCGAACAATACGGCGGGTGTATTGCAAGGCACCAAAACCGGCATGGTTTTTCTGTTGGACAGAGACAGCGGCAAACCCTTGTATCCGGTGGAAGAACGACCGGTACCGCAAAACGGCGTACCCGGCGAAAAATTGTCGCCAACCCAGCCCTTTACCACGCATCCCAAACCCCTGCATTTCACTGGGGTTATCGATAAAGACAACGTTGAAGGCCTGTTCGGCTTGGGTAAAAGCGCCTGTCAAAAGCTGGTAAGCCAATATCGCTCGGAAGGTATATTCACGCCCCCTTCGCTGGGAGGCTCTGTGCTCTACCCCGCCAATATTGGCGGCATTAACTGGGGCAGCGTTTCCGTCAACCCTGAACGCGGTTTGATGTTCGTCAATCAAATGCATTTCGCGACGGTGGTTACCCTGATACCCCGCGCCGAGTACGATGCCGAGCCCCGCGAAGGTAGCTATCCCATCGAATATTTTGCGATGACAGGCACCGCCTATGGCGCCATGCGCGCACCGCTGGTCTCAAATTATGGCGCGCCCTGCGTGCCCAAACCTTGGGGCAGTTTTACGGCAATTGACCTTAAAACGGGCGAAGTGAAATGGCGTATACCGCTGGGCACCACCCGCGACCTCGCGCCCTTCCCACTGTGGTTTAATACCGGCACACCCAATGTGGGCGGCTCGCTGGCAACGGCCGGTGGTTTAGTTTTTATTGGCGCGACCACGGATAAATACCTGCGCGCCTTCGATCAGGAGTCCGGCGACGAGGTCTGGAAAGCCCGACTGCCCTTCACCGCCAACGCCACACCCATGAGCTATAAGCTCAATAAAAACGGCAAACAGTATGTTGTGGTTGCCGCCGGTGGCCACGGCTGGTCAAAACCCGGCGACGCGCTAGTCGCTTACGCATTACCTGACAACTAACGGAATTCAGATATGGCCAAGGTTTACGCACTTGAAGGGGTTATCCCCGTTGTTCACCCCTCCAGTTTTGTGCACCCCGAAGCGGTATTGATTGGCGATGTGCGCATCGGGCCGAACTGCTTTATTGGCCCCTTTGCCTGCCTGCGCGGCGATTTCGGCATTGTCGAAATCCACGAAGGCGCCAATGTGCAGGATCATTGTATGCTGCACAGCTTTCCTGACAAAAAAGTGGTGGTCGAAAGCTACGGTCATATCGGCCACGGCGCGGTGTTACACGGCTGTGTTGTGCGCCGCAATGCCTTGGTCGGTATTAACGCCACCGTGATGGACGGGGCTATTGTCGGTGAAGAGGCCTTCGTGGGCGGCAATGCCTTTGTCAAAGCAGGCTTTGACATCCCGCCGCGCACATTGGTGTCCGGGGTACCAGCGCGCATTATTCGCGAGTTATCTGAAAAAGAAATTGGCTGGAAAACCCGCGGTACTGAGCAGTATCAGGTACTAGCCCAACGCTATTTCAGCAGCTTTGAAGTGGCGGAACCGCTCGCAGAGCTGGAGCAAAATCGCCCCAAACTGCAATGTGACAAAGATACCTCAATGGCCCTGCATGAACTCAAACAACTCTGAGGTATATTAGACTCTTATTCAAACTGTAACCAAAAATCAGCAACAAGCAACATCTACTTATGGCGATAGATAAATCTCTCAATGTCTTTGGTGAAAAGCTCTTACCCTGCAGCGAAGACCCGCTCACCGGCTTTTTCCGCGATGGTTGCTGCAATACCAGCGACGATGATGCGGGCTCACACACCATTTGCATTGAAGTAAACAAAGACTTTTTGGAATACTCACGTTTTCGCGGCAACGACCTGTCTACGCCACACTCGGATTTTGGCTTTCCGGGCTTACAACCTGGCGACCGATGGTGTCTTTGCGCTGCGCGCTGGAAGGAGGCCTACGAACAAGAGATGGCACCGCGAGTATTCCTGCAGCGCACTCATAAAAAAGCATTAGACTTCGTGCCACTGGCAGTATTACGCAAATATGCCGCTGATCTTAATTAATGACCTGAATTGATAGCCCAAGTCGGCCCCAAGCGCTGCTGAGCTGCGCAGGCGCCAATGCTATAGTTTTTCACCATGATTT
>JBLHMO010000197.1:0-4484 GCA_047622145.1 Paracoccaceae bacterium | reverse complement strand
AAAAACGATAGCCGATTTTATGGGAGCAGCACTTAAGACCGGCGAGCAACTAACCCTACGGCTTTGCGCGGTATACCGCGTTAGCAACAACAAAATCACGCACGCAACGATATATGCACGCTAAGCACATCGATTGTAATTTTCACTGAGGAACCCAGCATGATTCAGCATCTTTGCCTGATAAATTTCAAACATGACCTCGACGCCGCCACCCAACAGCAAGTGATAGCCGCGTACAACAAACTGCCCGCGTTAATTCCCGGCATCACCAACTTTAAGTGTGGCATGGATAGGCAATTGCTTGAAGGCAATTCGCATTTTGGCATTGTTGCCGAGTTTGAAAGCGAGGACGCCTTTAAAGCCTATTCTGTTCACCCGGCTCAGGGGGAAGTGATATTTCCCGTGGTCGGTGAATTGATGGCCTCCTACACCACTACCCAGTTTTCGCTCTAGATTTTCACCTCGCCTTACGTCCAACGCCGGCTACGCTGCGCTTAAACCGGCCTACACATAGAACTCCGTAGGCCCGCATAAGCCGCAGGCGTTGCGGGCACCCGCTACTCGATAATTTTCTTGTTGAGCTTTAAATAGTCAGTTTGTCGTCGACGCCGTAAGCGAATATTCAACATCTCCACGGAGATAGAAAAGGCCATCGCAAAATAGATATAGCCCTTCGGCACATGAGTATCAAAGCCATCGGCAATCAGTGCTACCCCAATAAGAATCAAAAATGCCAAGGCCAGCATTTTGATAGTGGGATTGGCATCAACAAATTCGCCAATGGATTTCGATGCCATCAGCATCACCAGTACCGATACGATTACCGCTATCACCATAATCGAAACCTGATCTACCATGCCCACTGCGGTTATTACCGAGTCCAGCGAAAATACGACGTCGAGCAGACATATCTGAAATAGCACTGAGCCAAAGGTCGCTACCACAGGCGCAGGCATCCCCTCTGCTTCAATTTCAAAGCTGTTGTGAATTTCATGGGTAGATTTCACCAGCAGAAACAGGCCACCCAAAATCAAGATCAAATCGCGCCCTGATATTGCCTGCTCAAGCACGGTAAACAAAGTCGCGGTTAAGCCCATCACCCAACTTAGAGCGAATAGCAAGAGTAAGCGTGACAGCATGGCCAAACCGATGCCGAGTTTGCGGGCACGGTCGCGCTGTTCCTGCGGCAGTCTCGCCACCAGAATGGATATAAAAATAATATTGTCGATACCCAATACAATTTCGAGTGCAATAAGAGTCGATAAAGCTACCCACGCTTCCGGGCTGGCCAACCATTCCATCAAGATGTCTCCGTTAATTCCCTTGTAAGACGTTTGTAGAGATAGGATAGCCCTAACAGCGTCAGGCCCAGCCCCATAAAGGAAGCCACCCGCAGTAAGCCGTCGAGGTCCGACATATCAACAATAAATATTGTCGCGATCACCACCAGCAGCGCCACCATTCCCGCCTTGTATTCCGGCTGCAAACGGCGCTGCGCTCCCGCCAAAACCGCGAGCACCGCCACAATAAGCCACACGAGGGAGTAGGTATAGAGTTCAGCGCTGGACACCGGAATATCGTCACTGACGGCGCCATTCCATAGCTGCCGAATTTGCAGATTGATGAAGCTAAAGCCGGCTGTACGCGAGCGCCTAAAGCCTGTGTGCGAGCGCCGACGCTTCCGAGGTCGCTTTAACGATGAGACCCAGACCCCTACAGTCACCGATAGCGTGACTGGACAAGCCCGCAGCCAGCGCCGCTTCGTGCAAGGTCAGGTTGGCGATGGGATCGCCGGGCAACACAATCGAATCAGCCCTCAGACTTGCCGTTTTACCGTCGACCGCATAGGTCACGGTATTGGCCTTGACGCTATCGAGTACAACGCCGCAATTGATCGATACCCTCAGGCCTTCAAGCCGGAGCTCGTGCTCCAGACGGCGCTTGGGTCCGATCTCCGGCGCGATCTGCTCGCCTCGGTAAAGCAGCACGACGCGACGACCCCGCTTGGCGAGAAATTCCGCTAACTCAATGGCGGCAAGATCGCCGCCGATAATCGCAACGCACCGTCCGAGCGGCAAATAAAACCGACTAATTTGGCGCAAGCGCGTCGGTGTCATAACGCGACTGAGCAGCGCTCGTCCAAACACGGCGCTAGATAAGCGTAACCACAACGGCAGACCCGGCGCAGACACCCGGCGGCCTTCAAAGAGCGCTCGCAAGTGATCACCCCCGACAACCGCAGAGGCATCGTCAATGCGAATCTCGGGCATCGCCAGAACAGCGCCGGTGGCAACAATCAGTTCATACGGCGCCAGCGAGGTCAGCAGCTTGGTATCGACCTCAACACCCAGGCGAAGCGTGATGGGCAAGCGCTGCATCTCGCGCTGCAGGTATTTCAAGAAACGTTCATTGTCGCTGTGCACGGTACTCGCCAAACGCAGGGCACCGCCCAGCTGCCGGTTGCGCTCCAACAGCGTGACCTTGTGGCCGCGCTTCGCGCACACTCTAGCCGCCTCCATACCCGCCGGCCCGGCGCCCACCACCACAATATGTTTTGGCTCCGATACTTTCTCGTAGCGATGGGATAGTTCGCGCCCGGTCGCAGGATTTACGGCGCAATTCATGCGCGCATCCAGCGGCCACAGGAACATGGAGTCGATACAGTTTTCACAGGAAATACAGCGCCGGATATCCGCTAAACGCCCCGCCTTCACTTTGTTCGGCAATTCAGGGTCGGCCAGTAAGGGCCGCCCCATAACAATCATATCGGCGCGCCCGTCCTGCAGCGCCTGTTCGGCGCACTCAGGATCGAGAAAGCGGCCAACAACCATCACCGGCACATCGACCACCCGCTTCACCGCTTCGGCCTCGGGCAGGTTGTAGCCATCGGGATAGGCATTGCCACAGATCATTTGCGACACCATCGGGTCACTGACGCCGCCGCTGATATGGAAAGCGTCAACCCCCGCCGCGACCAGTGCTGGTGCGATACGCGCGGTATCGCTGGCATCGCGGCCACCGGGAATACGCTCAAATCCGGAAATACGCAGTGTTATGGGGAAATCCGCCCCCACTACTTGCTTGATACGCCTGAGCACGCGCACCAGCAAACGCGTTCGGTTTTCGGCGGTATCGGCGCCGTATTCGTCCTGGCGTTTGTTTTTGAGTGGTGACAAAAAAGTACCCAGCAACATATAGCAGTGGGCAGCGTGCAATTCGATACCGTCGTAACCCGCCTCGCGGGCACGGCGGGCGCCCTGCGCGTAGGCTTCGACAATATTGTCCAGTTCATGAATCGCCAGCTCGCGTGCCGGAAAACCGGTGCAAGCGCCGTTACAGGCGCTGGGGGCAACAGCCTGCTCACCAAAATAGACGCTACTCATAGATTCCGGGCCGGGATGGGTCAGCTGCGGCTGCACCTTAACGTCATACTGGTGCAGCGCATCCGTGAGCCGACGGTGAGCGGCAATGACGCTGTCGTCGCCGAGGGTCAGCGACTGCGGCTGGTATTTCTGCCTGACGTCGACAGTACAAACCTCGACGGTGATCAGGCCAACGCCACCGCGTGCGCGTGCGAGCAAAAAGGCAATCAAACGCTCAGACGGTGTTTGGTCTTCGTTGCCGTAATTGGTGGTCATGGGCGCCATGACCATACGGTTTTTGAGCGCCATCCCAGCAATGTTAATCGGCTCTAAAAGCTTCATGCCTTACCTGTTTTTTGTTTTTATCGTGTTATGCGGAAACGGGCCGATCCAATAGCCATGCTAAAATGTGCAGAATCACAAAAAAGTGCCCTCAAGGGTAGCGAGCACCTTCATTAGGGTCAATAATAAACATTTTCTCGTAAATGTTTTACCAAATCCGAGAGTAGAGCATGCCAGCAGCGACCAAGCCCCCACTGGGCAAACAAGCGCAAAAAACCCAGATAGCCCGCGAAAAGATTATCAATGCCGTCATTTCGCTGATCAACGAGGGCGGCTTCGGTGCCGCTAGCTCAAGTAAGATTGCCCAGCGCGCGGGTTTTACTTGGGGCGCGGTTCAGCATCACTTCGGCTCCAAGGAAGATATTCTTGCGGCTATCCTCGACCAGTCGCACTTACGTTTTACTGAATTGATGAGCGCCAAAGATATTGCGGCCTGGACTTTAAAAAAACGCACGGACGAGTTTGTTGAGCGAATGTGGCTGCACTACCAAAGCGACCTCTACGTTGCGACGCTGGAAATCCTGCTCGCGATGCGCAAGAACCCGGTTCAACTAAGCGATGTCCAGTTACAACAGCAATCCAGTAGCCACGCCCACACCATGCAGGAATGGTTTGGGGACAGTAGCCTAGACGATGGGGCTCTGCTCGAAGCTTTGATTTACACCCATACCTTCCTCACCGGCCTGATGATTGAACAGGTCTTTGAAGGCCAAATCCGCAACGAGGAAGCGCATCTGACGCGCATCAAACGCAGCATGCTGCTGATGCTACGCGGCAAAC
>JBLHMO010000196.1:0-4628 GCA_047622145.1 Paracoccaceae bacterium | reverse complement strand
GTCTCGTGATGGGTTTTCTCAACTGGCAGGAATATGCCCTGCTCGACAAGGACAGTGCTGCACAGCTTCACGTGTTACCAGAAGGTACTCCGCCCGATATGGCCTTATCAGCTTTTGGCGGCACCAGCATGACCGCCTATTTTGGCCTGTTGGATGTGGGCAGCCCCATGGCCGGAGAAACCGTACTGGTATCCGGCGCCGCCGGTGCAACCGGTTCCGTGGTCTGCCAAATCGCGAAACTCAAAGGCTGCAGGGTCATTGCCATTGCGGGTAGCGCTGAGAAATGCCAATGGCTGAAGGAAAACTGTGGCGTTGATGAGACCATCGACTACCGCAAAGACGATGTCGCCCGCCGCCTTGCGGACATTGCGCCAATGGGCATCAACTTATTTTTCGACAATGTCGGCGGCACCATACTCGAAGCTGGCATCTCGCAAATGGCCGACCACGGCCGCATTGTTTTGTGCGGTGCAATTTCATCTTACAACGACGCGACCCCCAGCCCCGGCCCGAACAATCTGATGACCTTGATCGCTAGGCGTGTGCGCATGCAGGGCTTCATCATGCTTGACTACCTCAATCGACTGGACGAATTCAACACCGAATTCGGCAGCTGGTTTATGGAAGGAAAGATCAAGACTCGGGAAGATATTCAAGAGGGCTTCGACAATATCCCAGCGACGCTGGCGCGACTTTTTGCCGGCAAAAACGACGGCAAACAAATACTAAAGCTTGCGGACCCGCGCTAGGCTCCGCACAAAATCATTCAACACCAACCTGCAGGATAGCTAGATGAAATCATTTCAGGGGAAAGTTACCGTCATCACCGGAGCTGCGTCCGGCATTGGTTTGGCGCTGGCGCACAAAGCCGCCGGCGAGGGCATGAAGGTTGTTATTGCCGATATCAATAGTGATCAATTGGAGCAAGCCGCCGCTGCCATCCGCAGCGCCCATGCGCATCAAGCGGGATGCGAAATCATCACCTCTGTAACTGACGTAGCCAATGCCGACGCAATCCACAATCTCGCGCGACTCGCTATCGAAAGTTTCGGCGGCGTGCACCTGCTGTGCAATAACGCAGGCGTCGGCGGTGGCGGCAAGTGCTGGGAGCTAGACCTCGATTACTGGGACTGGGTGCTGAACATCAATCTGCGTGGGGTCATCAACGGAATTCGCGAGTTTACACCGCATATGATTGCCCAGAACGAGGGCCATATCGTCAACACCGCGTCGATCGCAGGCTTGATGTCAGCGCCAGATACCGGACCCTACACCGTAAGCAAGCACGCCGTGGTAGCGCTATCAGAAATACTGGCCGGCGACTTGCGGCGTGCGGGTGCGGACAACGTCGGGGTGTCGGTACTGTGCCCTTCCTTTGTGAACACCAACATTTATCGCTCTGAGCGCAACCGGCCCGTCAGCGAAGAACAGGCAAACAACCCTGAGCGAGCAGCCGAACTGGACGCTATCGAAGAAATGGCCGGCAGCCTATTCAGCACCGCCATGGCAACGTCTGACGTCGCCGATCTGGTATTCGACAGCATACGCAGCGGGCGATTCTATATTCTCACCCACCCCGAAGGCAGCCGCGAGCAAGTGCGAAAACGCATGCAAACCATTCTCGATGACGGCTATCCTTCGGTAAGCGGGCCGGAAGAATTTCCACTTATCTGAGCCTTCACCCATCATAGCCGCCCACTCAGCAGACAATCCCGGAGGCACGATGAAATACCTGCACACCATGGTTAGAGTCAGCAATCTTGACGCCAGCCTCAATTTCTATTGCTCCCTGCTAGGCATGAAGGAAATCCAGCGCTACGACAGTGAGCAGGGACGCTTTACCCTGATATTTCTCGCCGCGCCTGCGGATGAAGAAAATGCGAATGCGAGTAAAAGCCCGACCCTGGAGTTAACCCACAACTGGGATCCTGAGGACTACCAAGGGGGCCGTAGCTTCGGCCACCTCGCCTTTGCTGTCGACGACATTTACGCCGCTTGCGAGCGCTTGCAGGCCGGCGGTGTGACCATCAATCGGCCTCCCCGCGACGGTTATATGGCTTTTGTACGCTCGCCTGACAATATCTCAGTGGAATTGTTACAAGCTGGGAGCGCGCTGCCAGCAAAAGAGCCGTGGGCTTCTGCGCCCAATGTAGGCGAGTGGTAGGGTCGACCATTCTAACTGCCGGCGACGCTGATACAGGCGTCCACATTACAGAAAATTGAACTGCAGCCCATTGTATAACTAATGCCTATTAGGCATTATCTGCGCTATAACAATGACATCAATATCGGAGCACTACACCATGAGTTGCCCACACCTGAATCTACTAGACCCCGATACCTACGCAAATGGTATTCCCCACGATTTTTTCGAACAAAAACGTCGAGACGAACCACTCTACTGGCAGGAAGATCCCAATACCGGTGTCGGTTTCTGGGTAGTAACCAAGTACGACGACCTGCAATACATCTCAAAGCATCCCGAGCAATTTTCGTCCGCAGCGCGCACCGCACTGGCCCGTGAAATGACAGAAGAAGATGTCATGCTACAGCGCATGATGTTGCTGAACATGGATCCCCCCGACCACCTTAAATTCCGCCGCATCGTCAACAAGGCCTTTATCCCTAAAATTGTTGAAGCAAAACTGCCCCACATCCGCGATATGGCCAAAGCCATTATTGATAAAGTGGGCGCTCGCGGCGATTGTGAATTTGTTTCCGAAGTAGCCGCAGAATTACCGCTACAGGTCATTTGTGAACTCATGGGTGTTGCTCAGGAAGACCGCCACATGATCTTCCATAACACCAACATCATGATCGGCGCCGACGACCCGGATCTGTCGACCACCGACGACGAAGGCAAGATGGCGGCGGCGGAGATTTTCACCTACGGCTACAAAATACTCGAGAAATATCGCAACAACGAAAGCAGCGGCGACAACCTGATCGACATGCTCGTTTCCGGCACAGTCGATGGTGAACAACTCAACGACGACGAATTTTCCCAGTTCTTCCTGATACTGCTGGTCGCCGGTAACGAAACGACCCGAACCGTCACCGCCAACGGCATGAAACTGCTTATCGAGAACCCAGATCAGCTACAAGAATTGGTGAACGAGCCCTCACTCATCAGCAACGCCGTAGAGGAATTCCTGCGCTACGAGCCCGCCGTCATGCAATTTAGGCGCACGGCCATGGAAAACGTGGAAGTGGGAGGCAAACTTATCAAAAAAGGCGACAAGGTACTGATGTTCTACACCTCCGCAAACCGCGATGAAGACTACTTCAGCCACCCCAACCAGTTCGACATCCATCGTAGTAATGCCAAAGATCACCGCTCGTTCGGCATCGGTGAGCACTTCTGCCTAGGCTCACATCTCGCACGGCTGGAACTGCGCATCATGTTTGAGGAAATCATCCCGCGCTTGCGCAACCCCAAGTTTGTAGAGAAGCCTAATTTCATGCGCTCAGACTTCCTGAACAGCATGAAAACCATGCCGATCACTTTTGATCCAGAAGTAGCTTAAGCCAAGCCTGACTGAGCATCGCATCTTCTCGGGCACCCCGTGGTGCCCAATCCACTCGCCACGGTTGAATTCGCCCAAACTTTAACTAAGCTGATGTCTATGAAAGATATTTTCGGGCATTTATGAAAAAAGCATTGAGCAAACTGCAAAGACTGATCGGCAAGACACTCGCTGGCGAAGAAAGAGTCCATCTGAGTAATATTACCTCGCGCTACTGGGACATAGTGGCTCACGAGGAGCTGACACAACGCCCCACCACTGAGTTGCTCGAGATTACTCGCGCGCACCTCGCTCTGGCCGCAAGCCGCCGCGGCAACAGCGCAAAAATACGCATTACGCCTGACAAGGACCGCGGAGTCCTCATTTTCGAGATGGTTGCCAGCGATACGCCGTTTATTTTTGACTCCATCTCCAATCTTCTCTACGACGCGGGCTACACCGTAATCTTGTCCAACCACCCCATCCTGTGGGTAAAACGCAACAGCCACGGCCAGCTACTGGATATCACCGCGCTCGACCGGAAGCAGCAGCAAGAGACCGAATACAGCGCTGAATCATTTGTTCGCTGCGAGCTCGAAGCCGGGGTTGATGCCTTATCGGTAACGCCGCTTAAGGAAAAAGTACGTAGCACACTGGCCGATATTCGTATCGTTGTTGATAACTGGCAGGCCATGCGTGCCCAAGCATCCACATTACAGCAGCACTACCAACACAGCCGCGCCCCACTAAAGCCGCGCGCACGCCGGCAGGTCTGCAATTTTCTCCACTGGATTACCGCAAATAATCTGACATTTCTCGCTTACAATGAGCAAAAACTGGTCACTAAAAACGGCAGCAGCGGCTTTGCTGAAGTCCCCGGTACACGCCTTGGACTAAAACTCGAATCAGCGCCCTGGGATCATATCAGCGACGCCATCGAGCGCCAGCAGACACTTGAGCGCTACTTGCAAAGTCAGCGGGTGCTGACCATCACCAAATCAACCGAACGCTCCCCGGTGCGCCGATCTGTAGCGATGGACTATATCGCCATCAAGGATTTTAACGACCAAGGAGAGTTAACCGGCGAACACCGTTTTTACGGTCTTATGACCCGCGCCGCCT
>JBLHMO010000195.1:0-4667 GCA_047622145.1 Paracoccaceae bacterium | reverse complement strand
GCGCAGGCTGGGCTGGCGACCAGCAGTACGCGGCCGTGATATTTGTGAATCAGGCCCGGTACCGGGTTGGAGTTCAGCTCTGCGAGCGGGTCGAGGCTATAGCCGGGGCTCGGATCTTGCTCCTTTGCCTGCGGTAGAACTTGCAATAGTAGTGGGTCCTGCCAATTCCCCCGCTCCATTCGCGCTACAAAAGCTTGCGGAACCCGCAGCGGGAAATCGGATTCCAGTGCCAGCGGGTAGGGCGCATTTTGCGGATCAAGTTCAAGTGCGGCCAGCAGGGATTCTAGCGATCGAAAAGCGCCGGAAAGCTGTTGTTGCCATGTTTCAGTCTGCCATTGTGGCGGGCTAAGCGGTATCATTGGCGCCTTTCTAATTTCGAGATGCTTGAGGACAATTATGGCGAACTATTCTACCAGCGAATTCCGTTCTGGATTGAAAGTTATGCTGGAAGGTGATCCCTGCTCCATTCTGGACAACGAATTGGTGAAGCCGGGCAAGGGCCAGGCCTTTAGTCGCGTTAGGCTACGCAATTTGAAATCCGGGCGGGTTTGGGAGCGAACTTTCAAATCTGGTGAGTCGCTCGAAGGTGCTGATGTGGTGGATCAGGACATGGAGTACCTCTACAGCGACGGGGAGTTCTATTACTTTATGGAGCCGGAAACCTTTGAGCAGCATCAGGCAGATCTTACCGCGGTTGGCGATGCCTCGCAGTGGCTTAAAGAGCAGGATACCGCCACGGTAACCCTCTACAACGGCGCACCGCTGGCCGTGCAGCCGGCCAACTTCGTCGAGTTGGCAATTGTTGAAACCGACCCGGGCTTGAAGGGCGATACTGCTCAGGGCGGCAACAAACCTGCTAAACTCAGCACGGGCGCGGTCGTAAAAGTACCGCTGTTCCTGTGTGAGGGCGAAGTGATTCGTGTCGATACCCGCACCGGCGAATATCAGAATCGAGTCCGATAACGCGTGCTGACTGACGGTGAACTGGGAGCCTAGCGCAGCGCCTTCCGCGCTGCGTGAACGTGCAGAGCTGCTTCGCAGTCTGCGCGTTTTTTTTGAGCAGCGCGCGGTGCTGGAAGTAGAAACACCACTACTGGCCAGTGCGCCGGTCACCGACCCCAATATTGATGCCTACTCGCTAAAGCAGGCGGAGTTGTATCTGCAGACCTCGCCGGAATACGCCATGAAGCGCTTGCTGGCGGCGGGCAGCGGCCCCATCTATCAAATCTGTAAAGCGTTTCGCCGCGGTGAGCAGGGCTCTCGCCACAATCCAGAGTTCAGCATGCTCGAGTGGTATCGCCCGGGATTTAGCTTTGAGCAGTTGATAAGTGAGGTAGCAGAGCTGCTCATTTTGGTTCTTGGCGATAGACCCATACGGCGTGTCAGCTATGGCACCCTGTTTAAAGCGACTTTTGACCTCGACATCTACCGGGTGAGCGCTGGTGATCTTTGCTCTCTATCGGAGCAACGTCACGGTATTTTCGCTGAGTTGCTGGATCGCGACAGTGCGCTGGATTTGCTTTTTAGTCATGACATCGAGCCACGCTTGGGCTTGGACGATTATTGTTTCGTCGATAACTTTCCCGCCTCGCAAGCGGCGCTGGCAAAGCTGGGTGAAGATGAGCAAGGTAATACAATTGCGCGCCGTTTCGAAGTCTTTATTAATGGCATCGAGTTGGCCAATGGCTACGATGAACTGACCGATGCCGACGAGCAGGCTAAGCGATTCGAGCGCGATTGCGAATTGCGTCGCAGTCGCGAACAGGAGGTGCCGCCACAAGATGCAAAGCTGCTGGCGGCCGTCAGTGCGGGCTTGCCGGATTGTGCCGGAGTAGCGCTGGGGTTGGATCGTCTGTTGATGCTTAAGGTAGGCGCAAGTAGCTTGGCCGAGGTGCTGGCTTTCCCCATAGACCGAGTATGAAAGCGTCAGGCGTCCGAGGTTCGACCCAAAGTCACCTTCCCCAGCGTCTCACCCATACGCGTTTCAGTGCCGGCATCGAAGGCGGGCAGCCATTCCACTGCGTTCTCGCCAAACAACAAAATCACCGTTGAGCCGAGCATAAAGCGGCCCATTTCCTCACCTTTTTTCAATTCCACCGCTAGCAGCTTGTCGAAACGCTGGCTTTGTACGGTTTTCGGCGGCGGCGCAATCTGGCCGCCCCATACCGTTTCGATACCGGCCACAATCATGGCGCCCACCAATATCATGGCCATGGGGCCGGCGGGCGTCTCAAATAGGCACACTAGACGTTCGTTGCGGGCAAACAGATTGTCGACATTTTCGGCGGTATTTTGATTTACCGAGAATAATTGGCCAGGAATATAATGCGTAGTGATTAGTTTGCCATCCAGCGGCATATGCACGCGGTGGTAGTCTTTGGGTGAGAGATAAACCGTAGCGAACTTGCCATTGCGGAAGGGTAGGGCGTCTTCGTTATTATCGCCTAGGAGCGTGAACAGGCTGAATTCATGGCCTTTTGCTTGAAAAATGCGACCGTCGCGAATATCTCCCAGCTGACTGATAGCGCCGTCGGCAGGGCACGCGATTTCGCTTTGAACTGGACAAATGTCGCGGGCGCCGGGTTTCAATTTCCGCGTAAAAAATTCATTAAACGTAGCGTAGTAGCGGTGATCTTCTTCCGCCGCCTCGCTCATATCTACGCCGTACTGCTTGATAAAGCGTTCAACCAGCAGGTTTTTTAGCCAGAAAATTTTTGTTTCGGCGAGTTTGCCCACCAGTCGGGAGAGCAGGTGCTGGGGCAATAAATATTGAATAACGATAAATAAGGTCTTCACTGATTAGTCCTGTCGCGTTTATGGGCTGGTTGAATGATTCAGGGTTTGCTGCCGGTGGTGATGGGGGTGTCTTCGCGATTGCCCCACTCGCCCCACGAGCCGTGATAGCCCTTGATCTTCGGGTAACCGAGGATCTTCATGGCCAAGTAAGTGAGCCCTGAGCGGTGGTGAGTTTGGCAGTGGGTAATTACGGTTTTGTCTTTGCTCAAACCAAGTTCATTGAGTCGGGCTTGGAGTTGGGGTAAGTCCACCAGTCGCAGCTGGCGGTCGCGATCCATCAGTTCCAGCCAGTCGATATTTATGGCCCCGGGAATATGGCCGCCGCGCGTAGCTACGACTTTCTCGCCGCTATATTCCTGCGGCGAGCGCGCATCCCAGATGGCCTGCTCGTCGTCATCAATGGAATCAAGTACGTCAACGGCTTCGGCAATCACCGATTCATTCCAGCCACCGAGGTATTCACTTGCGGCGCTGGTGGGCAGTTCATGGTCTACCGGTAGACCAGCAGCCAGCCACGCGTGAAGGCCGCCATTTATGTAGCTGTAGTTGGTGTGGCCGAGCACGTCGAGAGTCCAGATTAGCCTGCCGGCCCAGCCGCCACCTTCGTCGTCGTAGACTACAACATGTTTGTGTTTGTTTAGGCCGGTCGCTGAAAACAGTGCATCTAGTCTTCGTTTGTCAGGTATTTTCCCGGGTGCGGTTTTCTCGCCGCATTGTAGCTCTGCCGGCGGGATATGTGCGGCGCCGGGGAGGTGCTGGGTTTTGTAATTGTCGGCCGAGCAAACGTCGATAATCAGGATGTGCTCGTTACCCAAATGGGGAACAAGATCTTCCGGTTCAATAAGCAGTGGTAACACGGACGAATCTGACATGCGCGACTCCGATGTTGGGGTGTGAATTGTAGCCCCTGTTGGTCGCCGCCAACAGGGTGCGAGTTCAGCCTCCGAGTTCGCCAATAATCTGGCGGTAGCTGTGCATGCGCTCGGGGTAAATTTCTCCGGCCTCTAGCGCCGCCAACAAGGCGCAGCCGGGCTCGGACTTGTGGCGACAATCGCGAAAACGACAGTGGTCCATGTACGGCTGAAACTCTCGAAAGCCCTGATCCACTTCGTCGCGATTAAGGTTCTGGACACCGAATTCGCGAATGCCGGGTGAGTCGATCAGGTCGCCGCCATCGGGAAAATGAAACAGTTTGGCAGTCGTCGTCGTATGCCGACCTTTTACGGTGGCCTCAGACAGGGCGCCAACGGCGGTGTTGGCTTCAGGCAATAGGCTGTTAACGAGGGAGGATTTGCCGACGCCGGACTGGCCCACAAAAATACTGATCTGGTTGCGCAGAGCTGCCTTTAGATTCGTCAGGCCTTCACCGGTTTCGCAAGATACTCGCAGGACCGAATAGCCGATGGCTTGGTAGCGCACGAGCATAGACTCCAGTGCGGGGTCGCTATCGATATCGGCTTTGTTGTGCACCAGCAGTGCGCGGATGTTGTGCGCTTCGGAGGCAATTAGGTAGCGATCGACAAGGTTGGCATAGGCTTGAGGTTGGGGGGCAATAACGATCAGTGCCTGATCTATGTTGGCTGCCACCGGGCGCGGGCGGCCGTTGCTGTCGGGTCGCGTGAGTACCGAGCGTCTGGCTTCGGCGGCCACCACGACACCGGTTTCGTCACCGCGCTGCCAAATCACACGATCCCCTGCGATCAGGTTTTCCAAATTGGCGCGCAGATGACAGCGCACTACTTCACCGTCGCGGGCCTCGACATTGAGCTGGCGGCCAAAGTGTTCAATCACCAGTCCGGTTAGCTCTGGTCCGAGGGCGTCGTCAGAGTGAGCTGCGGCGACAGCATCGTTGGCGCGATCTTTGCGCTGCT
>JBLHMO010000194.1:0-4678 GCA_047622145.1 Paracoccaceae bacterium | reverse complement strand
GTGAAATCCATGGAGTTTCCCTGCTCAAAAGTCGCTATAAAGTAAATTTATCCATTAGCGCGTTAGGGCGGATCTCCATCAGATCTACGGCAACCCCTGGCGGGTAGGCCAAGCAATCTGCGACGGCGATGCCAATGTGCTCCGCCTGCATGCCCACATCCATTGTCGGGCCCGTTTTGTGCCAGGCATTCAAGGCCTTGGCGAAGGTTTCTTGATCCCAGCCTTGGGAGAAATTGGTACCCGCGGCACCGGGACGCAGGCAGGTTACGGCTATGCCATCGGCCTGAACTTCCTCACGCAAATCTCTGGTGAAGCGCTCAACCGCAGCCTTAGTCGCCGCGTAGATGGAAAGTTGAACCATCTCATCGTAATGCCATGCGCTGGCCGAAGAAATATTGATCAAACGCGGATTACCTTCTCCACGTAAGAGCGGTATAGCCGCCTGACACGCGAACACCACGCCGAGAAAATTAGTATTGAGCTGCGAGATAACTTCATCTTCTTTGAGATGCTCGATCGCTCCAGGCTTGGCCATGCCAGCATTATTGATAACGCCATTAAGCTGGCCGAAGTGGCTTTTCACTTTAGCGAAAGCTTGCTTGATGCTGTCACTACTACTCACATCACCGACAGCAATGCAGGTATTCTCGGTGCCTAAGTCCTGAGCGGCTTGTTGCAATGCCGATTCAGTTCGCCCAACCAAACCCACCTTCGCGCCGCGCGCCAACAACACGCGGGCAATAGCCAATCCGAATCCACTGGAAGCGCCGGTAACAATGTAAACTTTACCCTCGATACTCATGCGCCACCGACCGCAATCGATTTGGTTTCGAGATACTCCTCAAAACCTTCGGCGCCCATCTCGCGACCAATACCGCTTTGTTTGTAGCCACCAAAAGGTATATCCGCCGCGTAGAAGTTACCGCCATTGACATTCACTGTGCCGGTTCGCAAGCGCTTAGCTACGCGCAGCGCGCGCTCTTCGTCAGCCGACCATACGGAACCGGACAGCCCATAATCAGAATCGTTGGCTATGCGAATCGCATCTTCTTCATCGTCGTAGGCAATCACTGCCAAGACCGGCCCGAAGATTTCTTCGCGGGCTATTGTCATGTCGTTGGTAACATCCATGAATACGGTAGGCTCAACGTAATAACCTTTCGGTAAGTGTGCCGGCCTGCCGCCGCCCAGCAATAGGCGTGCGCCTTCTGCTTTGCCTTTTTCGATGTAATCGAGCACGCGGTCGCGCTGACGCGCATTGATAAGCGAGCCCATAATCTGCTCTTCAGAACTGGGGTCGCCGTACTGAATAAAACTAAAATAAACTTTCAGTAATTTTTCAACTTCAGTCTGGTGTTCCTTAGGAATCAGCAAGCGCGTATTAATGGCGCAGCCCTGCCCTGCGTGAAAGCAAACCGCAAGCGAGCTCATCAGGCTTTGCTCCAAGTTAGCGTCGTCCAGAATAATATTTGCAGATTTTCCGCCCAGCTCCAGAAACACTTTTTGCACAGTCTGTGCGGCGCGCGCCATGATGTGCTTGCCAACACCGGTAGAGCCGGTGAAAGACACCATATCCACACGTGGGTCGCCCACCAGCTGATCGCCAACTTTTTTCGGGTCTTCCGAGCTGATGACGTTGAATACGCCCGCCGGGATATCCGTTTTTTCTTTGACGAGTTTACCGAGTATATGAGCAGACCATGGTGTATCCGGAGCCGCCTTGAGAATTACCGTACAGCCCGCAGCCAGTGCTGGCACACATTTCGCCAGATTGATTTGCAAGGGCACATTCCACGGCGTGATACAGGCCACCACGCCAATGGCTTCTTTTTCTATACGACGACGGCTGGGCTGGCCCAAGGGCTCGGCGTAACCCATATCCCGACTCCAGATAAATTCCGGAAGGGATTTTAGTGTGAAATCTATAAATGAAATCGGTACATCACACTGAGGACCCCCACCTCCGCAGATACCAAGCGGCGATCCGGTTTCGGCGGCGACGCCAGCTTTCACTTCCGACGATGCTTCGATCAGGGCATCGCGCAGCTGGGTCAAACACTTCAGGCGAAAGGCGTGATTGGTAGACCAATCTGTCCGATCAAAAGCACGACGCGCCGCCGCAATTGCGCGCTCCATATCCGCAGGGCTAGCATCAGCGGCCTGACCTAGAAGCTCTTCTGTTGCTGGATTAATATTCGGGTAGGTTTTTGCGGAACTTGCCGGCGTTAATTCGCCGTCGATAAATAGCACTGAATCCATTGTCATAATGACTCTCACACACTCATAAACATTTTGTATACCACATCGCGCAACTGCGCTGTAGATGGTAAATCGAGGTTCATTTCCGCTGCAGATTGCAGCGCGCAATCGAGATCTTTCTCGGCGAGTTTGCCGAAGGGGCCAAAGCGCTGATCTCGTTCTTCGGGTGTCATCGTCGCAAACACTACCGCTCTGTTTTTAACAAAAGCAAACATCGATTCATTGACAACACCATTGGACTTACCCACTTCGCGCAACAATTCGGAAGACAAGCCACCGGCCTCGGCGAGGCGTGTTGCCTCCGACATGGCCATAAATTCTGCGTAAGTAATAAGGTTGTTACATTGCTTGAGGAGAGCGCCACATCCTAGCTCACCGGCGTGAACAATGCTTTTTGCGGAGGTTTCCATCATTGGGCGTGCGCGCTCAATAATATCGACAGGCCCGCCGACCATATAGCAAAGCGTACCGGCCTTAGCACCGGTAGCGGCGCCTGTTATTGCCGCATCAATTAACCAACACTGCTTGGCGCGGGCATCATCAGCCCAGCGGATAACCGCAGCGCGGCTGACCGTGCTGTGAATGGCAATAATTGTGTCAGCAACAGCGTTGGCAAGAATGCCTTCATCGCCGTACAGTAATTCATCCACTTGAGCGTCGTCACGAACGCAGATGCCGATGTACTCACATCTTGCCGCCAACTCGGCCACACTGGCGCAGCCAATTGCGCCCTTTTCTGCAAGTTCATCAACCGCCGGTTGATAGACATCAAAAACGTGAACTTTAAATGCCTCACAGATCAGGTGTTCCGCCGCAGGCTTGCCGATATTACCTAGGCCTATATAGCCGACATTCTTTTTATCAGTCATCGATTCTCCTCGCGCCATTACGGACACCCGAATCTGCTAGTCGACAGATACTAGACTTTGCTAAAATTTAAGTCAAGCATGGTTGACTTACAGACAATCTATATTTACTTTGTTAGCCATGAAACTCGCAAACTCAAACGCTATCAACGATATCTGGCCCGCATACCAGAGCAATTTTGCGCGCCATGTATTGGGCGTTGCCCGGTATTTGCAGAGCGACACCATGGCCACGCTGCGTAACGAACAAGGTCATACCGCGCTGAAAATGAGCTATGAGCCCTATATATCGCTCATAGGAGAGCGTGGCGTCAGCCTTACCGAAGTCGCGGACGCGCTCGGCATCAGTAAGCAGGCGGCGAATCAGACCGCCAACCAGATTGAAAAAGCCGGATACATCCACCGGGCTTCGTCCGGTACCGACAGACGCTCCAAGTTACTACAACTGACCGACAGGGGCCTCAAACTGCTGGTGGACGGTACAGCCGCTTACAAACTAACGGAGTCAAAGATTCTCTCAGCGGCGCCGCGCTGTGATATCAAAGAACTCGCAAGCGCTCTTGATCAATTGGTGAGCCAACTTAACTTGTCTCCGATCGACACGCGGCAAGTTAAATTTGGCGCTCAGCTGTCTCGCCTTTCTGACCATATCAACGTGCGGCTTATGACCTTAACCAGCGAATTTGGCCACCCGAATCTGAGGCTGTCCTTCGCCCATATACTTCTTCATGTAGGGCCTCGTGGCACCCGCATGCAAGACGTGGCAAAAGTCAGGCAGGTCAGCAAGCAAGCAATCAGCGCGATAGCCTTAGAGCTGGAAGAACTTGGGTTCATTTATCGCGATGCTGAAGCCGGCAACAAACGCCAGCAGATACTTCGATTTACAGCACAGGGGGTGCAATTAATCGGTGATTCAGTCACGGCTGTAGAGCGCCTGAAACAAGAATTTTGTGAATATGTCGGCACGAAAAAAATGCACAGGCTGGAATCGGAGTTTCACTACCTTTACCAGCAGCTAGGTCTTAAGCATGAAGAATTCGGTGATCTTTACCAACCTGAACTTCACAAACTCGCCAGCGAACTTCGCAAGCAGTTGGGCAAAGACAAAGTCCATGACCTTGCTCGAATATTACTGTCTCAATGATCTGGAACTAACGCTATGAATGAATTTATCGAATCAATAACGCAATCGTACAACTGGCAAGCGGCTCTTATCTCGCTGGTCGGCATTGTGCTCATTGTTAAAATCGGAAAATATATAGCCTTCCTCGTACCCGCTTTGGCGCAGGCTCGTAAAATAAATCTTGCTGAAGATGCCAAGAAAATTGCGAAACCCAAGTATCTACCCGTCATTAAATCTTCAGAAAAGATTGGCGTGGTCAGCAATATCGCTTTTTTTGTCGCTGTTTTACCTTTCGTCGCAACCATAGATAGCCAGCCCGTCTGGATGATCGCATTGCATGTTTTCGCTATTATTATGGTCTACGATTTTTTCTACTATTTCTGCCACCGCTTCTGGTTTCATGGTCAGGGCAAGATGCGCCAGGTCCATG
>JBLHMO010000193.1:0-4769 GCA_047622145.1 Paracoccaceae bacterium | reverse complement strand
TCGTTCGCCCTGCGGCTGCCATCCACCCACGGCTGCAATAATTCCAGTGCGGTTTTTTCACAGGGCGGCAACTCATCGCTGCATCCACCCAGCGGAGTCGTGCGCTCGCCCCATTTAATCAGGCAGGCACCCCATGTCAGGCCCGCGCCGAAAGCCGCCGCCATAATCTTGTCGCCGGGCTTGATACGCCCCTGCTCCAGCGCTTCGCAAAGCGCGACCGGCACCGTGGCCGCGGAGGTATTGCCATACTTTTCAATATTGACCATCACCTTTTCCATTGGCGCATTCAGGCGCTTGGCTAAGGTTTCAATAATGCGGATATTGGCCTGATGCGGAATGACCAGGTCGATGTCTTCAGCCTTCATGTTGAGCTTTTCGAGGACGGTTTTCATTGCAAAGCTCATGCCGCGCACCGCGCGTTTGAATATTTCCGGCCCTTCGAAGTTGATCGCAAACAAGCCATCCATCTTGCCACTAAAGCGCTCACGAACGGAGCCTGAATCGCTGGCCATCAAAATATCCCGCGCATCGCCATCACAGCCAAGTTTGTCGGCCAGCAGCCCGCCTTCGGTGTCACTCGGCTCGACAATGACCGCGCCGGCGGCATCGCCAAACAGCACCGCAACGTCGCGCAATGTCCAGTCGAGATAATAGGGGATACCGTCAACGCCAATCACCATCACCCGCTCAACACTGCCCGAGCGCACCATGGCTGTGGCCAGACTCAGGCCATACACAAAACCGGTACAGGCCGCATTGAGGTCGAATACTGCCGCATTTTTCGCGCCCAGCTGATGCTGCACAGCCGAGGCACCATTGGGAATCATATTGTCCGGCGCAGCGGTGGCCAGAATAATCATATCCAGATCTTCGGCGTTCATGCCGGCTGCTGCGAGCGCTCGCTTGCCCGCCAGTACGGCCAACTCGGAGTATTTCACATGGGTAATGCGCCGCTCTTTGATGCCGGTGCGGCTGCTGATCCACTCGTCCGAGGTATCCATGATAGTTGTTAGATCGGCGTTGGTCAGAACAGCTGGCGGCAGACATTTGCCCCAACCGGTGATATTGGCGTATCTCATGGCGATCAACTTATACGGCTGAATGTGCTTGGGATTATGCAACAGCACTCACTGTGGTGCCATCCCGATACCGGTCAAAGCGGTCGTTATAGGGGGCAATAGTAGTATGGGTACGGGTATAGGTATGTATTTCCACTACTACTACACACGCTGACATTCAGGCATATTCTCCTACTATCCATAATAGACGGACATGTGACGTATGGAAGTGGCGAGCAGACGATGGGGCAATGGCGCCCGCGTAGACAGCGTGAGCGCGGGCAAGAAGAGGCTGCTGAGCGCAGCAATTACCTGCTTTGTGAGTAAAGGCATTCGGGCAACGACTATAGAAGATGTGGCCAACGCCGCCAACGTCACCCGGCGCACGGTCTACCGCTACTACAATGGCAAATCTGAATTAATTTCTGCGGTTATCGAGCTGGAACGATCTCAACTTTTCAAGCAGCTACAGCAGGCGTGTGAGCCCCATCAAAACGATTTCATCCGTATGTTAGTAGAGTGCGCAGCCCGCGCGGCCGAAGTACTGTCGATTTCGGCCGGCAGCCAGAATCTGCTTTCTGGCGAGAATGCCGCAAACGCACCACCGCAACTGCTCAGTGAAGACTCCTATCGGGATTGGGAAACCTTATTTGACGAGGCCTACCAAGGCTACCGCCGCACTCACCCCGAAGTGTACCCACTGAGCGACATCATCGAGTTGACCGGCCGGCTAGTCCTGTCGTTTCCCTACGTGCCGAGCGACCCCGACAGCATACGCCGAGCAATTCGAGCATTTATGTCGCTGAACCCCTCCAACCCAGTATTGTCAGTGCAATAACGCACCATCCTTTTCTGCCGCCGCTAGCTGACCCGATCTGGCAGCTCCGACGCAGGTTTTTGTCATTGCTCGCCAGCGCACCTAGCGCTAAGCTCTCCTCTCTTTTTTGGGCCCTATATCCGGGAGCAGAGCATGAACTTCGACTTCTCCGACGATCAAAAATTCATTCAAGAGCAGGCACGCAATTTTCTCGCCGCTGAATGCAGCACCGCGCGCGTGCGCAAGACCCTCGAAGGCGCGCAGGACTACGATCAGGCCTTGTGGCAACAGATCGCCGACTTAGGCTGGCCCGCAACCGCCATCAGCGAAGATCAGGGCGGGCTCGGGCTTGGCTATCTGGAGCTGTGCGTGATTGCTGAAGAAATGGGCCGCGCGCTAGCACCCGTGCCCTTTATTGCCTCAGTTTATCTCGCCACCGAAACCATCAAATTAGCCGCCGGCAAGGCGCAGCAGGATAGCTGGCTGCCGCAACTCGCCACAGGCGAGTGGATTGGCTGTCTTGCCGTTGCTGAACACGCCGGCGCTTTCAAGGCCGACACCGTGAAATGCAGTGTGGCTAGCGGCAAACTCTCAGGTACAAAAACCGCCGTTTTGCATGGCACCATTGCCGACAAGGCCGTGGTAGCCGCCCAGGAAGATGGCAAGCTCGGTCTGTATCTGGTCGACCTCTCGCAAGCGACCGTCTCGCGGAAAACCCTGAAGTGTCTGGACCCCACCCAGCCATTGGCGGAAATTGTGTTTAGCCATGCCGACGCGGAAAAACTGGCTGGCACCGTCGAAGCCGCTGCCGCCATCAGCACAATCTATGACCGCGCAGCGGTGTTACTGGCCTTTGAACAGATTGGCGGCTGTGACGCAGCCTTGGAAATGGCCAAGCAATACACCACTGGCCGCTACGCCTTCGGCCGTCAGGTTGCCTCCTTTCAAGCCATTAAACACAAACTGGCCGATATGTTTGTCGCCAAGGAATTGGCCCGATCAAACGCCTATTACGGCGCTTGGGCGCTGTCGGTCGAAGCCGACGAGCTGCCACTGTCCGCGGCAACGGCTCGCGTCAGCGCGATCGACGCCTACTACCAATGCAGCAAAGAAAACATTCAGGCCCATGGCGGCATGGGCTTTACCTGGGAATTCGACTGCCACCTGTACTACCGGCGCGCACAGGCCCTGTCGCTGACGCTGGGTGGCAGCCCGTACTGGAAAGAACAACTCGCTGAGCGCCTGCTCAACACAAATGCGGCCTGAGAGGAGAGAATCTGATGGATTTTAAAGACAGCCCCGAACAGGCAGAATTTCGAAAAGAAGTGCAGGCTTGGCTGAAAACTAATGCCACGCCAAAAACCAAAGATAGCGTGCGCGGCAGCCAGGAAGGCCGCTATGAGCAGGCCAAAGCCTGGTACAAAAAAGTATTTGATGCCGGCTACGCCTGCATTACCTGGCCCAAAGAATACGGCGGCGCTGGTCTGAGCCAGATACACAAAGTTATCTGGTCACAGGAAGTGGCGAAGTACGACGAGCCCGATGGCTACTTTGTTATCGGCCAGGGCAATTGCGGCCCGGCGATGATGGAATTCGCCAACGAAGAACAAAAAATCGCGTTGCTGCCGCGTATGGCCTCTGCCGAAGACGTTTGGTGCCAATTGTTTTCCGAGCCCAGCGCCGGCTCTGACGTTGCCGGTCTGCGCACCAAAGCCCAACTTCAGGGTGACAAGTGGATCATCAACGGCCAGAAAATTTGGACCTCCGGTGCCCAGCACTCTGAATTTGGCGTCATCCTGTGCCGCACCGATCCGGATATATCCAAGTACCGTGGCATGACCATGTTCTTTGTCGACATGAAACAGCCCGGCGTTGAGGTGCAAGCCATTACCCAGATGGACGGCGGCTCGCACTTTAACGAAGTATTCTTCAACAACGCCGAAATCCCGGATTCTCAGCGCCTGGGTGAAGTTGGTGGTGGCTGGGGTGCCGCCCTGCTGGTATTGATGAACGAGCGCCTGGCAATCTCTGGCATTCAGCCCGACGGTTTCCCGGAATTTCTGAAACTGGTGCAAACGCTCGAAATTGACGGCGAGCCTGCGCGCAACAATCCGCTTATCCGTGAGCGTCTCGCACACTGGTACTGCCAGCATGCCGGCCTGCAAGCCTCCACCAACCGCATGCTGACCGCCGTCGCCAAGGGCGGCATTCCCGGCGCCGAAGCCGCGATGGGCAAGCTCGTGGGCGCAGTGATGAATCAGGATATTGCCAACTACGCCCTGCAGTTGATGGGCGATACCGGCGCTATCAGTGATGAATCACTCGCGGAGCAGCATGGCCATTTTCAAAACACGGTCATGTTCGCACCCGGCATTCGCCTTGCGGGTGGCACCGATGAGGTCATGCGCAATGTTATTGCTGAGCAGGTGCTTGGCCTGCCGCAAGAGCCGCGCGCCGACAAAGGCATTGCGTTCAAAGATATCCCCTCAGGCAATCAGCACTAACAGCTAATGCTGACAGTGACCGGGGTGACTACCACGCCCGGCCACTCCCCCCCAAAGCGCGCGCTTACGATCCGACCCCCACCACCGCCGTCAATGCGGCCCCCGCGCACGAGCGTGAAGCGCCCCGATAGGGGTAATCGCCTACCCACGTAAGCGTTTTACCGGATTACCCAGACTATCGCAATTTTCTAAACTACACGTAAATCAAGATTTGTTACCTAGCGCACCAAGAAACAAGGGGTTTAACGTGAGATTACGATCAGCAAGGCCGAACACAAAAGCATCCAGCGCGGGAAAAACAGCCGATTTGTCGGGTGCTTTCGCAGCTCCCCAGGAGTATGTTGACGGTTCACGCAAGCGCCTGAAGGCCTTTCACTGCGACGACTGGTG
>JBLHMO010000192.1:0-4777 GCA_047622145.1 Paracoccaceae bacterium | reverse complement strand
TTGCGAGGAGTAACGTACCATGCTAGAAAAAAAGCCCCGCGCCCTGCATACCTTACTGGAAAGCCGAGTAGCCATTGAAGCACTGGCCCATTTCTCGTCCAAACCTTTGCATCGCTTCCTGCCGCACGGCGATGGCCACCCAGTTCTTGTGATACCCGCGTTTCTCACCAGCGATGCGTTTACGTCAACCTTGCGAAATTCACTGACCAAACTGGGCTACGACCCACACCCTTGGGGTTTAGGCCTGAACACCGGTCTACATCAGAGCAAGCTGGAGCAACTACAAAAACGCCTGAAAGAGATTGTGCTGCAACGCGGGCAAAAGATCACCATCATTGGCTGGAGCCTTGGGGGCCTATACGCCAGAGCCTTGGCCAACTTGAACAGCGAGCATGTACGCCAAGTGATTACCCTGGGCTCGCCTTTCGGTATTCCAACGGTTGAATCCGAGGGTGTACAGAGCGCCGTAGGCCGAGTTTTTATGCTGTTGAATGGCGGCGGCACCGACCCCATGCTGGAAAAGCCCGAGTTGTGGCAGTCGACTCCGCCCGTCCCCTTTACCGGCATTTTCACCGAGAGCGACGGCGTCGTGCACTGGCATTACTGCGTTGATGAGAAGCAGCACCGCAGCGAAAATATCCGCGTTCCAGGCAGCCATGTCGGGCTCACCCACAACCCCGCAGTACTCTACGTGCTAGCAGATAGACTAAAAGTCCGACCGGAAAAATGGCAAGCCTTCAGTTCCCGCGGTTGGCGTGAGCGCCTGTTCGACAACCAAGCCTGTTCAAAAGTCATTGAACTCGCCGAAGAAGCTGCCGATCTCTTCGAGCCAATACCCGCTTAGGAAATCTAGGGGGAAGAGTTTTTACTCTGCCCCCTAGATTTCACGGATACTTTGTACCGCAACCGCTTTGGCGAGCAGCTCACCAGCATCGTTGCGAAACTCCCCTTCTACGTGCATCAGGCTACGACTGCGGTTGCTGACTTCCGCGCGCATCTGTACCCGGCCCTCACTCGCGGCACGAAAGTAACTAATTCTGAGATCGCTGGTAACGAAATGTTCGTTATCGGCCAGGCTGGTCATGGTCACCAATGCCAGCAATTCGTCGGCCAGCACACCATAGTAGCCACCGAAGATAGTGCCACGACTGTTTAAAGCCCGCGGCTCAATATCCCAATAGGCCTCGACCCAATTATCACCATAGGCGTGTAGCTGGGGATAGCCTAGCCATTTAACCGCCGGCGATTTAATGCCAAATTCTCGACTATCGGATTTTGTACTGCTTTCCAGTACTTGCTGCCAGTTCATTTCCTACCTCAACCTGTCGCATTCAGCACTGATAGTGCCACTTCCGACAATCTATCGATATCAGCCGGCGGCGTGTAGTTCGGGAATTAGCTCCAGCAACATCGCTCGCAGGGCCAGTGGATTATCCAGCAAGACATGGTGGTAAGCCTTGGTGACACAGAGAGCGGGGCGCCCCTGACTCATATAAGCCACTGTTTTATCAGCAATATCTTTAGGCGCGACGACACTGTGCTCGCCATAAATAAAGGCCATGGGGACGCTGATTTTGCGCAGCATTTCGGCCTCGCTGATTTCCGTATGGTCTAGGGTGAAGGTAATGCGGTCATCAAATTTCCACACCCAGCCTTCGGACTCTGGTCGCAGTGAAAGCCGCCCGACATGCTCAAACACGGCAGCGTCCGCGCAGTGCTCCTGGGGGATAAGACGAAAGCGTGCCAAGGCCTGATCAAAGTCGGGATAGATACGCTTGGGGCGCTGCTCACTCGCGCCGCGCGACGCGGGGGTCGTGTCGCCACCCGTTTTCGGAAAACTGATACGCGAATCAACAATAACGGCGGCCCGCAGTTTTTCCGGGTAACGATAGGCGGCTTGAATCGTCATCAGGCCACCAAAGCTGTGCGCTACGACGGTAGCGGGTGCGATACCGGCGGCGTCGATTACGGCGGCAATTTCGCGGCTGTAGGTGTTTATTCTGTAATTCTGACGATGCCCACTGTCGCCCATGCCGCCGAGGTCGATGGCAAATACGCGATACTGGTCGAGCAGGGCAGGGGCAACAAAGTCCCACCAGTGGGCGTGGGCGCAAAAACCGTGAACCAAAAGCAGTCCCGGCTTGTCGCGCTCGTCGGCGTTCCAGCTGAGGTAGTGGATAGCGCAGCCATCAACGGAAACGTGGTGCGAAGTGGCGGAGTGTTGCAATGCACCGGCCACCCAGGCCGGTGCATTGTCAGCGACAAGAGACAAATGGACGACCTTTTATAGAGTGTTTTTGCGCTCTTGTTCTACGAGGTATTCAACAACCTTCAGCATTTCACGCTGACCACCGGCGGTGCGGGTACTGACGCGAAATTTGCCATTGACGACCATTTCCGGCGTACCGGATATACCGTAACCGCGGGCGCGGGCATCGGCCTGCTCAACTTGGCTTTTCACGGAGAAAGAGTTAAACACTTTACGAAATTTATCTTCGGAGACGCCGTGTTTGGCAAAAAGTTCCGCCAAGCTGTCTTCATCGCGCAACATATTGCGCTCAAGGTTTATCGCATCAAATATCGGCTGGTGAACTTTTTCAAATACGCCCAGCGCGCTCGCGGTATAAAAGGCCTGCGCGTGGGTTTTCATCACGGCGTTCCACATGGCTGGCGATTGTACAAACTCTACATGCTCTGGCTGTTGCTTCGCCCAAGCGTGGACCATAGGCTCGAAGTGAAAGCAATGCGAGCAGCCATACCAGAAGACTTCAGCCACCTCGACCTTGTTCGGGTTAATGGTGCGCACGGGTGCATCGAGCCGGATATAGTGCTCACCCTCGCTGTATTGCGTTCCTGTTTCTGTTTCTGCGCAGGCCGCTAGCGGCATTAACAGTGCCATCAGACTGGCCATAAACCATTGGCGCTTTAGCATTACAGTCTCCTGTTGTTTTATTGTCGTAGGTTATTCAGAGTATTGTGCCGCGTTTCAGTTCCCGCGCAAAGTCTTGCATTTCTATCACCAAAAAAAAGGCGGCATCAGCCGCCTTTGATCGATTCTACAAGAGCGATCTAATGCAGGCCCTGTATATAGGTCGCCAAGGCTTTAATTTCACGATCGCTCAACAAAAACGCGATGGTACGCATGATTTTGGCTTCGTCGCCATCGTTCATGCGGCCGCTGCTATCGCCATCTGCAGCAGAGCGGAAGGATTTCAGCTGGGCCTCAGTATACGCGGCGTGCTGCCCCGACAGAGCAGGGAAGCCTGCAGAGTCGTTGCCATTGCCCGTTGGCGAATGACAACCGGTGCAAGCCGGAATACCGCGACCACTAATGCCGCCACGGTAGATATCCTGACCGCGCTGAAGTAGATCAGAATCTGTCTGTCCGATACTGCCTTGTTGTTTGGCAAAATAGGCAGCAATATTTTCAAAGTCTTGCTGGCTCATGTTGTCCAACTGTCCAGCCATGGTGGGAACAGAGCGAAGGCCGGACTTGATATCTTGCATTTGCTTAACAAGATAGCGTGCATTTTGGCCGGCCAGCTTGGGGAAGCTAGGAACGGCACTGTTGCCGCCAGCACCATGACAGGCTGCGCAGGCTTGGGCTTTGGCTTTTCCGGCAGTGGCATCAGCGGCAAAGGCCGACGTGGCCAGTACCAGAGAGGTGAGTATTACCAACAGTGTGTTTTTCATCGTTCGTTCCTACCGAGTACTCATCAAAAATCTATCGAAATGATTCAGTGCGGCTTGGCCATATACTCAATCAGTGCGGTAAAGTCTTCGTCGCTGCAATCAAAGCACATGCCCTTGGGTGGCATGGCATTAATGCCGTTGTTTACGTTTTTTAGCAGTGTGTCCATGCCTTTGTCGAGACGCTCATTCCAGGCTGGCTCGTCACCCGTACGCGGCGCACCGGCGGCACCGGCGGCGTGGCAAATTGCGCAGGTTTTGTTATAGCGGTCTTCGGTTGCATCAGCCATAACAGCCGATGCAAATAATCCGGACAGAGCAACAGCAGCAAGAATTCTCATCATTTTCATATTCTCGTGTAACCCATTACCTAAAACTATATTGCGGAATATTCGGAGTCTGGATGACCGCGAAAAAAAACTGCGGCATTATACACAAAGCCAACGGGGTGAGACCATCCCTTCACGGTACCCGCACGGGGGAAGCACTATACCCGTTTAAGTAACGACTATCCACTTGAGAGGCCCACCCGCCATGGATGACATTCCTGCCATCAGCTACCGCCGCGCCCACTTCACCATCAGTGCGCCATCTTTGCGGGAGTGTCCGGCAGATCACGGCGCCGAAGTGGCCTTTTCCGGCCGATCAAACGCGGGAAAATCTAGTGCAATCAACCGCTTAACCGAAAACAAAAAGCTGGCGCGCACCAGTAAAACGCCCGGCCGCACCCAGCAAATCAACTTTTTCGAAATTTGCGACAGCCAGCGGCTGGTGGATTTACCGGGCTACGGTTTTGCGAAAGTTCCGCCCGCCGTCAAGCGCAAATGGGAGCGGCACCTGGAGGAGTATCTGCGCCAGCGCCGCTGCCTGCGAGGCCTGGTGCTACTGATGGACATTCGCCGACCTCTGGGCATTTTTGACAGCACCATGCTGGCCTGGGCTGTCGAAAGCGAAATGCCAGTACAAATCTTGCTGACCAAAGCGGACAAGCTCAGCACCGGTGCCGCCAAGACCGAGCTGCTGAAAGTAAAGCAGCAGTTACTTCACTACGGTGACCTAGTACACGCGCAGCTGTTTTCGTCGCTGA
>JBLHMO010000191.1:0-4798 GCA_047622145.1 Paracoccaceae bacterium | reverse complement strand
GCCCCAGCCTGCGACGCCATCGTAGAGGAAAACTTTCCCGAAGCGGCCATCCACGGCCGCGCCGCATTCTACAACGCCGACGGTAATCCCGAATTACAGCAGGAGCGCGAGCTGCAAATGATGGGAAGCTGTATGCGGTTCATAGACTTCGACAAAATTGATTGTGTCCCGATGAGTGAGTACGTTATAAGCTAGCAGGCTGGTATAGCGCCAATAACAAATAAGGGGACGATATGCTTTGGCTTTCGCTATTCTGGGCTTGGTTGGCGTGGAATCTGTACCACCCCTGGCGGGGCAAGCCCGAGATGATGGGCGTAGTCAGTTTCATCGCCGGCTTTCTGGTTGGCGAGCTGCCGCTATATTTCGTTGCCTTTGAGTTTTTGGTCACGATCACTGTTATTGCCACCAGCGGGCTTTCCGGGCTGCTAGATGCGTCAGCCCTTGTGATCGCGGGCGCCGCATGGCTGGCCATGGTCCAATTTTACTCACTCGCCGACCACGCACGTGAAGAAATGTCGGTAGGTATCTCACAGGTACTGGGCACAGACTACGCCGCCAAAATTCCGGCGGATCGGCTGCGCGCCATACCTGAAGAGCTAGATAGTTCACAACTGCTTAAACCGTTTAGCTTTACTGTTCCCGGCGTGACCCGCGTGCGCAACGTCACCTACCATACCGAGGGCGACACGCCGCTTAAACTGAATATTTTTCATCAGGAATCACTGCCGCCAAACGCCCCCGTTTTGCTGCAGATTCACGGCGGCGCTTGGATCATCGGCCATAAGGACCAGCAGGCACTGCCCCTGATGGGCCAACTGGCGAGCCGTGGCTGGGTCTGTGTCAGCGTTCAATACCGGCTCAGCCCTAAAGCCACCTTCCCCGACCATATCATCGACTGCAAGCGCGCCTTGGTCTGGGTGAAAGAACACATTGCCGAGTACGGCGGCGACCCAAATTTCATCGTCGCAACCGGCGGCTCCGCCGGCGGCCACTTGTCCGCCCTGCTGGCACTCAGCGCGAACAATCCGGCTTTTCAGCCGGGCTTTGAAGACAAAGACACGCGCATGCAAGGGGCCGTGCCCTTTTATGGCATATTCGATTTCACCAACAGCCTAGGGCAGCGCAAACACAAAGGTCTCGACGAACTACTAGCCGGCAAGGTGCTGAAAACAGGCCTGCACGAGAACCCAGAGCTTTGGGAGCTGGCGTCTCCCCTCTTCCACGTATCAAAAGATGCACCGCCCACGCTGCTAATTCACGGCCAAGGCGACTCTCTGGCACCGATCGAAGAATCCCGCGCCCTGTACAAATGCCTTAAAGAAATCGATGGAGTGCGCGTTGGTTTGGCGGAATTGAGCTATGCCCAGCACGCCTTTGAAATATGGTATTCGCGGCGCAGCCTGCATGTTATCCAAAGTGTCGAGCGCTTTCTGACGGCACTGCACGAAGAGTATCTTGAAAAAGAGTCTGCCTAGGCAGAATGAATTTTTCTGGCGCGCACCACGGGCCGAGGCCCCAGAGGCAAAGTCCCGGCACAGAGTTCACAAGTGAGCACCCGCTTGAGTAATTTTTCCAGCTTATGTTGGCTATCGGTCACGATCAGCGTCATGGGCCCTCTAATCGAAAGAAAATCGGGCGCCAATATGCTTTAATACGCCGCATTGAAACCCGACTGCTGGAGACATACCGCCCATGGCAAGCCCATTGTCCGCACTTGAGCAACAGGACGATTTTCTGCGCCGTCATATTGGCCCCGACGAAGCGCAGATTGCAAGTATGCTGGAGTCACTTGGTGCTGGTTCGCTAGACGAATTAATTGCCCAAACCGTGCCCGCCAGTATCCGCCGCGAGGCTATGAAACTGCCAGAGCCCCAGTCGGAAACCAGCGTGCTGGAAACGCTCGCCAAAATCGCCGCCAAGAATACCGTCGCGCGCTCGCATATCGGCATGGGCTACTACGACACCATTACCCCGCCGGTGATTCTGCGCAACGTGCTGGAAAATCCGGGCTGGTACACCGCCTATACGCCCTACCAACCTGAAATTGCCCAGGGCCGCCTTGAAGCCCTGTTGAATTTCCAACAAATGGTGATGGACCTGACCGGCATGGAATTGGCCAATTCCTCACTGCTGGACGAAGCTACAGCCGCCGCCGAAGCAATGACCCTGTGCAAGCGCTCGGCGCGCAAGAACAAGAGCAACACCTTTTTTGTCGATGCCGACTGCCACCCGCAAACCATAGCCGTACTGCAAACCCGCGCCAAGCCGCTGGATATAGAAGTACTTGTCGGTCCACGCGAGGACTTAGCCAAACAGCCCGCCTTTGCTACGCTGCTGCACTATCCGGGCTCAACCGGTGCCATCACCGATCTGAGCACCTTAATAGCGCGGGCTCAGGCCGAAGATTGCATGGTTGTGGTCGCGGCCGACCTACTGAGCCTGACACTATTAACCCCGCCTGGCGAAATGGGCGCCGATGTTGTCGTCGGCAGCGCCCAACGCTTTGGCGTACCCATGGGTTTTGGCGGTCCGCACGCCGCCTTTTTTGCCACCAAAGACAAGTACAAGCGTTCAGTGCCCGGTCGCATTATTGGCGTGTCTGTCGACAAGCGCGGCAACAAGGCCCTGCGCATGGCCATGCAAACCCGCGAGCAGCATATCCGCCGCGAAAAGGCGACTTCCAATATCTGCACGTCGCAGGCGCTGCTGGCTATCATGTCGGTATGTTATGCGATTTATCACGGGCCTGAAGGCCTGCGCACCATCGCTGCACGCTGCCACCGCCTCGCTGCTATCGCCGCAAAAGGTTTTGTCGAGCAAGGCTTTAGCCTGCGCAACCAGCACTTTTTTGACACCGTGGTCGTTGAAACCGGCGCCGACACTCAAGCGATTTTCGAGCGCGCACAAAGCGAGGCCATTAACCTGCGACTGCTGGATGGCGCACTGGCCATCAGCATGGATGAAACCACTACCGCAGCCGACATTAAAAACCTATGGTCGCTGTTTTCGCCCGAATCGCAGCCCAATCTAAACGCCATCGACAACACTCTCGGTGACGACCCGGCCATCCCCGCAACGCTAAAACGCCGCAGCGCTTTTTTGACACATCCTGTTTTCAATACCCACCACTCTGAAACAGAAATGCTGCGCTACCTAAAACAGCTGGAAAGCCGCGATATCGCGCTCAACCATTCCATGATCGCGCTGGGCTCCTGCACCATGAAGCTCAATGCCACCACCGAAATGATTCCGGTGACTTGGCCCGAGTTCGCTCGTATCCACCCCTTTGCTCCTAAGGCACAGGTGGCAGGCTATCTGGAAATGATTGGCGAGCTGGAGCAGCAGTTGGTGCAATGCACCGGCTACGATGCCTTCTCCATGCAGCCTAATGCTGGCTCCCAGGGTGAGTACGCCGGCCTGCTGGCCATACAGCACTACCACGAAAGCCGCGGCGACTATCAGCGCAAACTGTGCCTGATTCCAAGTTCCGCCCACGGCACCAATCCCGCCTCTGCGGCGATGGCTGGCATGGATGTGGTGATTGTCGGCTGCGACCCAAAAGGCAATGTCGATATCGACGACCTGCGCGAAAAAGCCGAGCGCCACAGTAATGAACTCGCCGCCTTGATGGTGACCTACCCCTCCACCCACGGCGTATTTGAAGAAGGTATTCGCGAAATCTGCGACATCATCCACCAGCACGGTGGGCAGGTGTACGTAGACGGCGCCAATATGAATGCTTTAGTTGGCCTAGCCGCACCGGGCGAATTCGGCGCTGACGTATCCCACCTCAATCTGCACAAAACTTTTTGCATCCCTCACGGCGGCGGCGGTCCCGGCATGGGCCCTATTGGTGTGAAATCACATTTGGCGCCCTTCCTGCCTAACCACCCGGTGCTGGATATCGACGGGCTCGACAAAGGCAATGCCACCGTCTCGGCAGCAACCTACGGCAGCGCTAGCATACTAGCCATTTCGTGGACCTACATTGCGCTGATGGGCGAACGCGGTCTTACCCGCGCAACGCAAGTCGCCATCCTTAACGCAAACTATATCGCCAAGCAGCTCTCCGGCCATTACCCCGTGCTCTACACCGGCCGTAATGATCGCGTGGCGCACGAATGCATTATCGACTTACGGCCACTCAAAGAAAGCTCTGGCATCAGCGAAGAAGACATCGCAAAGCGCCTGATGGACTACGGCTTTCATGCGCCCACCATGTCCTTCCCCGTTGCCGGCACCTTGATGATAGAGCCCACCGAAAGTGAAGCGCAGGAAGAACTCGATCGCTTCTGCGAAGCCATGATCAAAATCCGAGAGGAAGCCGCAAAAGTTGAGGCCGGCGAATGGCCGCTGGACGACAACCCTTTGGTTAACGCCCCGCACAGCATGGCTGACATGTTAGATGCAGAGTGGGCACATTGCTACAGCCGCGAACAGGCCGGCACTCCAGTTGCAGGATTGAAGTCTTACAAGTATTGGCCTGCGGTAAACCGCATCGACAATGTGTATGGGGATAGAAATTTGTTTTGTGCATGCCCGCCGATTGAGAGCTATGAGGTGGTTTGAGTGTTGTGTTTATGGAATAAGTTTGTATAAATTGGGGAGCCTAATTGGATTAAAAATTGTAGTTTCTCAGGCTGCAAGCCTTTGATTCAACTAGGGATCCCCGCCGCATCTCGGCATATTGATCGATTAAAGGCGCTCCGCTAACCCATTGATTTAAGTACGACGATCCAGTGGAAATTAAATTGGACTTCCCTGGGTTCGCTAGACAGTTGCTGCCTCTAAATGGACT
>JBLHMO010000190.1:0-4861 GCA_047622145.1 Paracoccaceae bacterium | reverse complement strand
TGCTTCGCCATATTCGGCAAAAACACCCGCCAAAATCTGGAATCCGTCGCCGCTGGCCAATTGATGATTCAGGCCCAGTCGCGCAAACAAACCGCTGTCACCGACAACAACGCCCGGCAGGTGCGAGCTGATGCTATTCACGCCACCTAATACCCATTGCTGTTGCTGCGGCAATTGGTCATCGGCAAGCTGGGCGGAAAAATCAAAGTCCAGCGTAGTTTTTCCCCGAGTGCCAATTTGAACAGCTGCGCGAGGCTTAATTACGATAAAATCGCCAACACGCTTGCCTACTGCGACACCGGTAGCAGTAGGTGTGCTTTCAAGCGTGCCACCATCGTCGCTAATGCCGCCTTTCGCCGAGGCAGTCAGGGTGTAATTTAGCAGTTTATTTGAGCCAACCTTACTGGCGCGCTGGTATTTACCACCCAGCTCTAGCGTCGTGTAAGTCTCATCCTGTAAGTCAGTGCCGCCCAAGCCTTCAATGGTGGCGCCTATCATCTCCAGCTCTTCAAAAAGACTGAGCCGGCGATTGATATCGCTGCTTAAAACCTGCTCACCCGTGAGCGCGATACGCTGAATTTCTGCATCAAGCACCGTGGTCGACGTTGTTGTAGCAGCGCCAGGCAAACAAGGCAGGGCAGCAATTGGACCGCAAAGCACGGCTGCGGAACTCGTGCTGGTAAAGTTTTGATTGTATTCAGCCTGGCTAAGGCGCAGTCCATACAAACCAAAAGAGAAAGGACGATTGATTCCAACCGCAATCTGGTCGTAGGAGTCACCATCACTGGATTCACCCCACTCCGGAATAGCTTTTTGGTAATCCAGCGACACATTTGTGCCACCTAAGGTTGCGTGTCTGATGCCGGCATCAGCATAGTAGCGGCCAGAGAATCGACTACCCTCATTACTCAGTTTAAGGCTTACATCGGTGCGGTCAGCGTCTGCGTCGGGCTCTGCCTGCAAGACCATTGCCACTTGGCCCGGGTCATTCCCAGCAACTTGGTAGCTAACCGAGTAATCGACACCGGTACGTTCTGATTTAATGTTAGCCATGGCACGCGAGCGATCAAATTCTCTGCGTTTTAAATCAGCGTCACCCTCCAAACCCTTAAAGAATGGCGTAATTTCTTCTGCCCCAGTGACATTGCTCAAGATTGCCTGCAAGGCATGAACATAGATCACGGCCTGCTGTCGTGAATACACGGTATTCACTAGCAAATGGCCTTTGCGGTTGGTCGCAGAATTAATCAGCAAAATAGCCTGGTCGGGAGACTTCGCGACTTCGAATATTTTGTTCAATTCTTCGTTGTTTAGGTAATGGTCACCAGTCACTCGCAACTCGAAACTGCCGACGGTGCCAATGTAAGCGGATGCCGAGCTAGCGTAGTCAGAAATGTAACTCGCATTGACTAGGGTTGGTGGTACTGCGGGCGGTAAATCAATAGCCATAGTCTTATCCTAAATGTGTGCGGTAAATTATTGTCTGTTTATGTATGGCGGTGCACTACAAAACACTCGCCACTCACCTTTTTATTGAGCTTCGGTTTCAGTTTCGGTGGAGCCACTCGAATCACCTTCGAGAAAGTCCAGATACGCGCTTTCATCAAACGAATCAGCGGACGACTCTTTACTCATCTCTGCAGATGAACTCTCGAGAGCGGGCTCGGCAGATGCATCACTAGCGCCAGCATCATCGGCTTGCTCAGACCCAATACCCTCCAGATACTCGCTGGCGTCAAATTCATCAACGCTGCTTTCACTGGACGATTCAGATTGCTTGGCCTTTTCTGCCTCAGCTTTTGCAGATGCAGCTTTTGCAGATGCAGCTTTCGCTCGGGCCGCTACGCGGCGTGCCGCCTCAGCGTTACGCTCGGCTATTTCAGCTTTCACGGAATTAAATGTCTCGAGGTCGAGAACATTCAACTCAACCCGCCGATTTTCGAACCGACCTCCTGGGTTGTCGCTACCGTCGTCAAAATTATTGGGGGCGACCGGCCGAGTCTCGCCGAAGCCACGAAATACCAGTCGGTCGCCATTAACTCCATGATCAATAAAGTAGCTCTGAACTGTTTCGGCGCGCGAACGGGACAAGCGGTCATTATAGGCATCCGAACCCTTGCTGTCGGTTTGCCCATCAATGGCAACCAGCAATTCCGGGTGCTCATTCAACACCTTCACTGCCGCTTCTAAAATCGGGATCGATTCTTGACGGAGAACTGCAAGATCAAATTCGAAATTCACTCCACGCAATACCCAGGGACGATCTTCACTCAGTGTCATTTCATGACAACCGTTCATGAACACGGGTGTGCCTTCGGGAGTATCAGGGCACTCATCCTTGTCGCCGCAGACGTAATCGCCATCCACGTCGTCACAAAAGTCGGCCGCTTCCTGCAAGCCAATGCCACCGCAGGAAAGTTTTCCGTCCGCCCCCCGCAAGCTACAGCTTAAATCGGGGCCTGCCGCAGGGCCTGCGCCACCGCCACCGCCACCGAGTAGACCGCCTAACTGGGCATGCGACACCAGAGGGGTTGATAGGAGCAGCAAACAGGTCAATGCCGCCAAGCCACGAGTCAATGTGGTCATTCAGGTTCTCCAGAAGTCGTTGGTTTCTACTTATTGCGAAGCGCGGGATTATTTTATGCGTTTCATTTTGTGGTCAATTTACTGCATGTGTTTAAAACTATCCACCCCGTTAAACGTCTGCGACGCTAAAGTTGTCGACGGCTTGCCGCAGTCCGCCGAAATGACGGACGCTATTGAGCACGTGCGGGCAAGGTATATCAGAAGAAAGATGAAGATGGGACAAAGAGAATATGGGGTGGCCGACGGGGCTCGAACCCGCGACAACAGGAATCACAATCCTGGACTCTACCAACTGAGCTACGGCCACCATATGGAGCGGTGTCAATTGCGGTGGTACGCCCGGCAGGATTCGAACCTGCGACCGACGGCTTAGAAGGCTGTTGCTCTATCCAACTGAGCTACGGGCGCACGGATCCTCCCAAGCGATAAAAAGCGGAAATGGTCGGGGTAGAGAGATTCGAACTCCCGACATCCTGCTCCCAAAGCAGGCGCGCTACCAGGCTGCGCTATACCCCGACTGACCTAATTTCCTATGTCCCGCAAGAGGAGCTGCGCATAATACGCACCGACCCCAACCCCGTCAATCGCTATTTGCAACGAATTCATGCAAATATCCTTATTTTCCAGCACTTGCCGCCCACCAAGGCCGACGGGAACACTTGGCCTAGTCGCGCACAGGTGCGACAATAGCACGACTTTTTGTTAGACCCAAACACTCGCAAACCGCATTCATTTTGATAGGGAAAATCCATGTCGGCAACCATCCTTGACGGTAAGGCCTTGGCCGCGCAAAGCGAACAAGAACTTGGCGAGCGCGTTGAGAAACTCAAGGAGCAATCTGGAGGCAAAATCCCGATTCTCGCTACGATTTTGGTTGGCGATGACCCCGCCTCTGCAACCTACGTGAAAATGAAGGGCAACGCCTGTCGCCGCGTGGGCATGAAGTCACTTGCCGTCGATATGCCCACTTCGACCACAACTGCGCAATTGCTATCTAAAATCAATGAGTTGAATGCCAATCCGGACGTACACGGTATACTTTTGCAGCACCCCGTACCCGAGCAAGTAGACGAGCGCGCCTGTTTTGACGCAATCAGCCTAAGAAAGGACGTTGACGGGGTGACCTGTCAGGGCTTCGGCCGCATGGCGATGGGGGAAGAAGCCTACGGCTGCGCGACGCCAAAGGGCATTATGCGGCTACTGGCCCATTACCAGATTAAACTCGAGGGAATGCACGCTGTTGTGGTCGGCCGCAGCGCTATTTTGGGGAAACCCATGGCCGCGATGCTGCTCGAGGCGAACGCCACCGTCACCATTTGCCACTCGCGTACCCGCAATCTCGCAAGTCATATCGGCCAAGCTGATATTTTGGTTGGCGCGGTCGGCAAGCCAGAGTTTATTAAGGGTGAATGGATTAAAGATGCCGCGGTGGTTGTTGATGCCGGCTACCATCCGGGTGGTGTCGGCGATATCGAGCTCGCCGCCATTACGCATCGCGTCAGCGCTTACACCCCGGTACCCGGTGGCGTCGGCCCCATGACGATCAACACCTTAATTATGCAGACCGTGGAATCCGGCGAACGGGCCATTTCCAGGGAAAAATAATGGCAAAACGAAAACGGCCACTCACAAGTTCCCAGAAAATTGCCCGGGGGATATTGCAGGGCTTTTTCGAGTTCTGCTTTGTATCACTAAAAACCCTGCGCTACGACAAGCCCTTCACACCGCAGGCGCCCTGCGTTGTCGCCAGCTACCACGACGAACTCGTTCCGCTTGTCGGCTTGCTGGCAAACCAGAACTTTCTGGGCATCGCTTCGCTCAACCACAATGGCGCCGCTGTGGCAGAAGTCGTTCGACGTCGAGCTGCAATCGACTCGGTGCTGGGCTCAACAACCAAAGGCGGCAAGGAAGCTTTTGGGGAGCTGCAGGAATCACTGGCCGCAGGCCGCTCAGTTTGCCTGTCAGTGGACGGCTCGCGCGGGCCGCGCCATGAGATGAAATCCGGTGCCGTGATGCTAGCGCGACGAAAGAAGGTGCCGCTCTACCTCGTTCGTTGCCGCACTGCTGGAATTCGGCTACCCACCTGGGATCGCTTTTTAATTCCCCGGCCCTTCGCCAAAGTAAAAACCGATATCGCCTGCATCGATTTTTCCGACCCCAGCGTAAAAACCAGCATTCGCGACGTGGTCTCAGAGTTGAACCTGCAAATGCAGCAGCTAGGAGCTCAATAACGATGCAAAAGATTTGGCTCAAATTCTGCTTTTTTGGCTACGCT
>JBLHMO010000189.1:0-4865 GCA_047622145.1 Paracoccaceae bacterium | reverse complement strand
GATCCTTGCTATATCTACCACGTCATCAATGCCTGGGAAGAGGGCGATGAGCTGGTGATGCTGGGTTGTAAAATGGTGCCTAATCCGAATGCATGCGGTGAAGAATTTGGGCCTTATAAGGCTATGATTGAAGTGCTTGCTTTAAATGCCGTCCCCTGCGAATGGCGCATGAACTTGAAGACCGGCCGCTGTACTACCAGCGATATCGACGACGCCATCAATGAATTCCCCAGCATCAATCTCGATTTCGCGGGTCAGAAAAATCGCTATTCCTATATTCAATCTATCGCGCCAAGCAACACGCTGAAATTTGACGGCATTTACAAATACGATTTCGAAAGTGGCAAGCGTGAGCGCTATGGCTATGAAGCGGGTGTATTCGGATCGGAAGTGGCTTTCGCTCCCCGTATCAATGCCATTTCCGAAGACGACGGTTATCTCGTTGGTTTCTGCATTAACGAGAGCGACCTAAGTTCCGAGGTGCGTATCTGGAATGCCCAGGCGATTGAAGACGGGCCGCTGGCGAGAATACTACTGCCAGTGACCGTGCCCGCCGGCTTTCATGCGACCTGGGCAGATGGCAGCGGCTTTGCCAGTGCCTCCAGCGAGGTCTAGGTATGGATGCATTCATCTACGAGGCCTTACGGTCCCCGCGCTGCAAGGCCAAGCCGGAAGGTAGTCTTGCGGGCCTGTCGCCACAGGCACTGATCGCGATGCTAGTGGATGGCATACAACAACGTGGCCATGCCACGAGCGAGGTCGAGCAATTACTCGTGGGCTGCGTTGGTCAGCTGAAAGCCCAAGGCGGTAATATCGCTCTACTGAGTAAGCTTTTTGCCGGACTACCCGATAGCTGCTCGGCCATGACCGTCAATCATTTTTGTGCCTCAGGCTTGAGCAGTATAGGTTTGGCGGCAAACGCCTGCGCGCTTGGCCAAAGCCGCCTCGCACTCGCCGGTGGTGTCGAGTGTATGTCGCAGGTGCCGTTTATGGCGGACAAAGCTGCTTATTACAGCGATACATCACTACCGGTAACGCAGCGCTATCTTCCCGTCGCGGTCTCCGCCGACCTACTGGCCACACAGTTTCGGATCAGTCGTTCGGATTTGGATGAAGTTACCGCCCAGTCGCATCGACGTGCGGCAAGTGCACAGCGCTACCAGTCTTCTCGACTTGGCATTTTCAATCCTGACGGCAGCGTCATGGCGCAAGAGGATGAGTGCATACGGCCGCAAACTAATCGGGAAAGTCTCGCCTTGCTGCCACCGGCTTTTGAAAGTATTGCCGCAGCCTATGCCGCAACGCTGACGGGCAGGGACATTGATTATCGCCACAGTATCGCCAACGCGCCGGCTATGGTGGACGGTGCCGCGTTAGCGTTAGTCGGCAATGCCGGCGCATCAGAGCGAGCGCCGCGTGCACGGATACTTGGCTGGACCGACGCCGGCGCCGACCCCGGCGAATCGCTCACCGGCGGCATGGCGGCAATGGACAAGCTGTTAAAACGCTTGCGGGTGAAGCTTGCGGATATCGACCGCATAGAATTTATGGAGGCTTTTGCGGTGGTGCCGGTATTGTTTCAGCAGCGTTACGATCCTGATCCAGCTCGCGTTAACATCAGCGGTGGCCACTTAGCCAAAGGTCACCCGATGGGCGCCACCGGTGCGGTCTTGTTATCGACCTTGTGTGATGTACTGGAAAGGGATGACAAGCCCTTGGGGCTGGTTGTGGCCACCGGCGCGTCGGGCACGGGTTCGGCCATGCTGATCGAGCGAGTGAATTGATGTCTGGAAAAGGTAGTCAGCAAAATCTGTTGCTTGGCGCATGGTCTCTGGTGAGCTGGTCTATCGAGTTTTCCGACGCTAGACCAGCGCGCTACCCCTATGGCGAGTCGGCTTGGGGAAGTATTGTCTACAGCGACAATGGCCGTATGTTGGCCGCCATCAGTCGGGATGACCGCGAAGCACTTTCAGTCGCGGTGCCACAGCAGGCGCCGGATGTCGAAAAAATCGCAGCCTTTGACAGCTTTTTCAGCTATGGAGGTAGTTACTCGACAGAGGGCGATACCGTTATCCATAGCGTTGATATCGCACTTAATCCGAATTTTGTAGGCAGTGAACAGCGTCGAACGATTCTGTTTGAGGGCGACTGCTTAACACTCTCTGCACATGAAGGTGCGCGTCACCACAAGCTCAAGTGGCGGCGCGTAGCTTAGGCATGGGAAGACTTCATTCACGATTGTCGGCATTAATACATTGAGAGAAGCCAGCTATGTCATCGCAACAATATTTCAATCGCCATCGAGAACGTTTTGAACGCGCGCAAATAGCCTGCCGCGAGCGGCATCACTGGAGTGCCTTCCCGGAGTTGCACGTCCACCCACAGCGAGAGCAGGGAGAGTCTGCAGCACAGGAATTTCTTCAAACCGTAAGCAATTCACGCTTTGACCTCGATCAGCCGGGAATTCAGACTTATATCGGCGAAGAGGTCTCACCCTATACCCAACAAAAGCTGGGTATCTCCTACCCGCAGTCGGATATCGACGCGCTATTTTCGGCGGCTAAATCGGCGCTGCCGGAGTGGGCCTTCGCCGATATTGATACCCGCATCGGCATTTTAATGGAAGTGGTAGAGCGGCTGTTTCAACACGTTTTCGATATTGCCGCCGGGGTGATGCACACCGCCGGTCAGAGCTCAAATATGAGTTATACCGGCAGCGGTGTAAACGCGCTGGATCGTGCAATCGAAGCGCTGGTCTACGCCTCTGAAGCGATGCACTGGACGCCACAAGGCGCGCATTGGCAACGCAACTTTGGCAAAACCGAAATATCCCTAAAAAAACGTTATCGCGTCATGCCACGCGGGGTGGCGGTGTGTTTTAGTTGCGCAAGTTTTGCTACCTGGAACGCTTGGCCCTCAATGATGGCGAGTCTGGCCACCGGCAATGCCGTCATTGTAAAGCCGCATCCAGACTCGGTGTTGCCGATGGCCCTGTCTGTGAAAATCTTCCGCGAGGTTCTCGCTGATGCCGGGTTTGCCCCCAATCTTGTCACGATGGCGCTGGATACACGGGCTGCACCTATCGGTAAGCTATTGGTCAAACACCCTGATACCGCGATCATCGATTTTACCGGTAGCACTAGCTTTGGTGCCTGGGTTGAGAGCCATGCACATCCAGCTTTGTGTTATACCGAAACGGCTGGCACCAATACAGTGGTGCTCGATTCCTGCGACAATCTCGAGGCGGTAATCCGTTCACTGGCGACGACGCTGAGTATGTTTTCTGCACAGATGTGTACCAGCCCACAGAATATTTATCTCCCGAAAAATGGCGTGCACGAGGGGAGCCGGCTTGTACCCGCGCAGGAGGTCAAGCAGCGCTTAGTCGCAGCCCTCACTGAGATCGCCGGCAACCCGCGCAAGGCGGCGATGATTCTGGCAGCCATTCAGGCGCCGGATACATTAAGGCTGCTCGACGAGCTAGCGCAAACCACCGAGGTGTTGTTGGCTTCTCGGGAGTACACCCATCCCGATTACCCCGACGCGCGCACCCGCACGCCTCTGGTGCTGAGTGTGAATCCATCGCAGCGGGCGCTGTATTTGGGCGAGCGCTTTGGCCCAGTATCATTTGTAATTGATTGTGAGTCCGCAGAAGACGCACTGCAGCAGGCGACGCGCGATGTACGTGAAGCTGGCGGCCTTACCGCGTTTGTGTATTCGCTAGATGAGAGTTTTATCGAGCGAGCAGAACTGGCGTATGCCCATGCCGGCGCACAATTGACCTGCAATTTGACTGGCCCCATGCCGCTGAACTTTGCTGCGGCATACAGCGACTTTCACGTGACCGGTCTGAACCCTGCGGGCACTGCCTCACTCACCGAGTTGGGTTTTGTTGCGCAGCGTTTTCGTATTGTGCAAAGCAGACGGCCTGCGTAATTTTGGTTTGGTTTGTATAAAACCCAGTTGGCCCAAGTTACTAAGTGCTTTAGCCGTAGGGTGTAACTGAAGCGGGCAGCCATTTAACGTAGTACTTGGCTTTGAAGGCGACAAACTGCCAGTTCGCCGTACTCGAAACAATATTCATGGAGCCGCGCCGTTCTAAACGTATTTTTGGTGAGCGCAGTTATTAAGTACGACTGTTAGTTTGAGGATTACTCATGTCCCCGGTAGGCGTCATGTTAACTGGTCGGAGTGAAAGGCGCGTCCCGAACGCGGTGCTCTACCAAGCTGAGCTACACTCCGAAACCCTAGAGAAACTAAGCCTTGCGGCAATCAGCCGTACTATATCAAACGACGAATCCAGCCTCAATAATCTACGTGCAATGTTTATGCCTAGAGCTCGACGCCGCACTACTTCAAATATCTGCGGCCTCTGCCGTGGCGAACAACCCGCAGGCGCAATATCCTTGAACAGAAATATTTTAGTTAGTCCTAGCTCAGATCCGAGCAGGCGATCTCGTGGCTAGCATATGTTTTAGCGGTGTGGATGCCTACAGAGGCCCCTTCCATTGCATTACTAGGCCTAGATTATGCGGTACAGCACATTACTGTCGAAATGCATCGTTGGCGGGGTGGGGAAGAAATTTACTAATATCAATTAGTAATAAAAAAAATCATAATCGAAATCCCATTCTAGGCGTATCTACGGATTGTTCTGTCTAACTAAGCAGAAAATATATACAAATTTTTTTGCTAGTTATTCCCTAAATATTGTCGCGCAGCTTTAGATCACATATCGCTGATAAAAAATAAAGTGAACTAATCAAAATATTGACTATAACTAATGGAAGGCGCTATCACTGTGGCAAGCCCTTAGTTTCCTAGAGACTTGATAGCTCCTCAAAATACTGTTTTTCTTACGCGAT
>JBLHMO010000188.1:0-5000 GCA_047622145.1 Paracoccaceae bacterium | reverse complement strand
TCCCAGAAAACCGCACCGACATCTTCGTCGCCGCCGTGCTCGGGCCCCTGTTTAAGGGCTTTTGCGCGCTCGACGATCTTGCTTACAAATTCGTCGTAAACACTTTCCATTACGTAAATACGCTCGGTGCCGCAGCAGTAATGGCCGGTGTTCATACAGGAGCCCACCAGTGCGCCTTCAACAGCGCGATCCAAATTGGCGTCGGCACAAACGATCATTGCGTCTTTGCCACCCAATTCCAGCGTGACCGGAATCAATTGACGGGCACAGGATTCGGCGACCAGCTTGCCGGTACGAACGCTGCCAGTGAAGGAAATTTTATCGACGCCGGATTCAACCAAATCGGCACCGGTCTGACCATCACCCATCAAGACCTGCAATACACCTTCAGGCAGACCCGCTTCGCGGTATATGTCTTCCAACAGTTTTGAGGAATAAGGGGTCACTTCCGAACCCTTTAGCACCACGGTATTACCGGCAAGCAGCGCTTGCGCAGCAGGGTTGGCGGCCAGCACGAAGGGGCCATTCCAAGGCACGATAATGCCCACAACGCCAAGTGGCTTATAGACGATCTTCATTTTTTTGCCAAGCCCAACGATGCCCGGCACTTTGCGTTTTTCTGTTTTGAGGAATTTTTTCGCGTGTTTGGCGTAGTAGGTCATTGCATCGACAACGGAAAAAATTTCCATACTCAGCGCATCGGCCGGTACTTTGCCCGTTTCCCTGATGACGGTTTCGCAAATTTCGTCCTGTCGTTTGAGGATGATCTGCGCAGCCTTTTTAATGTAATTGGCGCGTTCCTCAACGCTGGTTTCACCCCAGGTTTTTCTTGCTTCGCGCGCCTTGGCAACGGCAGCACGGACATCATCGGTGTTGGCGCAAACCAGCTCGCCTATCGGCTCCATAGTGACCGGGCTGGTCAATTGGTATACACGACGGTGTTCGCCCGCCTTCTCAATGGCTTGATAAATGGACATAAGGCCCTCCTTCCTGTCAGCAATGAACTAATGGTTATTAGACTTGGGAGTATAGCGCTGCCACCACCCCAGTGAAATGGCGTTACGGAAACTTAACCTGCGTCGGTTGGGGGCGCTATCGCCCGCCAGAAAAGGGGGCAGCTTTAAATTTGAAGGGATTTTGAAACGACTTCAAACACATCGCGCGACAGCTTTGGCTCTCTAGCTAGACGCTCAAGTTCCGCTTTCATCATCGCTTGTTGTTCCGGCAGGAATTTTCGCCATTTACTGAGCGGCCCCAGCAAGCGCGAAGCTATTTGAGGATTACTGCGGTTTAACTGAATAACGTGATCGGCCAGGAATTGGTAACCAGCCCCATCGAGCTGGTGGAAATTAACCGCATTTTGCCCACAAAAAGCGCCTATAACGGCGCGCACTTTATTGGGGTTGCGTAAATCAAAAGCAGAATGCTCCAGTAACTGTCGCACACGACCTAGGGTTCCCGGACGCTGGCAGCAGGCCTGAACTTGAAACCACTGGTTGACGACGAGTGGTTCATGCTGCCAAATCTCATAAAACTCGACTAAGGCCGTGGCTGTTTCGGCTTCGTGCTCACTGTTGACCAAGGCCACCAGCGCCGCGATACGGTCAGTCATATTGTCGGCTTTATCGAGCTGCTCCAGACACAGGGGTAGTATCTCGGCCCCGGGCAATAGCATTAGATACTGCAATGCCAAGTTTTTAAGGCTTCGCCGCGCGACCTGACCTGAACTCGGTGCGTAATCGCCTTGACTCATGCTCAGGCGCCGGTAGGTGACTAGCAAGTCATCACGCAAAGCCGAAGCCAAGTCCAAGCGCGCCTGGTTGCGTGCAGCATGAATCGCAAGTACATCAACCGGCTGCATTTGCTCAGCCATATAGGCTTCACTGGGCAGGGCCAGCATCAACGCCACCATGGCCGGATCCAAGGAATCATCTGCCAGTAAATTTCGACCTGCACTGATCACGCGCTCATCCAATGCCAGCCTCGCACCCGCCTGATGCGCCGCAAGCATATCGTTGAGCACCAAAACGCCAAGCTGCTGGGAAGCTTCCCAGCGATTAAAGCCATCGCTGTCGTTCTGCATTAGAAACAGCAAATCGTCGCGACTGTAATCCATACGCAATTTGATCGGCGCCGAAAAACCACGGAACAGACTGGGCACCGGTTTTTCGTTGATATTCGTGAACACAAAATGCTGCTCACGCTCAGTTATGCTCAATACTCGGCCGGTATTATCAGCGGATTCCGTATCGACCTGTTCGTCTTGCAGGGTAAGCCGCAAGCTACCTGCCTCACCCAGCAGCCCCATCGCCATCGGGATATGAAAGGCCTGCTTGTCGGATTGCCCGGGGGTGTCAGGGCAGCTTTGGGCGACCCTCAAAGTATAGGTTTCCTGTTCCGCGTCGTAGTCGCCACTCACAGTGACCTGCGGTGTGCCCGCCTGTGAATACCAGTGCCGGAACTGCGTCAAATCGATTCCGCTGACATCTTCCATCGCCTTAACGAAATCTTCGCAGCCTACCGCCTGGCCGTCGTGGCGCTCGAAATAAAGATCACTCCCTGCGCGAAACTGCTCAGGCCCAAGCAGGGTCTGAATCATGCGCACCACTTCCGCACCTTTTTCGTAAATGGTTACGGTGTAAAAGTTGGATATCTCCATATAAGAATCCGGACGCACCGGGTGCGCCATCGGGCCTGCGTCTTCGGCAAATTGCGCGGTGCGCAGCAAACTCACATCTTCTACCCGCTTAACAACGGGTGAGCCCATGTCGGAGGAAAACTCGGTATCTCTAAAAACCGTAAAGCCTTCCTTCAAACTTAGCTGAAACCAATCTCTACAGGTAACGCGGTTGCCCGACCAGTTGTGAAAATACTCATGCGCGACCACGCCTTCCACACGCTGAAATCCCGCGTCGGTAGTTGTTTCGGGACTGGCCAGTACGCAGGAGGTATTAAATATATTGAGACTTTTGTTTTCCATCGCCCCCATATTGAAGTCATCCACCGCCACAATATTAAAGATGTCGAGATCGTATTCGCGCCCGTAAACCTCTTCGTCCCAGCGCATGGCATTTTTCAAGGACTGCATGGCGTGAGCGCATTTATCGATGTCTTTTGCTTCAACGTAGATATGTAAATCAACCTCACGGCCACCGCAGGTTTCAAATTGATCGCTGACTCTTTCCAAATCACCGGCGACCAGTGCAAACAAATACGCCGGCTTGCGATGTGGGTCGTGCCAAACTGCGCGTGTGCGGCCATTGGCCAATTGTTCGCAGTGCTGCAAATTGCCATTCGACAGCAGCACCGGGTACGTCTCCGGATCCGCTTCGAGGGTAACGGTGTAAACCGACATAACGTCTGGCCGGTCAAGGTAATAGGTTATTTTACGAAAACCTTCGGCCTCGCACTGAGTGCAAAACATAGTACTAGAGCGGTATAGGCCATCCAGCGAGGTATTATTTTGCGGCTCGATCTGGGTAGTGCATTGCAGAGAAAATTTGTCTGGAACGGTTTCTATCGTCAGCGACTCCTCATCGAGCCGGTACGCTCCTGCCGAGAGGGGGTTGTCATCAATTGAAAGCGATTTCAGTTCGAGATCGCAGCCGTCCAGCACCAATGGCGCCGATGCACTGTCGGCTTGCAGATTACGGCGAAAGCGGAGATTGGAATGCACCAGCGCATGTGTCTCAAACAGTTCAAAACGCAGTTCCGTCTCGTCGATCACAAAGTCCGGCACGCTATAGTCTTTAAGATAAATTGTACTTGCCTGGGCATCACGCATAATGAGTAGTTTCGCTTTTATAAACTGGTGGTCAGGCGCTGAGGCGCAGTTGATAGCCGCCGTATTTGCGCATATTGATAACGCCGGTATCGAAAATCAGATACTGCCCCTTAATCCCCAAAAGCGTACCTTCTGCGAACCGCAGCTTATCAAGATTGAAAGATTTTACTTTTTCCGGGTACTGTTCAACGGGAAAGCGAATAGAGGTTTCTGTTTCCTGCAGTGCCTCGATAGAGGCTTCGCCGAACCGGTCAACCAAGGCATCAATATCAGGCTGACATTGTGCCAAAAGTCGATCGCGCTCTGCCGCCATATCCTTCGCTTCAGGCTCAGCCTTTAGCATTGCCTGCCAACTGGTTTTATCCGCGACATGTGCTTTGAAAACGGTTTCGACCAGTCCCGATTGCAAACGGTTGCTCACTCGAAAGATGGGCAGTGCCTGCACTGCGCCCTGATCAATCCAGCGCGTTGGGATTTGCGTGCCCCGGGTAATACCAATTTTTAGTGCGGAGGTATTGGATAGGTACACAATGTGATCCCGCAGACAGTGTTCTTCGCCCCACAGGGGTTCGCGGCAAGTACCTTCAAAGTAGTGACATTTTTCGGGGCTGACAATGCAACTATCGCATTGGGCCAGTTTCTGAAAGCAGGGGTAGCAGTACCCCTGACTGAAGCTCTTGTTGGTTTTACGATTGCAGTGCACACAGTTGATGACGCCGGCAAACTCGATTTTCACGACACTGCCTATCATTGCGCTCATATCAATCTGCGCAGCGCCTAGGGGCAGGCTGTAGCGAACAAGGCCGTCAACGAGCTGTGTCCGCATTTTGGCAATATTGCCCTGACCTAATTCGCTCATGCTATTGCGTCCACTATTGCGCCCATTATTCAGCCCACTTAAGAATGCTGGGCTCCGGCTTATCATCACCGAGATCGCCACCGGCTTTGCTGCCTAGATCAATATAGCCGACCCGCTCAGACTCGCCGACAAAACGGGCATCGTAAGCAATCACGGCCTCCATGCATAAGGCCCGCTGCTCCTGAGTCAAGACGCGGCCATCCGGCCACTTTCCTATTTCAACAGCGCGCTTTAAGGCCGTGTGAATCTCGGGATTCATGGTGTTTAACATTTGTTCTACATTCATGGTAATTCTATTTCTACTAGCATTAACAAAGCGGTGAATTATAACAGAATGGGGATCTATCTCATCGGTTG
>JBLHMO010000187.1:0-5011 GCA_047622145.1 Paracoccaceae bacterium | reverse complement strand
TCTGGCTTGGTTGAAAGAAATCGGCTATGACCATGCAAAAACCAATGTGAATGGCGGCGCTATTGCGCTGGGTCACCCACTGGGCGCAACGGGCACCAAGCTAATGACGACGCTGCTGCATGAGCTTGAACGCACGGGTGGCCGTTATGGTTTGCAGACTATGTGCGAAGGTGGTGGGCAGGCAAACGTCACTATATTAGAGCGCCTGTAGGGCACTTTTGGTCTGACGTCCGATCACAAGATACATACTAAAGTGCTATAGATTGGCACCGATTCAGATTAGAGGGGATCAACATGGGAATTCTGAACAACCGAACCGCAATCATTACCGGAGCCGGTGGTGGCTTGGGAGCTGCTCACGCAGGTATATTCGCTGGCGAAGGTTGCAACGTTGTCGTGAACGACATCAATCAAGAAGCTGCGCAGAAGGTCGTGGACGACATTATCGCAGCGGGCGGCAAAGCCATTGTTAATACGTCGGATATTACCAACTACGATGACTGCCTGAATGCCGTTCAACAGGCCATCGAAACCTTTGGTGATCTGCACTGTGTTGTCAATAATGCGGGGGTTAACCGCGATCGGATGTTCGCGTCGATGACCGAGCAGGAGTGGGACACCATTATGGCCGTGCATCTGAAAGGCCATTTTTGCATCAGCTCGCACGCGGTGCATTACTGGCGCGGTCAAAGCAAAGAAGGCAAAGCTGTTAGTGGGCGTATTATCAATACCACCTCGGGGGCTGGCTTGCAGGGTTCCATTGGCCAGAGCAACTATGCAGCGGCCAAAGCCGGAATTGCGGCGCTCACATTGAATCAGGCCGCCGAACTGGGCCGTTACGGCATTACCGCCAACGCGGTTGCACCCTCGGCCCGCACCGCCATGACCTCGGGCGTGCCCGAAATGGCCAAACGCATGGCCATACCGGAAGACGGTAGTTTCGACCATTTCGCGCCGGAAAATGTATCAACTCTGCTCGCTTGGCTGGCAAGTGCGGAATCTGCACATGTTACCGGTCGAGTTTTTGAATCAGAAGGCGGTAAGATATCGATCGCCGATGGCTGGCGCACAACCCAGGGTGTTGATAAGGGTGCCCGCTGGGAGCCGGCAGAGGTGGGTAGTGCGATGGAGGAACTACTGGAAAATGAAGTCTCTGCGCAAAAAGTTTATGGAACCTAATATTACACGCAAGGGTACAGCTACATGAAAAAGGCGCTTTTTATTCTGGTATTTCTGGCGACACCGGTCTTGGCCAACGACCTGGGTTTTCAGTTTAGTGATGATGCCGCCGGTTTGGCGGTGAATATCAACTCCCCGGACGGTAAGGCGTCGATAGGACTGGGTGTCGACCACAATGAAGACGACGATGTCGAAATCTATAATGCAGGTTTTTATGTCAATGGTCAGCGCGGTCGCTTGCAGGGGCGTGTCGGTGTGAAAGGTATTTATGCTGACCTGGCTAAGGCGGAAGGGCCGGGGCTTGGGTTTGGTATAGATTTGACAGTGCCTAGCAGCGATGTCTTCAGCTTTGTGTTCTCGTATTTCTATGGTCCTTCTTCGACCACGTTCGATGACATAGAAGGCTATCGCGATTGGAAAATAGGTGCTGAAATTATGCTGTTTGAAAACTCGGCGCTTGAATTCGGAGTTTCTGATGTCGAAGTAGAGATCGAAAATGTTCGTGGTGACTACGACTTTCAAGACGGCCCCTACGTTAAATTGAAATTGTTGTTCTAAACCTCAAGTTACTGGTAACGCTGCGGGCTTGAGAATTTAGGCCGGAATAAGCGCAGCGTTTCCGGCAGAACAGACTGAAGCAGGCAACTCATGGATTTTGTTTTTACCGAAGAGCAGCAGATGATTCGCGATACCGCGCAATCGTTCCTGGCTGAAGTCTCTAGCAGTGAAGCGGTTCGCAAAGCGATGGCCGCAGATCTTGGCTTTGATCCCGCACTCTGGCAGCGTATTTGCACCGAGATGTATTGGCAGGCTATCCACATACCTGAAGCGCAGGGCGGTATGGGTCTGGGCTATGTCGAACTGGTCGCAATGATGGAGCAAATGGGGCGAACGCTACTGTGCGCTCCGTTTTACTCTACGGTGTGCCTGGGCGTTAACACCTTGATGCTGGGCGCAAGCGAAGCGCAAAAGGCAGACTTGCTGGGCCGAATTTGCGACGGCTCGCTGACGGCGACAATGGCCTATGCCGGTGCGAATGGCGGGAGGGACGCGAGTTCGGTTACGGCAAACTATCGAAAAGATGGCGAAGGTTTTGTGCTCAATGGTGAGTGCGCCTTTGTGGTTGATGGTGTGAGCGCTGATTTAGTGATCATTGCTGCGCGTACCGACGGCAGCAGCGGTGCTGAGGGCATTAGCCTGTTTGCGGTAAACGCTGACGCAGCAGGCCTGACGCGCGAGAATTTACCAGTATTGGATCAGACCCGAAGATTGGCGAAGCTCACCCTATACGAGCTAACGGTTGCTGCCGATGCGTTGCTGGGTGAAGAAGGCCAAGCGTGGCCCGTGCTCGATAAGGTCTTGGATCTGGCCACCATCGCGCTGGCAGCAGAGCAAGTGGGCGGTAGCCAGCAGCTTTTGGATATGACAGTTGATTACAGCAAAGAGCGGGTGCAGTTCAATCGCCCAATTGCCAGTTTTCAAGCAGTAAAGCACAAGGCGGCGGACATGATGCTGCGTGTTGAAGCGGCGCGATCAGCCGTTTACTACGCGGCCTGCGTTGCCGATGAGGCCTTACAGGGCGGCGAGCTAGCCGGTGAGCTGAAGGAGGCGGCCAGTATCGCTAAAGCCTATTGCTCGGACGCCTATTTCAAAAACGCCGGTGAGGCCATGCAATTGCACGGTGGCGTCGGCTTTACTTGGGAATACGACGTGCATCTGTACTTTAAACGCGCAAAGTCGTCCGAGCATATGTTGGGCTCGGCCGCTTACCACCGCGAACGTCTTGCCCAGATAGTGTTGGACTGAGGAGGTTGTTATGAAATTAAGTTTCAGTCCTGAAGATGAAAAGTTTCGCGAAGAAATTGCGAGCTGGCTAAATGAAAACCTGAGTGGCGAGTTTGAGCAGCTCAAATTTCGCGGCGGCCCCGGCGACGAACATATGTTTCCGCAGGAGCGTAAAGCGTGGGAGAAAAAGCTGGCCGAAGGGAAGTGGACCTGTGTTGGCTGGCCAAAAGAATACGGCGGTCGTGGTCTGCCTATCGAACAGCAGGTGGTGTTTTTTGAGGAGTATGCCCGTGCGGGCGCACCTGGGCGTGTAGGTCATATCGGTGAAGGGCTGGCGGGGCCGACCCTTGTTGCTTTTGGCAGCGAGGCGCAAAAACAGAAATATTTGCCGGGAATAGTTGCCGGTACTGAGCTCTGGTGTCAGGGCTACTCGGAACCCAGCGCGGGTTCGGATTTGGCTAACGTCAAAACTAAAGCGCGTTTTGATGAATCAAAAGGCAAGTGGGTAATTAACGGCCAGAAAGTTTGGACCTCGCTCGCACACGAATCCGACTATTGCTTTGTGATTGCGCGCACTGATCCGGATTCAAAAGCGCACAAGGGCTTAGGCTTTTTTCTGATAAAAATGGATCAACCGGGCGTTACCATTCGTCCGATCGAACAAATTACCGGGACCTCTGAATTTAATGAAGTCTTTTTTGACGATGCCGAATGCGACGCTGACGATATTGTTGGCGAACCCGGTGATGGCTGGAAAGTGGCCATGGGCTTGCTGGGTTTTGAGCGCGGTGTGTCGACGCTCGGTCAGCAAATGGCCTTTAAAAGCGAGCTGGACGATGTGGTCAAGCTGGCAAAAGACAATGGTGCGTCGAAAGATCCGGTGATGCGCCAGCGCATTGCCGAACTGTACCTGCGTCTCAAGATCATGCGTTTCAATAGTATGCGGATGTTGTCGGATACCGCTGGCGACGGCAGTCTGCAAAAAGAAGCGCTGATCTATAAACTCTACTGGGCGACTTGGCATCGTGATCTGGGCGAGCTGGCCGTGGATGTGCAGGGCGAAGCCGGGCAGGTGATTGAGGCCGAGCCCTATGAACTGACTCGTTTGCAGTCGCTGTACCTGTTTGTGCGCTCGGATACGATTTATGGCGGTACCAATGAAATTCAGCGCAACATTATTGCTGAGCGGGGGCTAGGGATGCCCAAAGAACCGAAATGGTAGTTCGGGCTTTGTCTGATGCACGCTGGTGGCGTTGAAGCTCAAAATCAGATCGGTCATTTACTAGGTGTAAACTCCCTCACTGATTTTAAATTTCGCCTTGCCAGCGCACCACAGTCAAAGCCTTCGGTATTGGCAGAATTCTAAAGACGCCTGCTTTGCAGGCGCACAAAAGAGGTCTAGTTATGGATATTAAAAACCCCACATACGTCGCCGGTCACGGTTTGCTAAAAGACCGCTCGGTGCTGATTACCGCAGCGGCTGGCGCTGGAATAGGGTTTGCTGCTGCCAAGCGGGCCGTTGAAGAAGGCTGCCCCGCGATCGTCATTAGCGACATTCACGAAGGTCGACTGGAGTCCTCGGTCGAAAAGCTGAAAACCGAAACCGGTCTGGGCAATGTCTGGGGTAAAACCTGTAACGTCGCCAACGAAGAGCAAGTGCAAGCACTGATTAATTTCGCCGAGGACAAGCTGGGCGGCGTCGACGTACTGATTAATAACGCTGGCCTAGGTGGCACCAAGGCACTGATTGATATGGAAGACGATGAGTGGAATAAGGTGATCGACGTTACGCTCAACGGCACCATGCGCATGACCCGCTACATGATGAAGGTCATGAAGACTCGCGGCAGCGGCGTGATTGTCAACAATGCCTCGGTGCTGGGCTGGCGCGCACAGAAAGAACAGGCGCACTACGCGGCTGCTAAGGCCGGTGTGATGGCGCTGACACGCTGCGCTGCTTTGGAGGCGGCAGATTTTGGTGTGCGTATCAATGCGGTGTCGCCTTCATTGGCGGTTCACCCCATGCTGAAAAAATCGGCGCCAGCGG
>JBLHMO010000186.1:0-5061 GCA_047622145.1 Paracoccaceae bacterium | reverse complement strand
GTTGTTATGTCGGTCATGAACGGCTTTGAAGCCGAGCTGCGGGGCCGAGTATTGTCGCTGGTGCCGCACGGATTCATAGACGGCCCCGAACGTCGAATGGATGACTGGGAGTCGGTGGCGAGTCGGATTTCAGCGAATCCCAGTGTGGTCGGTGTGTCCCCTTACGTGGGTAGCGCCGCGATGCTCATGCGCGGTGATCGCCTGCGTGGGATACAGCTTTACGCGATTGATCCTGTGCGCGAAGAAAAAGTGTCTAGTATTCACCGGCAGATCGTTGAAGGGCGCAACCTCGAGCAAGCTAAATACCAGATTGTATTAGGCGATATTCTTGCTCGGCATTTGCAGGTGTCGGTAGGCGACTCGGTGAATCTGGTGCTGCCCACCGTCACGGTAACGCCATTGGGCGTGTTCCCCAGAGAAAAAGTATTTGAAGTCATTGGTTTGTTCAAAGCCGGAGCGGATATCGATGGCAATACCGCTTTCATCCACCTCGGTGACGGTCAGCGTTTGTTGCGCCTAGGCAGTGCGGTTAATGGTTTACGAGTCGAGTTCGATGATTTGTTTGCCGCACCGCAGCTGTTAAAGGTGTTGGCCAGCGCCTTGCCGGAGGGCAGCCAAACCCTGTCTTGGGCGGAAACACAGGGCAGTTTGTTTCAGGCGGTGAAAATGGAAAAGCGCATGATTCGGCTGCTACTGTTTTTCATTGTGGTCATTGCCGCCTTCAATATTATTTCCATTTTGACGATGGCGGTGTCGCAGCGCCGCGCCGCCATTGCAGTCCTGCGCACAATGGGCGCGACGCCAGCCGCTATAGTCACCATCTTTATTTGCTATGGTTTGTTAACGGCGTTACTGGGCGTTGGGCTCGGCGCTTTGATTGGCGTGCCACTGGCAACCCATATCACCGAGATAATCGCGATATTGGAAAGCCTGCTCGGCGCCAAGGTGTTTAATCCCGATGTGTATTTTATTAGCCGGATACCGTCCGTATTTTTGTGGTCTGATTTTTTTTGGATTGTTGGCGCCGCGCTGACCTTAAGTTTACTGGCGACGCTGTACCCGGCGTGGCAGGCCTCGCGTATTCAACCTGCCGAGGCGCTGCGTTATGAGTAAGATTGTTCATAGTGAGATTGTTCATGTCGAATGAAACGGTATTATCGTGCCGACAATTACATAAGAAGTTCCGGCAGGGGCCGGAAACCGTGCACGTACTCAACGGTATTGATCTGGACATCAACCGCGGTGAGCTGATTGCCATTGTCGGTCAGTCCGGTTCCGGAAAAACGACCCTGCTGCAACTGCTAGGCGGTTTGGATGCGCCGAGTTCTGGAGAAGTACTGGTGATGGGAGAAACCATTGCCCAAGTGAGCGAAAAACAGCGCTCGGCGTTGCGCAATCGCGCGCTAGGATTTGTGTATCAATTTCATCATCTGTTGCCAGAATTTAGCGCCAGCGAAAATGCGGCCATGCCGCTTATTATTCGTGGCGAAAAGAAAAAACACGCGATTGAACGCGCCAACGCGCTATTGGAGCAAGTGGGGCTTAGTAAGCGGATCGGGCACCGGCCATCGGAGCTGTCCGGCGGTGAGCGCCAACGAGTTGCAATTGCACGCGCGTTGGTGGCCGAGCCTGCCTGCGTATTGATGGACGAGCCCACTGGCAATCTGGATGCGGACAATGCGGCATCGATTCAGGACATGTTGCTAGAACTGAATGCGGGCAGCCAGACCAGTTTTGTTATCGTTACCCACGATCGTGAATTGGCGGGCCGGATGCGAACGGTTTACGCCATCGATCACGGCTTGCTGAGTTTGCAATCTGGTGGAGCCCGCTAAGGTGTGGCATTTTATTGGCCTGCGCTACAGCCTGGACCGATACAGCGACCACTTGCTGGCTTTTCTGTCGCGCTTGTCTATCGCTGGGCTAGTGCTGGGCGTCGCGCTCCTTATCGTGGTGTTATCCGTTATGAACGGCTTTGATCGCGAGATGCGCGAGCGTATTCTCTCTCTGGTGCCACATATTACGATCATGCCTTGGTCCGCCGATGAAGACTGGAATGCATTGGCCGACACCGTAGAACGCCACCCTGGCGTTGCGGCTGTGGCGCCTTTTATCGAATTGCAGGCGATGTTGGTGAAGGGTCGCAAGCTTGAGCCGGCGCTGGTTTATGGCGTGTCATCTACACATGAAACGAAAGTGTCTGGCCTCAAAGGCTTTGTCGATTTGGAACGCCTGAGCACGGCGCAGGATGGATTACTGCCGGTCATTCTCGGCAGCGGCCTTGCCAAGAGCCTCAAGGTGAAGGCGGGCGATAAGCTCAACTTGTTATTGCCGGCGCCGCCGCAGAGTTCGAATTCAGTACGGTTTCAGCGTGTGCAGCTCGTTCAGGTTTTACATTCCGGCACTGAAATTGACCAGCGTTTGGTGTTAATGGATTTGTATGCTGCAAAAGCCCTGAGCGCGCAGAAGGTTGCAATTGGCTTGCGGCTCGCGCTCGACAATGTGTTTGCCGCCCGTGCAATTGGTTGGGAGCTGCGCAACAATATCGGCTATCAATACCAGTTCAACGATTGGACTAGCCAGCTGGGAAATCTCTACCAGGCAATTCAAATGTCCCGCAAACTGGTTGTGATTATGCTGCTGGCAGTGGTCGCCGTCGCCGTTTTTAATATTGTTTCAACGCTGGTGATGGTCGTTCATGAAAAAGAATCCGACATCGCTATTTTGCGCAGCCTAGGCGCACCGCCATTACAGATTATCTACAGTTTTATGCTCTATGGTGCCGTTATCGGTGCCATTGGAGTCGTTATGGGCGGTGCGCTCGGCGTTGTCCTATCGGTGTTTATTACGGATATTGTGGCAGCGGTAGAGTCGGCGCTTGGCGTTCAGTTTTTGAAAAGCGATGTGTATCCGATTAGTTACCTGCCGTCGGATTTGCGCTGGTCTGATGTGATGACGGTGTGCGGAGTTTCGTACCTGATTTGCCTGGTGGCAACACTGTATCCAGCCTGGCGAGCGTCAAAAGTGCAGCCGGCGGAGGTGCTCAGCTATCACTAGGCTGTCGTTTTCGTCGAGCGAGTTTGCGGTTGCGCCAGCGATGAATGGTGTGCAAGCGCCAGAGAATATGAACGGTAGTGGCCGACAGTAATCCGAAGAACATGCCTAGCGTTGCGCAACCCATTACAAAAGGGCGCCACTTCAGGGTGAGTTCGGATTGAATCCAGTGCCAGCTCAACTCGAAGGAGAAGGACATGGGCTTAACATCAAGCAGTAAGGCTCCCAGCTTATAGGCCAGATAGAAAAACGCGGGCATGGTTACCGGGTTGGTAATCCAGACTAGCGTGACGGCCAACGGCAGGTTAGCTCTGATGAGTATGGCGGCGAAAGCCGCAATCACCATCTGCCCCGGCAGTGGTATGAATGCGGTAAACACGCCTATAAAAAAGGCTAACGTTACCGAGCGCCGGTTCAGGTGCCATAAGTTGGGTTGGTTCACGACAGGCCCCAACCATTTCAGCGAGGGGTGCGTTCGCACCTTATCGGGGTGTGGCATGTAGCGCTGAAAAATCTTGCGGGGCATCTACAGGTTCTGCATTCAGGTCTGATGGAAGGGCAAAGTGCTAAGGTTTTTGCTCATGCAAGTACCTGCGGCGTTATTGTGCAGTGTATCAGGAACTAACTCCACTGACAGGGGTGACTATGGGATCAAGGATGATTGCCCTCGCGCTAGGGATTACTTGTGCAGTGTGGTTGCCGCTGCTGCCGAGTGCGTTTGTATTGCTCAGTTGCGGCATGCTTGCTCTGTTGTTCGCAAAGCGTTTTTCCCGATCGGTCAAGCTCATCTTATGTTTCCTCGCCGGTATGAGCTACGGCTCGTATCACGGCAATCAAGTGCTGGAACCCTTGTTGACACCATAACTCGAAGGTAAGGACTTACGAGCAGTGGGGCGTATTGTGTCGTTACCTGAGTACAGGGCGCAACGCGGCGGCACCTACCGCTTCGAATTCATTGTGGATTCTTGGCTGACCAATGATGGGGCTGCGCCTCCAGAGCCTATCGGCGCGACTAAACTTAGGCTTTCATTTTCACCCTTGAAAACCTCAGTTACAGAATCACAGCAAACGCGAATACCCGCTTACGGCCAGTGCTGGGAGTTTCATGTGCGGCTAAAATAGCCGCGCAGTTTTGCTAACCCGGGTGGTTTCGACTACGCGGCCTGTCTGGTGGGGGGGGGTGCATGCGACGGGTTATGTTCGTGGGGCAACCCGACCAAGACGTGCTGTCGGGCCTTCGATCACGCGCACTGCGAGCCAAACTGCTACCTTACTCACAGGGCGGTGTATTGCTGGCGCTGGCAGCGGGTGAGCGTGAAGGCTTAACGGACCGGCAGTGGGCGTTGTTTCGCTTGAGCGGAACGTCGCATTTGATGGCAATTTCAGGATTGCATATTGGTATTGCGACGCGGCTGGGTTGGTGGCTGGGGCGCCTTGTGCTCGGTCTGGCAACAATACCGCTCCCGGCCTCCTTATCACCGAGCATCGCGGTACTGTTCGCCGCTGCTTAGCCTGATAATTGTGCCCTTGGTATTGCTGGCTCTGTCGCTGGAAGCGCTAGCCAGCTCAGTGGCCACGCCGGTCTGGGCACTCGCAAATTTTGCGCTGGAGCAGTTTATGAGCTTGCTCGAATGGCTGGGCGACTATGGGGGTTGGTTCTTACTGGATTACGACCCCAGCAGATATGACCTGTTTGCTCTGGCTTTAGCTGCCTTCCTCATACTTGTTCCCCGCGAAGTACCTTGGGCTATTGTGTCTTTTACCGTTGCTTATTCAAACCGAAATTCGGATGGCGAAGGGCGAATTTAGCGTAAAGGTATTGGATGTGGGTCAGGGTCTGTCAGCTATTGTGCAAACACGGAATCACAGTTTGGTCTACGACGTCGGGCCGCGCTAGAGCGAACACTTTACTATGGTTGACGCTGCGCTGTTACCGGTGCTGAAGCACAGAAAAATTGAGTATCTGGATAAGCTAATCATCAGTCACGTCGACAGCGATCACGCGGG
>JBLHMO010000185.1:0-5062 GCA_047622145.1 Paracoccaceae bacterium | reverse complement strand
GCTTCATACAAGATTACTCGCAGAGCTACCCAGTGCGGCTGCTCTGCCGAGTGATGAAGCTGAGTAAATCCTCTTTTTATGCATGGAAGGCTCGTCCGGCGCAGCTAATAACAGAGCAGGAGCTGCAACTATACCGAAGAACCAAGGCGCTGTTTAGCGCAAGCCGACAAAGTTTAGGTAGCCGAGAAATGGCGAAGAAGCTACGGGCCGATGGCTTTAACGTTACTCGCTATAAAGCCATGAAGGTCATGGCTAAATTAAAGCTGCAGGCCAAGCAGCGCGTGGCCTACAAGATAACCACGAAACGTAAGCACAGTGATGCCGTTGCGGCTAATTTGTTGAATCAAAATTTTAACCCTGTGGGGAAAGATCAAATCTGGGCAGGTGACATCACCTATTTAAAAACAGCCGAAGGCTGGGTGTATCTAGCGGTTACGATGGATCTGTACTCCCGCCGCATAATCGGTTGGGCAACGGATAAGCGCATGACGACCAGCCTGATTAGTCGGGCGATGATCATGGCTTACAACCTTCGGCGGCCAGCTGAAGGGCTAGTGTTTCACAGCGACAGAGGCTCGCAATACACGAGTAAAGCTTACGGTGAGTTATTGGTAGAATATGGCATACGCGCTTCGATGGGGGATGTGGGTGCGTGCTGGGACAATGCCGTGGTCGAGCGATTCTTTGGTAGTTTAAAGCATGACTGGATCTTTAAGCTTCATCAGCCGACACGCGAGCATATGATCAACGATGTTAGAGCGTATGTTAAATACTACAACCTGGATCGACTGCACTCATCGAACAATGATTTATCGCCGGTTCAGTATGAGGAATTAACAAATTAATGTGTCCGGTTTTGTTGACCAGAACACCCTCTCCGCAATCACGCTTTTGGGTAACACAAACTGAGAAGAAGATTGAGCTCCCGCTCTGATCAAGCGCTATTGGCTCTGCAATGCGACCCCGCGGTCCGGCAGAAGCGACAAAGGGCCACGGCTATATTTTCAACCCCTTGTAAAAAAAGGTTTTTTTAAAAATCGACAACAGTAATTCTGGTTCTCACATCAGATTCAGTGTCACCCTCGCGCAAGCACTAACTATCACGCGCGACTCGTTGGTCTATCTATGCGTTCGCGCTATGGCTTCGCGTATTGAGGTCAAATACGTACCAGAGGTAACAGCGAGAGAAAACCCCGTTTAGTATCAGCATCATGCCCACTGCCAATGCGAACCATTCGACCCCGTTAATGCTTGGTTGTAACATCACCCAAAGCCCCAGTACAACGCCCATCACAAGCCTCAACAAGCGCTCAATATTCCCTAAATTTTTTTCAATCATCTCAACAAACCCTGTTGTTACATGTTTGATTCTGGGAATTATACGTCCGGAGCGAGAATTTGGACCACAATTTTTTACGCCTTGGCCGACACTCCCTGATAGAACCACCGTCTTTCGCGCGTTGAGCCTGATCGAGTATTGAGCCCCACTAAGCTAGAAAGGCCGGCATTCCCTCAATAGCGGTCAGTCGCTGAATTGTCTACATTACTCGGGGAAGTCCATTCCAAGCTGGAAAGTGTCTAGTAATCTCAGGGAAGTCCATTGTTCATAGTCAAGAAAAAGGCTTGCATGAGTCCATAAATGTTATATTATTACATTTTTAAAAATAAGGCCGATTGTCGGCAATGTTTTCACTTCTGCGTACGCGCCGCTCGTCGCTGCTGCTAGCAGCACTGCTTAGCCTGACACTGCTTGCCAGCAGCGTTTTGTCTGCGCACGTCCACAAAGATGGTTTGCCTCACTACAGCGATTGCGACACCTGCTTGCAACTAGGTGGACTGGATTGTATTTCTAAGCAAGGCAACCACCTTGCGCTTATTGCCCCGCAGGGTACACGTCCAACGGCCCACACGGCACTTTCTCTCACCACCCACGCTTGCCCATTTCAGGCCCGCGCGCCGCCTTCGCTCTCATAGTACCGAGCACCACTCGAGTTACTTTGGCGCAGAGTCTGCGCTGTACTGTGTGAGAGAAAAACCATGTTATTACGACCCATTTGGGTAGCCCTAGTCGCTGCCAGCCACCTCAATTGCTCTATTGCTCTAGCGGTAGAACCGCATATGGAAGAAGTTCTTGTGTCCGCGCCCCTGGCCAAAAGCGCCTCAGACTCCGCCCTACCCATCGCCGTGCTCAGCGGTGAACGCCTGCGACAAGAAGCCAGTGCCAGTCTTGGCGCAACACTGAACAACCAGATAGGTATTCGCAGCGCCAGCTTCGGCAGCGGCGTCGGCAACCCCGTTATTCGTGGTCAGGGCGGTAACCGTGTTCGCGTGCTGCAAGACGGCGTTGGCTCTCTGGACGCAGCAGACGTTAGTCCCGACCACAGCTACGCCGTTGAACCACTCCTGGCAGAGCGCATAGAAATCATTCGCGGGCCGGCAACACTGCTCTACGGCAACGGCGCCGTCGGCGGCGTTATCAATGTGATCGATTCGCGCATCCCCAATACGGTGCAACCAGATATCACGGGCGCGATGGAGACGCGCCACGCGAGCGTGAACGACCAAAGCAGCAGCGTATTTAGGCTCGATGGCGGCGCAAGCAAATGGGCATGGCATGTAGACGGCTTGTATCGCGACAGCAACGATCTCAGCATTCCCGGCAATACTATCGATGTACCCGCAGTTGTGGCCGCCGGTGGCGCAGCTCCAGCAACTAGCAGCCGCGGCCACATCGCCAATAGCGACCAACAGGCGCACGCGTGGACTGTGGGCAATGCATGGATTGGCAAGCGCGGCTTTATCGGCATTGCAGTCAACCAAAGCAACAACAACTACGGCCTTCCGCCCGGTGGCGACGATACCGATATTCGTCTTGATATGCAGCAACGCCGCGTCGATGTGAAATCCGGCATTAGTTTTGACGGCCCGGTCGAACAGCTGGATTTTCGTATCAGCCAAAACGACTACAAACATAGCGAGCTTGAAAAAGAAGCGGGGCTTACCGAGGTTGGCACCCTTTTCAAAAACAAGGCCAGCGAAGGGCGACTGGTTGCGCGGCATGCACCTATCAGCACTTTACATGACGGTACATGGAGGGGCGCTATGGGCATACAGGTCAATGATCGGGATTTCTCCGCCATCGGTGAAGAGGCCTTTATCCCCGCCGCTGACATTGCAAGTCAGGCGCTATTTATTGTGGAGGAATATGAACGCAATCGTTGGACTTACGAAGTGGGCCTGCGCGGTGAACGCCAGCGTATCCACATTGCCGACTGCAATCGCACTGAGTCAACATTAAGCGCAAGTACATCGGCTTTATGGGCCTTTCGCGATGACAGCAATATGCTGCTGGCCATCAACCGCTCGGAGCGCAGCGCCAGCGTCGAGGAACTGTTTTCCAATAGCCAGAACTGCGCGCAGCCACGCAACCTAAACAGCGCGGTTGAGCATGCCGCCACGTCGCGTATCGAGATCGGCAACCCCGATCTGAAAAAGGAGCTATCTCACAACCTTGAATTCGGCCTGCGCAAAACCGCCGGTAGTGTCACCGCAGAACTCAGCCTGTACCGCAATGAAATTCAGAATTTTACCTATCTTCAAGATAGCAACTTCATGGTGAATGGCGTCGCCGTCGCCAGTTTCAAACAGCGCAACGCGGTCTTCACCGGCTACGAAATGCAGCTGACAACGCCCATCAGCCTAATCAGCGACGACTTGAGCGTGGAAGTTTTTAGCGACCATGTGCGCGCACGATTTATTGAAGCGCAGGGAGCATCCAACGCGGACAACGTGCCGCGAATACCAGCTCAGCGTTTCGGCATGGCCCTGCACTACCACGCAGGACACTGGTCTACCCACTTACGCGTAAGTCAGGTACGCGATCAGCGCGAAGTTGCTGAAAACGAAAGCACTACGCGCGGCTATACCCAGCTCGAATTTTCCGGGGACTACCATGTCGCGCTGGCGGACGACCGGGAAATAACACTGTTTGTGAAAGCGCGGAACTTATTGGACGAAGAAATACGCAGCCACACTTCACTGCTCAAAAATACCGCGCCAGAAGCAGGGCGCAATCTGGAAAGCGGTATTCGGTTTACATTTTGAGATAAGGATTAGCTAATAGATGTGCTTTGGGAGTCGCGACGTATTCCCCGCGGGGAAACGATGAAGCGAGGCTCCAGGAGCACAAAGCCTTTCACTAAAACGAGGGCGCGCAGATACCCGTTCACCCACACAGCACCGCCGCGTGATGCCGAAGATGATCGTCGATAAAGCTTTGAATAAAGTAGTAGCCGTGATCAAAACTGGCGTGACGACGCAGCTTGAGCTTTTGTCCTGACTGCTTCGCGGCAACTTCCAAGGCTTCCGGCTGCAATTCACGCTCAAGAAACTGATCGGCTTCACCTTGATCAATCAGGATTTCGCCGGGATAGGCCTGCTCCGTCATCAGACAACTGGCATCCCATTCACCCCATTCGCTTTCAGTGGCGAGGTAACTACCGAAAGCCTTCTTGCCCCAAGGCACATTAAGGGGATTAGCGATAGGGGCAAAGGCCGACACTGATTGCCAACATTCCGGATTGCGGAGAGCCGACACTAAGGCACCGTGACCACCCATGGAATGTCCGCAAATACCCTTCATACCGACAACTGCAGGAAAATTCGCTTCGATCAATGCCGGCAACTCTTCATTGATATAACGGCCCATGCGGTAGTGCTTACTCCAAGGGCTTGCAGTTGCGTCGACATAAAAACCGGCGCCGCTACCGAAATCCCAGTCCTCATGCTCGCGAGGTAATTCGAGACCGCGCGGACTGGTATCGCAGGCAACCAAGATAAGGCCCAATTCGTCCGCCAGCTTTTGCGCCCCGGCTTTGACCATAAATGTCTCGTCCGTGCAGGTAAGGCCTGCCAGATAATACAGCGCCGGCACTCTTCTAAATTTGGCAGCACCCGGCACAAACACCGAAAAGTTCATGGCCGTAGCCGTCGAGCTTGATGGGTGGCTATAAAAGCCTTGCGTTCCGCAAAAGCAGGCCTGTTCAGATCGAACTTCTATGTT
>JBLHMO010000184.1:0-5114 GCA_047622145.1 Paracoccaceae bacterium | reverse complement strand
TTGCATCACCTAGGTTACTTTCCTGCGAACCGCTCATTTCAGGATCTTGACCGGCTTTTGGCAAGAAGCGAGCGCGCAGCTTTGCGTTGCGCTCAAATCCTCCGGTAGCCAGTAATACGGCTTGGCTTTTAATACGGAGCGCTTTTCCGTTATGTTCGATGAGTGCGCCGACCACGGCACCATTTTCGCTAATTAATTCCAGTAAGCCGGTATTGCACTGGACTTCCACGTCGCGCTCGCGCAGGGCGTATACCAAGCTGCCAATGATGGCATTGCCTAGCGTAAGGTATCGATCGCGGCGCGAATGCAAGCGCTGGGGAATATCGCTGATATAGCGCCACAGTAACTTGGCGAAGACTCGCTTCCAGCCTTTTGGACGATGTAGTAGCGAATGTGTTTCTTCCAGAGTCCAATTGACGATGCCGAGAAAGCTAGCCGCAGGTGAGGCTTCGCGTATGCGGTTAACGGTTTTGCCAAGGCGGCGGCCATCGAAGGCCTCGGGAAAGTGTGTGCGCCAACCTATCTTGGCACCAGGCGCTTCGGGGTGGTAATCCGGGTAGGGCACGCTATTGAAACGAAGTTCGGTGTGTTCCGCCATCCAATTCAGCATGGCGGGCGCTGCGCTTACAAATGCCTCGATGCGCTCATTGCTGATGCCGTCCCCAACTAAGGCGCGCATATAATCGAAAGCTTTCTGTGGGCTATCTTGCTCTCCCATGGCTGCTGCGAGTGGGCTGCAGGGAATCCAAACGCCACCGCCCGAGGTGGCGGAAGTGCCGCCGATATAAGCGCTTTTTTCAATGACTTTAATGCGGGCTTTGTGTTCGGCTGCGACCATGGCGGCACTTAGCCCTGCGGCTCCGCTGCCGACAATCAGAAAATCAATCTCTTCGTCCCAAGTCATTGCCATGCTCTCGTTTAGAATTTTACGACCGTGAACTTATGTGCCAAAGGCATTTTCGTTGCCCTTGCCCATTGAAATAGCAGAAGGCTTACCGTTGTCGTCATAGGCGTGCATCAAAAAAGAAAATTGGCGATAGGTCATAGCGGCTATTTTCCAGCGCCCCTCAACTTTTAAGTAGCTGTCTGCATAGTCGCCACTCATCTGAATGGTTTGGCGCGTTTCCATATCGATGCTGGTAAAAAATACATCCCACACGCCGCTGGCCTGATTGGCTGATTCGATAGCGATGATCGGGTTTTGACCAGCATGCAAATTGTACAAACCAGGTTTGCAGCCGTTGCGTTCAACAAAATCGATAAACTCGGCGCCAGTCATGGTGCCCACACCTTCCATATCAATATTGGCGTCGGCTAAAAGGCAGTCACGAATGGTGCTCAAATCCTCGCGGTCTACTGCGCGCCAGTACCGAGATTTCAAATCACGGATGTCCAGTTTGGCTTCGAGATCGTTGAGTCTGTGTTCTAGGGTATTACTCATACTGTGATCCTGTTTTCGACGTTGCGATGACTTGTCTATTGGCCAATGCTGGAAACTGTACCCAGCGTCAGGCCGCCATCTACGACGATGGATTGTCCTGTTATGTAGGCCGCTTCAGGGGAAGCGAGAAAGCTCATGAGATGAGCTACGTCCATTGGGTCGCCGGCGCGGCGCATTGGAATTTGCGCTGCGGTCGCGTCCATCATCTCTTTCATTTCCGGCACGCTATTGCGTTCGGTCTTTATAAAGCCGGGTTCGACGGCGTTGACGCTAATGCCATAGGGAGCGAGATCTAGCGCAAGATTGCGAACGAATCCGGTGACGCCAGCCTTGGCGCTGGAATAATGCGTTAAGCCCGGCGCGTTGGCATGATTACCCGACACCGACGAGGTAATAAGGATGCGTGGATTACTCGATTTTTTTAGCGAGGGCAGTGCAGCCTGAGTCAGCCAAAAGCAGGCTTTAAGATTGACGCTCAAAATTCGATCGAGTTCTTCATCACTGAGGTCTTCGATTCCGCAGAAGGGAAAATAACCTGCGTTGTGCAGCACAATATCCAGTTGGCCGAAGCGCTCCAGTGTTTCCGCGACGAGTGCGTCGACTTGATCGTGATAGCCAATATCGCAGCAAATTAAGTGTGCCTTGCCGCCAGCCGCTGTAATGGCAGCGACAGTGTCTTCGCCATCACTAGCGGTGCGGGTCGCCACGACCACTGTGGCGCCGGCGAGGGCGAACTGCTTTGCGATGGCGCGGCCAATGCCGAGTCCGGCGCCGGTGACTATGGCGACCCGGTCAGTCAGTTTCTGTGTCATGCAGTTGGGTTTCCTGTGGCCTGCGCACTAAGCTCTGCGCTGAGAAAATCAGTGACTTCTCGATTGAAATCGTCGGGGAGTTCAAGCATGTACCAGTGGCCTGCACGGCTACTAATAACGGCTTTGGTATGGGGTGCTTGTTCGAGTAAGGTGAGGGCTTGAGTCGCAGGTAAAAAGCGGTCTTTGGCGCCCCAAAAGCACAGTATTGGGCAGTGAATGTCAGCCAGCCACTCCCAAGTAGGTTGAATGCTTACTGAAGTAAATACGCGTGGTGGTTGTTCGCTGGCGATGGGGAAGCGCTCGTTGATAATGTCGTCGTTAATAACGGACTGGTCGTGTACCAATAGTTTTAGCACTTCGCGAAAAGCAGCTTCACTGAAGGGGCGTGTCTGGGCGAACTTTGCCAGCGCGACGCCTCCTTCGGTGCTGCCCCAAAAGGTAGCCGGGTCAAGTAAGCCGCCCGGAGCCATCAATATCAATGCGGGTACTGAGGCTTTGTCGGCAAAGTAGAGTTCCAGTGCAACGCTGCCGCCTAATGAATTACCAACCGGAACGTACTGCTTTATTCCCAGCGCATCACAAAGTTCGCGCATGCAGGCCACATGTAATTGGGATGTGTAGTCGATATTGTCGGGCTTGTCGGATAAACCAAAGCCCGCCATATCTGGCGCAATCGCGTGAAATCCAGCAGCCGCAAAGGCCGGCAGATTAAATTTGTAGTTGCTGTAGCCACTGGCGCCGGGGCCGCCGCCGTGCAGGCACAAAATCGTGGGTAAGTCTGTGCTCACTTGTCCCACTTCGGTGTAGTGCAGGCGCAGGCCGCTTTTTAGCGTATAAAATTGGTCAACGGGAATTGGAGGGTTTGACATCAGCTTTGCTCCACTTTGCGAAAACCCTGAACAAAGCGATGGCCCCAGTGACTGCCACGCGTTGCTTCCGTTACCTGATGTTCGTTCCAGTCTTCGATTCGTTTTCCTCCCGCGCCATACTCGATGGAAAAGCCGGTAGGAGAATACATGTAGAAGGAAATCATATCGTCATTGATATGCCGTCCCAGACTTACCTGTAGCGGAATGTCGTTGTCTTCGCAGCGATACAGAGCGCGGCCTACTTCGTCAATGCTAGTAGTTTCCAGTAGTAAGTGATCGCAGCCGAATCCGCTGTCCATTTCTACTAGAGCTACGCTGTGTTGTCGGGGGTTGTTGCAGTGCATGAACTGGATGCGAACAGGCGGCTGCCCAGCGCCCATGTCGTAGTTAATGAAGTCAGACAGGCTCATGCCTAGTGCTTCTTGCCAAAAGGCACTGCTAGCCTCGAATTGTTTAGCGGGCAGTACGATGTGACCCAGGCCCATGTCACCTGTGACAAAGCCACTGACACCTATAGGTGATACAAAACGTTCGAAATCTGAAATTGGTCCCCAGAATAATTCGACGACATTACCCGATGGGTCTGTGCAGTGACTGTAGGCCTGAACTTTGCGTTGTGCTGCATCCATCTTGCCGCCTACCTGTACTTCAATTCCGGCGGCAGTGAGGCTATCGAGTGCTGCTTTGTAATCTGCTTGGTCTCGGCATTCCCAGCCACTGGCACGGAGGCGATCTTGCCTGCCTGGCCGTATCCAATAGCGGTGGTGGCGCTCGTCCATCTTTAAGTAGAGTGAGCCCTCCGGGCCTTCTGCAGCGGCGAGGCCGAGCACCTCGGTGGCGAAATGCTGCCAGCGTGGTAGATCCGTGGTTTCTATAATGACGTAGCCGAGGGCGCGAATATTCACTAGGGCCTGCTCTTGTTTTGATTATTAATGATAGGAATTCTAATCGAATAACGACGCTTTACAAGGTTTAATAATGAAATAATCGTCATTAATGATCAAATAAATAACGATTGCTGTATTTTTTCAAAGCCGCTACTATTTCATTTAGCTTGGCCTGTGGCCTGTGAAGGGCGCGTTTGAGCTCTTTATAGGGCCGGTCGAAACACCCTAGTTCGGGAGAAAATAATGACAGCACTGGTAAAGCCCCATACCCCGTCAGCAGATGAGTTGATTCAGAGCGCGCGCGCGATGATTCCGACGTTGCGTGAACGCGCGGGTAGCCATGCGCGGGAGCGCCGAGTGTCTACTGAAACTATTGCGGAGATGAATACAGCGGGTTTTTTTCGCGTACTACAGCCCAAGCGTTGGGGTGGCTATGAAATGGATCCGGCAGTTTTCGCTGAAATTCAGATGGCTTTAGCTGAAGGCGATATAGCTACTGCCTGGATATACGGTGTGGTGGGTGTGCATCCCTTTCAGTTGGCATTGTTTGACGACCGAGCGGCCACTGATGTGTGGCAACAGGATGACTCTATCCTGATTGCTTCTACTTACATGCCAACCGGTAAGGCAACTCCGGTGGAGGACGGGTTTCAGTTTAGCGGCAAGTGGAAATTCTCTAGCGGATGCGAACACTGTGATTGGATACTTTTGGGCGGTATGGTTGGCAACCCTGCCGACGGCGATTATCGGACCTTTCTATTACCGCGTAGCGATTTTCGGATAGATGATACGTGGTATGCGATGGGCCTTAAGGGCACCGGCAGTCAGGACATTGTTGTGGAGGATGTATTTGTACCGGCGTATCGCGTCCACAATATGTCCGATGCCTACGGCGGCGACAGCCCCGGTCATTTAGTGAATAGCCACTGGATATATCGCCTTTCATTTCCGCTGGTATTCGGTAGAGCAGTTACCAATGGTTGCATCGGCGGGCTTCAGGCTATGCTCGATGCTTTTATTGATTATGGTGCCAAGCGCGTTGGAACCACGGGTGCCAAAACGGCTCAAGATCCAGATGCGCAACTTGCTTGTGCTGAGGCCGTCT
>JBLHMO010000183.1:0-5269 GCA_047622145.1 Paracoccaceae bacterium | reverse complement strand
AGTCCGGCTTCTTTGAACCTCGCGGGGTCGATGGCCTACAGCAGATTGAACCTGAAGTGGTAAATAATGCGGAGCTGGGAATAAAAATAGACGCATTCGATCGTACCCTGCGAGTGAATGTCGCCGCATACAACATGCTCTACGAAAACATGCAACTAATACAAACTAGCACAGATTCCGCCGGCACCCTGGCCACAGTTTTCGCTAACGTCGGTGAGTCGCTTATTCAGGGCATAGAGGCGGAACTGACCTGGCTTCCCTCAGTCTCATGGCAAGTCAATATGTCATTTAGCGACAACAGCTATAGCTACAAGGAATTTGACGACCGCGATATCTTTAAACTCTTTGTCGGCAGCTCTGGCACGATAGACAGAACAGATGAGCGCCTACCCGTGTCACCCGATACGACGGCGTCTATGGCTCTGCAATATATACTGGACAGCTCAGTCGGCACCTTTACGCCGCGCATCGATATTAGCTATAAAAGCGATGTTTATTTAGGCTTCGACCATGGCGCTTGGCTAGTTTACCAACAGGATGAAGATAAGGTCACCGCTCCAGCCTACAGCTTGATTAATCTGCGTTTCAGCTGGCTCAATACTAAGGGCGATCTAAGCATGTCCGCCTACATCAAGAACGCCGCTGACAAGCGCTTCGATATTGGTGCGGTATCAATAGGCGACACTCTAGGCAACTTTAACCGAGTGTACGGCGAACCCCGCATGTACGGGGTGACGGTGCGCAAAACGTTTTGATGTGCGGCTGAACTATAGAATTCAGCCTAAACCCATCATCTGCACAATACCGTGGGAATGACCTGCGGTATAACCGCCATCCACCACGAGTGAATGCCCGGTGACGTAGGATGCATCGTCGGAGGCCAGAAAGTTCGCGGCCCCGGCGATTTCTTCCGGTTGGCCGAAACGCCCCATTTTCACTTCAGCCTGAATGCTGGTTTTTACTTCAGCCATAAAGTCCTGATTGATAACGCTATTGAACATAGGCGTTTGGATAAAACCGGGGCAGATGCAGTTGCAGCGCACACCCTTGCGGGCATAGTCGATGGCGATATTTTTGGTGAGTAAAACCACACCACCTTTTGATGCGTTATAGGCACTGCCGCCTTCGGTGCCGACAATGCCTTCAATGCTGGCGATGGTAATAATGCTGCCCCTGCCCTGCTCGATCATGCCGTCGAGCACCGACTGTATGGACAAAAAGGTGCCCGTTAAATTAATATCGATAACACGCTGCCACTGTGCTTGATCAATCATGTTAGCAGGGCCTGCTTCGCCCACACCGGCAGCAGTGAGCAATATATCGATGGGGCCAAAAACGTCTGCCGCTTCGGCAGCTGCCGCTTTTTGGGCGGCGCCGTCGGTGACATCAATTTGATAAAAGCGGGTTTTTGCATTGGCACGGGCGAATTCATTCCAACCCTCGGTTTGTTGTAAATCGAAACCGATAACCGCAGCGCCTTCGCGAGCGAAACGTTGGGCGCAGGCCAAACCAATGCCGGAGGCCGCGCCAGTGATAATGGCGACGCGATCTTTCAATGCAGTGGACATTGTTTTTCTTCTCCAAGAATTTTTTTCGCAGTGTTAAGCAATCAATGCCCGCAAGAACTATGCGAAGTGCTAGTTCACGCAGCGATAGTCTGCTCGGGCTTTTCTTGCGAGCCGCGTATCAGCTTACCGGGCAGCGCACCCGTCGGCTTGCCATTTTCCATAATCACATTCCCGCTAACGATGGTGTACTCGTAACCTTCAGCGCCCTGAAACACGCGGCGACCGCCAGCCGGCAGATCAAAAATAATCTCCGGCGGCTGCACTTGCAGACGCTCATAGTCGATGATGTTGATATCGGCTTTCATACCCACTTCCAGCGTACCGCGATCGTTCAAGCCCATGCAGCGAGCGGTGTCTAGGGTATGCATTTTCACCGCCTCTTCCAGGGTGAAACGTTCACCGCGCTTGCGGTCGCGTACCAGGTAACTAATCAGATAAGTGGGCACGCTGGCGTCAGACAACACGCCGCAGTGGGCGCCGGTGTCGGCCAAGCTGATAACAGTGTTCTCGTCCTTGAGCATGGCAAGCTGATGTTTCAGATCGCGCGCGCCGTAACCAAACAGCGGACAGTAAAGCATTTTCTTGCCGTCGTTTTGCATCAGCGCGTCAAAGGCGTATTCACGCGGCTCGACACCGGCTGCTTTGGCCATGGCTTCAATACTGTCTTCGTAGCTGGGTTCGTAATCGGGGATCTCACCCATGACATAGAGATTGTCGTAGCCCCTCGTAATGGCTTCGAGAAAGAAGTCGCCACCGGTTTCCATGGCCGGCTCGTCGAGTATGGCCTTGCGAATGGCCGGGTCGCGCAACTTAAGCAATCGTTCTTCGCGTGGCAGCGGGCCAATATCGGCGTAGGCGGCGGCAAACATAAAGGGATTAACGGTGCCGTCCCAGCCCATCAAAATATTGACCGGCCGTGCGCCAACATGGGGAATCAAACGCGCTCCATCTTTGGCTGCTTCACGCACATAATCAAGCTGCTTAACAACCCGATCCCAGTCTTTGTCTTCGCGGAAAAAGAGTACGAAGTTGACTTGGCACTTGTTGTCGATCGACAACTTTTTCATCCAGGCCATTTCTTCTTCCCAGTTATGAAAATCCGATACCAAGCCGTAAATACCTTTGCCCAGCTCACCAATGGCTTGACCGATGCCCAGCAATTCTTTTGAGTCGGCGTAGGTGCCGGGCATAACCTGACCGTGACGGGTGGTATGCAGCTCGGTGCGAGAAGTGGTGAAACCGACTGCACCGGCAGCGATGCCCTCACGCACGATCTCGCTCATTTTGGCGACGTCGTCGTCGCTCGCCGGTTCGTTATTGGTGCCGCGATCACCCATGACATAAGTGCGCACCGCGCAGTGAGGAACCTGTGCGCCGATATCGATGGCCCGCGGCATTGTGTCCAGCGCATCTAAGTATTCCGGAAAGCTTTCCCACTGCCAGTCGATGCCTTCGTGCAGCGCCGCGCCGGGGATGTCTTCAACATCTTCCATTACTTCTATCATTTGCGCACGATCAGCCTCGGTTGGCTTACAAGGTGCAAAGCCGACACCGCAGTTACCCATAATCAGGGTGGTAATGCCGTGATTGGCCGCGGGGCTGCAATAGGCGTCCCAGCTGGCCTGTCCGTCCATATGCGAGTGGGTGTCTACCCAGCCCGGGGTGACAATTTTGCCTTGGGCGTCAATGGTTTTGCGGGCATCGCCCTGCACCTTGCCGGTGGCGACAATAACGCCGCCCTGTATGGCAATATCAGCCGCAGCTGAAGGTTTGCCGGTGCCGTCTACAACGGTGCCATTTTTTATCAATAAATCGTACATAGTGCCTCCCGAGCTAGCGGTGGTTGCACGTGGCACCACCGCCTATATGAAATTCTCTAGCTTGCACACCATAGTAGTTTGTCCGGCCGCCGGCTTTAAGCTACGATGCCGCAAAACATTATTGCCTGACAAGAAACAATCCGAGAGCGATTGGGAGCTGGAAATGGCCAGATGGGACGGAATTTACGAGTTTGTTCAGGTCGTTGAGCACAGCAGCTTCACCGAAGCGGCTAAGACCCTGAGTATGTCTACCTCGCAAGTCAGCAAGCTGATCTCGCGGCTGGAAGACCGCCTCGGCACCCGCTTGCTGCTGCGAACCACCCGCAGCCTTGCGCTAACCGATGAGGGCCAGCAATTTTACCGGCGCAGTAAGCACGCTATCGAGACCATTGAAAAAGCTGAGGAAGGTCTGGCGCTGTCGCGCAATGAACCGCGCGGCAATCTCAAGGTGAATATCTCGGGGGTGTTTCAAGAGCGTTTTCTGGTGCCGATTCTCGCCAATTTCAGCAAGCAGTTTCCGCGCCTGCAGGTCCAGTTGGGTTTTACCGACACTCAGCCCGATCTTGTTAAAGAAGGCTACGACCTGTCTGTGTGCTACGGCGAGCTGAAGAGCTCGACCCTGGTAGCACGTAAACTGGCCGACAACTTCAACTATCTGGTGGCCAGCCCCGATTATCTCGCCGCCCACGGCCGTCCCGAAAGCATAGAGCAACTCAGCCAACACAACTGCCTAGTGGGCATTGATACGATCTGGTATTTGAGCAATGGAGAGGAAACCGTGCAACTCCAGCCCGAGGGCAACTGGCGCAGTGACAACGGCGCTGCCATGCTCACCGCCGCGCGCTGCGGGCTGGGCATAGCCAACCTGCCCTTCTTCTCGGTGCTCGACGATATTGAACAGAATCAACTGGAACAGTTACTGCCGGAGTGGAGCCAGCATCCGCAGCCGGTGTGGATTATGTACCCACAGCAGCGGCATCTGCCCATCAAGGTGCGTTTGTTTATCGACTATCTGGTGGAAGAACTGAATAGAATTGTTTTGTAAGCATTTCGCCTGAGTATCGGCGAAACAAACGCCCTATCCGTCCGGAGTACGGCAATGTCGCATAGCTGCTGAGGCGGGCGCCAACTAGTATAAATATGCTAATTGCTCGCAGCTAATTGCTCGCACAGCGCGAAATCCTCCGCGATTGAGGCATAAATCTAAATCAACAGCTTTTCGTATACCTTGCTTTCCTTGCTGTAGGATTTCGATCAAGCATTGTTATGAAAATAAATAGTCCTTTGTGGCGCAGGCTAGTATCGATACCACTGATTTCCACCGTATTCATGTTTATGGTGGCTTCCGCCTTTTTGTGGTTGCCCATCAGCTTTTTCTTCGGCCTCTTCCTTAAAAGTGTGCAGTCGGCCACACGCTGTTGGTGTTTTATCACGGTGTATTTGGCCTGTGAATGGGGAGGAATTGTGGCCAGTTTTTACTTGTGGCTAAAATACTGCCTTTCTAGCGAGGGAGGTAATGACTACTTAAATGCCAATAGCCGCCTACAGTTTTGGTGGGGCGATACACTTAAGTTTGCAGCGCAAAAGATATTTCGCCTTAACTTTGTTGTTGAAGGGCAGGCGGCACTAGCAGGCCCCGCCGCGATTCTTTTGCCCCGTCACAGCAGTATTGGTGACACCGTTCTGCCTATGTCGTTTTACGCCATTCCCCACGGTTTTTAGGTTCGCTATGTGCTGAAGAAAGAGCTGCCCTTAGATCCCTGTTTAGATATTGTCGGTAACCGTTTGCCGAACGTATTCCTAGATCGTGTTGCTGAAGATATGGGCGCTATATTGGTTTCTTTACAGTACTTGGCAGCAGAGGCGAGCGAGAAAGCTTGG
>JBLHMO010000182.1:0-5308 GCA_047622145.1 Paracoccaceae bacterium | reverse complement strand
AGATCCCTGTTTAGATATTGTCGGTAACCGTTTGCCGAACGTATTCCTAGATCGTGTTGCTGAAGATATGGGCGCTATATTGGTTTCTTTACAGTACTTGGCAGCAGAGGCGAGCGAGAAAGCTTGGCGATTTATATTAAAGGCACACGTTTTTCGCCGCAAAAGCGTCAGCGTATTATTCGCTCGTTGGCGGCAAGCGAAAATAGTGATGCCTTGCAGCGCGCCGAGCGCTTGACGAATATTTTGCCGCCTAGGTCTGCGGGTGCCTTAGCATTGATGCGTGGGGTACCACAGAAAGACCTATTGTTTTGTGCACACACCGGTTTTGAAGGCTCTGCGAGCTTTTCCAAACTCTTTAATGGTAGTTGAATGGATGCCACAGTGCGGCTGCGCTTTTGGCGAGTAGCGGCGGCGGCTATACCGGCAGACGACGAAGGTCGTCGCGCCTTGTTATTAGCCCAGTGGGATAAAATGAACTTGGCTTTAGTGGCTATGAGCTGAGAGATAGGTTTCAAGTCCCAAGCGCTAAATAACATGCCGTGCCGCTTAATTTAAGTCTTGGGAAGGACGCATGATCACTTATATATAATGATGACGCGCCGCAATATTTTCGCCCTACCGTATTCGAGTAACAAGGTCCGAGTAAAACCTTACAAAATTTTACTGCGCTGCAGCAGCACCTTGGGTCGCAACTTAAAAACTTCAGCAAGTAACAGCTTTTCAGCGGAGAGGGTGGCTCTGCTAGCCAGACTTGAAGCGCTTTGCTCCAAAGGCAACAGGGTAGATAGCTTCGCCATATACAGCTGGTACACCGCTTCTTTGGCTGCAGCAAGCATGGGGCTTGCTAAAACCAGCTTGCCTTGAATAAAGTAAGTATTGATATCACCCAGTGATAGCAGCACGGGTTTTGCGCTGACTTTAAACGGCTTTAAGGCTTTGTTTGCACAAAATCTGGCGATATTACTAGCGGCATGGCTACCCATGTCCATGGCAATGCTGGCCTGCTTGGGAAGTGGTTTGGGATACATCGCAGAATCACCCGCAATAAAAATATTACTGAAGCTTTTGGCTTGCAAATACGTATTCACTGCCAGGCCATTGGCGCTTTTCTTAGTATCAATATTGTCAAGATAGTCAGGCAGCTTAGTGCCCGCTGACCAAATGGTGACATCTGAATCAAGTGATTCTTGGTCACTGAAGTGAATGCTGCCTCTCTTCACTTCAGTAATTTTTTTATTGAAGTGAAAGTTAATCTGATGATTTTTACATCGTTCTAAAATATCAGCCGATAGTTTTTCTGGCAGTGCTTGTACCAATCTTGGCGCGCTGTCGATTACGTTAATATGCAGGCGTTTGTCCTCAGAATATTTGCGTAGTAGCTCACCCAATACTTCTACGCCGGTAAATCCACCGCCAATAATATTTATGTTAATAGCGCGTTTTCCGGCTTTAATTGCCGCAGTAATATTACGATACACTTGCATTACATTATCGGCAGTGCGAAATCCGCAAGCGTATTCACTGGCACCTTTAATGCCATAGTTAGACCTTGCATGACCAGATGCAATCAACAATACATCGTAATTTAGGGTTTGCTGGTCATCGAGGGTGACGGTTTGTAGTTGACCGTCAATGGCGGTTACTGCCTGATTAATAAAGTGATGCCCTAGCCTTGTGATCATGACTTCTAGATTTAAGCTAACACTCGTTTGCTTTTTTACGTCTGACAAAATTTCATGGATATTGGGTGTCCATTGAAAATTCTGAGTTGGTGAAATAACGGTCACTGCATAACATTTTCTCAGTTTGCTGGCCGCAGTAAGGCCAGAGAAATTGGCGCCTACAATGATGACATGAGGCTTTTTTTTATTGAGCATCAAAAGAGGCTCCCTGAGTAAGTGACGCGGATCAATATGTGATTGCTAATCAAGATTTTAATACGTGCTTGAAGTAAATTCAGATTAAGTCTGTACCGTTATATAGCGGCGCAGTAGTGTGATTAAAATAAAAGCACCGATAGCTGTCCTATTATCAATAACCGAATTCATTTATTGATTGTGCCACTAGTTTCCCTTACCTAGCAAAATAACCGTGGCTTTCGGCGTAAGCCACCGTCTGTCTAACTTTAATAACGTTCGGCTGGTGCCCTAGAAAAGTTGCGCAGTGCGTCGACTATCGCCGCTTGGGTATACTCTGAGGTCACCATTGCATCGACGCGAGTATAGGCGAAACAAACGCCCTATTCACCCTATCCGTCCGGAGTACGGCAATGCCGCATAGCTGCTGAGGTGGACGCCAGATCGGTGCGAGAAGTGGTGAAACCGACTGCACCGGCAGCGATGCCCTCACGCACGATCTCGCTCATTTTGGCGACGTCGTCGTCGCTCGCCGGTTCGTTATTGGTGCCGCGATCACCCATGACATAGGTGCGCACCGCGCAGCGGGGAACCTGTGCGCCGATATCGATGGCCCGCGGCATTGTATCCAGCACATCTAAGTATTCCGGAAAGCTTTCCCACTGCCAGTCGATGCCTTCGTGCAGCGCCGCGCCGGGGATGTCTTCAACATCTTCCATTACTTCTATCATTTGCGCACGATCAGCCTCGGTTGGCTTGCAAGGTGCAAAGCCGACACCGCAGTTGCCCATAATCAGGGTGGTAATACCGTGATTGGCCGCTGGGCTGCTCTGTGTGCTACGGCGAGCTGAAGAGCTCGACCCTAGTAGCACGCAAACTGGCCGACAACTTCAATTATCTGGTGGCCAGCCCCGATTATCTCGCCGCCCACAGCCGTCCCGAAAGCATAGAGCAACTCATCCAGCACGACTGCCTAGTGGGCATTGATACGGTCTGGTATTTGAGCAATGGCGAGGAAACCGTGCAACTCCAGCCCGAGGAAAACTGGCGCAGTGACAACGGCGCTACCATGCCCACCGCCGCGCGCTGCGGGCTGGGCATAGCCAACCTGCCCTTCTTCTCGGTGCTCGACGATATAGAACAGAATCAACTGGAACAGGTACTGCCGGAGTGGAGCCAACATCCGCAGCCGGTGTGGATTATGCACCCACAGCAGCGGCATCTACCCATCAAGGTGCGTTTGTTTATCGACTATCTGGTGGAAGAACTGAACAGGATCGTTCTGTGCCATGTCAGCGCCGCCCCTACGACCAAAAGGGCAACGCTGTAGCCAACGCCTACAGAATCAGCTGCGCCGCACCGGTAATCGTCGGTAAATCCAGTGGCGACACTACGCCGGGCTTGGCAGCGCACACCGCCGGAATGGCATTGACCAAACGATTGGCCGCGGTGGCATTACCGCCCGCCGCGGCGCCGCTATCAAAGTGATCGTCGCCGTGCACGGTTATCGTCAAATCCGGATTACCCTTGATAACCACTTGGTGGCAACCACCCTCGTTGGGCGGATAAGGCCAGTCTTGGGCGCAGCCCGCATCAATACGCGTGATGTGCTCGGCGACAATGAGCGGCTTGCCGTTTTTCATGCCCTGCACTTCAAATCGGAAAGCGCCCTGACTGCCGGCAATAAAGTCACCCATACCCTCTACATGCACAGTCTTTTCTAAAGGCCGTCGCTCAACATGGGTTTTCACTTCATCAAGCTCTACACCCAGCCCTTGAGCCACCAAGCTGACCATAGGCTCCCAGATTTTGAGCAGCACTTCGTCGTGCAACATAAGCGGCAGTTCATCCATGGACTGACCGAAGCCGATTATATGGCGCACGATATCGGGCGCATCGTAAAGTGCGTAATTGAAAATTTCCTGACAGCGTATTTGCTGAATTCCGGACACCATACCACTGCCAAATAAGGGCATTACATCCATCGCCCAACCGGGATCTATGCCCGACACAAACAGGGAGCTGTTGCCGGCGGTGGTGGCCTCTTTGATTTTGGCCATCTGCTCCGGCGGCACCAGTGCAGGGTGGAGAAAGTCGTAAAAAGAGGTACTAACCACATTGCAACCTGCACTCAAGCATTGCAGCAATTCCGCCATGGCTTCGTCGGGGCGCACATCTGCCGAGGCGACATAGACGACAACGTCCACGCCTGAACCGAGCACGCTGGCAGCGTCCTGGCTGGCCTTCACACCCACCGGCGGCAAACCGGCCAGCTCACCGGCGTCGCGCCCAACTTTGGCATCGCTGGAGACAATGACACCCACCAAGTCTAAATCGGCATGGCTGAGCACCGCACGAATGGCTGGGCGACCCACATTGCCTGTGCCCCATACAACGACTCTTGTTTTCATGATAGCTTTTGTCCTGTTTTAATTGTTATGCAAACGCAACCTACTATAGACAGGCACGATAACAACCGGCTCGCCTGCACACATTACCTCAATGGGTGATCCGCAGGAATAATTCCTGATCGTGTCCGAAAACGGCCAGTTTTCACTCCACATCGGGCTAGAATGCTCCCATGACATCACATTCCACCGAGCTGTCTTCGCTAAACCCCGAGTATTGCTACCAAGCAATAACCACGCGCGACAGTCGCTTTGACGGCCGTTTTTTCGTGGGCGTGTCGACCACGCGTATTTACTGTCGTCCGATTTGTCGGGTGAAATTGCCCAAAGCCGAGCGCTGTACTTTCTACCCCAGCGCCGCGGCGGCCGATCAAGCGAGCTACCGGCCCTGCCTGCGCTGCCGACCGGAGTTAGCACCGGGCCTATCCCGGAAGACGCGATTGCCCGCTTGGCACATCGCGCCGCATTGAATATGATCTGCCCGAATGCCGAACGTATCGCCCAAACCCCCGGTTCAAGACTTGATTGCCTTGGGTCTAAATGAACGCCGCGCGCAAATGCTACAGGGCATGGCTGTTGCCATTCACAGCGGAGAATTCTCGTTGGATTACGGCTGCGACAGCGCATTGGCCTGCGCGCACTGGGTGATCCGAACGCCTTTCCCGCATCCGACCTTGGCCTGATGAAAGCCCTGCACATCGACCAGCCCGCCGATGTTGAAAAGGCGTCGCTCAGCTGACAACCCTGGCGCGCCTATGCCGCCATTCACTTGTGGCAACACTTAAGCGCCGGAGGATAATGCGTGGATCGTTTCACCGACATAGAAAGCCCGATAGGCCCAATAACCCTGACCGCAAATGAGCGTGGTTTAAGCAGTGTGTGGATTCAGACAACAGATAAAAACAAGCCGGAATTCGCTGGCTTAAAACACGACCCCGCGTTTTTGCGCGAGGCCGCAGTTCAACTCAAAGCGTACTTTGCGGGCGAGCTGCTGCAATTTGAACTCGCCCTTGATTCCTGTCACGGCACCGACTTCCAACAACA
>JBLHMO010000181.1:0-5424 GCA_047622145.1 Paracoccaceae bacterium | reverse complement strand
AACAGAAAGAGCGTGTCGATAAAGCGACTGTTGCTTTTAAAGGGGCGGTTGAAAATGTAGGACAGTGAATACACCAACACAATGCTAAAAATGACGCCGCTGAGTACCTTCGCCGGGAGTGTAACGAGTCCAAAAACACCAATCAGCTTGGGCACGATCATGATGGCTAGCAGGTAGCGCAGATAGCGCCAGTCGACAGTGCCGCCAGCGCTGGGATTGCGGTTATTCTGTGCCACGGTGATGAACGAGAACACCAGCAGATGGACCGATATCAGCGGCAGAAAGACCAGCACGTCGTTGTGCACCAACAGCAAAAACGGCAGCGACAGCACCGCGCCGCCAAAACCTAGCCCCGAACGCACAAAGCCGCTCCAGACGAAAATGAGGCCGATAAGCGCGTATTGGTAGGTCTGAAGGTCGTGCAAGGAGAAGTCCCGTCTGACGTCTGACGCCGGATGTCAGACGAAAAAATGAAGGGCGCCGCAGCGCCCTTCACGAAAGCCTGCAGCCGCTTACGCCAGCAGTGCGGGCAACTCTTTTTGCAGTATCGTTTTCTGCTTGGTGCCTTCGCCGGTGAGAGCAAAGCCTAGCAGTTGACCACTATTATTTCGGAAGGTGGCGATGATGTTGTTGCCGTGTTCTTCGATAGTCCAGTCGCCTTCGGCATCGCGCGGTGGTGGGCTGACCACCACCGGACAGGCAGGCGTTTTGATGGTGACTGGCATGGCTGGGTAGCTGACGGGCGTTGCGTCGCCGGCCAGCGTTTTGCCTAGCGCACGGGCCTGAGCCATCAGCGGGGCAACGTATACCAACACATGACCCTCTACCTCAACACAGTCGCCCATCGCGTAAACATTCGCAGCACTGGTTTCCAGCAGGCGGTTGGTGGCAATGCCGCGGTTGACGGTAATGCCAGCATCGGTGGCCAGTTGGGTGCGTGGTCGGACGCCGACCGCGGACACAACCAAATCACATTTGATGGTGTCGCCAGTACTCAGTGTTACCGCCAGACCGTCGTCGTCTTTGTTCACTTCGGTGACCAGTGGGCCGAAGTGGAATTTGGCACCTTTTTCTTCCAGCGCACGCTGTACGGCGCGGCCAGCAGGTTCTGGCAGCAAGGTCGGCAGACAATAGCTCAGCGGGTCGACCGCTTCGACCTCAAAACCGCCGTTCAGCAGGTCGTTAGTGAACTCGCTGCCAATCAAGCCGGCGCCGATAATGCAGATCTTTTTGACCTCGTTCTTTTTGATGGCCGTGCGGTAGTCGTCGTAATCCAGTAGGTCGTTGACGGAATACACATACTCCAGCGCGTTGCCTTTGATCGGCGGGTTGATCGTATCTGCGCCGATGGCCAAGACCAATTTGCTGTAGTGAATTTGTGTTTCGGCATCACCCAGCTTGATGGTCTGGTTGGCAGTATCGATGGCCGCGACATGGGTCATAGTCCAGACGCTGGCTTTGAGCTGCTTGCCCATGGTACCGGCATCGGCCTGAGCGAGATCGTTTGCGGTGGTGTTTTTGGTATAGCCGGTCGACAACATAGGCTTGGAATAGGCGCGGCCGTCGTCATTGGTGACTAGAATCAGTGGGGTATCTTGATCGTGCTTGCGAAATTCCTTCGCCAGACCGTAGCCTGCAAGGCCGGTGCCGATAATGACGACCGGCGCTTTCTTCTCGTCTGTTGTGACCTCTTCATGGTGGGGCACAGCGGCAGGTTCGCTGGACTCGATCAGCTCAAAATCTTCTTTGCCTACGCCGCAATCGGGGCACAGCCAATCTTCGGGAATATCTTCCCACTTAGTGCCGGCGCTAATGCCGGAATCCGGGTCGCCTGTTTCTTCGTCGTAAACCCAGCCGCAGACGATACATTCCCACTTACTCATTGATTCGCTTCCTTCTAGTCAGTGTGTGGTGGGCCAACTTGCAGTTTTTCTGCTAATCGCGCATTCTTCCGCCACTTTTTAAGTGCGCCTCTGTTCGACCTCGTAACAGTTTTACGTAGTCTTGGGCGCCTGCTTGATAGTTTTGCAGTGATTTGGGAGCCGTCTATTGTACGCTGTTCGCCACCATAGATACCAGCCTGATGAGCCCGTGTGGCGTGAGCTGCACCGCTATACGAACGCTGAGCTGCCCCCCGACATTCGCCCGTGGTTGCTAGACCCCAGCTCACTGACCGCCAGGCTGATTGCCGCCAGCGGCGGTGATTTTCGTGTTAAAGTTTTGCAACAATCCTGGCAGCGGCCGCGACTCAGTGAGCGCCAATTGCTGGGTATGAGTGATCGTGAGTTGGGTATCGTGCGGGAAGTTGAGCTGATTTGCGGCGGCGAGCCTTGGGTATTTGCCCGCAGCGTTATTCCTGCGTCTAGCCTGCAGGGCCGCCTGCGCCATCTGCGGAAATTTAAAGATTCCGCCTTGGGTGCCATGCTGTTCAGCGACCCGAGAATGCGCCGGGCGGCCTATGAGGTCGCGCAAATTGACGGTGACGCACGGGTCATCCCGCCAAGTTTACAGGCACGGCAGCTATTGTGGGGGCGCCGCTCCTGCTTTTACCTGAGCGGCCTGCCGTTAATGGTTAGCGAAATATTTCTGCCAGCTTTCCGCCCCTGATTCAGTGCAGCAGGCGGTGGTTTGTCGCGAGTAATGCGGCGCGACGGCATGGATCCGAGCTATTTTTAGATAAATACCCGATGAATCAACCTCGGGCAGTGCGCCTGCGTACAGGCCAATTTGCTTGCTATACTTTCAGCCTTAATGAGCGGCCTAATTGCGAGACTTTATGGATATTAGCGAGCGTATTCCACACTATATAAAGCTAATGCGCTTTGATCGGCCTATCGGTACCTATCTGGTGCTGTGGCCAACGCTGTGGGCATTGTGGCTGGCAGCCGACGGATTACCGCCTATTGGCACGCTACTGATTTTTATTTGCGGGGTGGTGCTTATGCGCACAGCCGGCTGCGTGATTAATGACTACGCAGACCGCAATATCGACGGGCACGTTGAGCGGACTAAGGGGCGGCCGCTGGCCACTGGCGCTGTGTCAGAGAAGGAAGCCTTGTGGCTTTTTGCGGGCATGTGCGTGTCGGCCTTTGCGTTGGTGTTGTTGACCAATCAGCTGACCGTGCTGCTGTCTTTTGCTGCGCTCGCCTTGGTCGCTAGCTACCCCTTTATGAAGCGTTACACTCACTTCCCGCAAGTGGTGTTAGGTGCGGCCTTTGCTTGGAGCGTGCCCATGAGCTTTGCGGCAGTGCAGAACACGGTGCCGCCCGAAGCGTGGCTAGTATATTTAGCGGTGGTTATTTGGACGGTTGCCTACGATACGTTTTATGCCATGGTGGATCGCGACGACGATTTGAAAATAGGGCTTAAATCGACCGCCATATACTTTGGTAATGAAGACAGGTTAATCACGGGTATCTTGCAGGTCAGTACGCTCTTTATTTTTCTGATCATGGGTTCACGTTTCGGACTTGGGTTTATCTACTTCGTCGGCATCGCCATTGCGGCGAGTCTGTTTGTCTATCAGCAGCGGTTAATTAAAAATCGGCTTCGAGACAATTGTTTTCAGGCCTTTTTGAATAACAATTACGTTGGAATGGCAGTGTTTGCCGGTATCGCCCTGCACTATGTGTTGGCCGTTTAGCCGCTATGGTGAGCTGCCGTTTTGTCGAGTCCATTAACGTTGTTGAGCCCGCGCAGTGGAACGCCGTGCTGCTATCGCACTATCCCTTTTTACGCCATGAATTTTTGTATGCACTGGAGCGCAGTGGTGCAACCAACCGGGACAGTGGCTGGCAGGTTCAGCATCTTCTGCTGGAGCAGGGCGGTCAGCTGGTGGGTCATTTGCCGCTGTACCTCAAATACCACAGTTACGGCGAGTATGTTTTCGATTGGTCTTGGGCGGATGCCTACCGCGGCAACGGGCTGGCCTACTATCCGAAACTGCTGTCCGCCATTCCTTACACCCCTGCGACGGGGCCGCGTTTGTCTCTGCTGCCCGCCTTCGATGTGCCGGAAGTACGGGAGCAGGTCATGAGGGAATTGCTGCAGCGCTGCGAGCAGCAGGCCTCGTCACTGCACATCTTGTTTCCCGGGCAGGGAGAGGAAACGCTGTGGGGGGGCTTGTCCCGTCGGGTCGCAGCGCAGTATCACTGGTTCAATCGCGATTATGCCGACTTTGATGCCTTTCTGGACGAGTTCAGTTCGCGCAAGCGCAAGAGTTTGCGCCGTGAGCGGCGGCGCGTTGTCGAGCAGGGTATTACGCTGCGCTGTATTGAAGGCGCCGATATCAATGAATCCCTTTGGACGTTTTTCTACCATTGCTACCAAATGACATACGCCAAGCGAAGCGGCCACGGCGGCTACCTCAATGAATCGTTTTTCAGGGAAGTTGGCACTAAAATGCCCGACAATCTACTTATGGTGCTAGCCGAACGCGATGGCCGGCCAGTCGCGGCGGCACTCAACTTTAAGGACGGGCAGACGCTCTACGGTCGTTATTGGGGCTGCCTCGAAGAGCTAGAGTGCCTGCATTTTGAGGCCTGTTACTATCAGGGCATCGACTATTGCATTCGCAATGGCTTGCAGCGATTCGATCCGGGTGCCCAGGGCGAGCACAAGATTTCGCGCGGTTTTGAGCCCGTTGAAACCTGTTCCCGCCATTGGGTCGTGGATGAGCGCTTTCGCACGGCGATAGACAATTTCCTCCGTGAGGAAACCGTCTCTATGGCAGCCTATATAGAAGACGCTCGCGAGTTGTTACCCTTCAAACGCGGCTGAAAGGCATTCAAAGCCCAATAGCTTATACCGCGCCAACTTGCCGCTGTTCCCTGCTTATGCCACTTTGCGGTGCAGACTGTAAAGGAATGTCGCCATGAGCTGGGTTTCAGAAAGGACAGGTACGTTTCACGATTTATTGGGCCTGCGGGCAAATCTGTTTAGCGATTATCAGGCCTTTACGGCCGTATTCAGCGAGCATAAATTGCTGGATGAAGAGTTGATGCGGTTGTGTCACCTGCGTGTTGCCCAATTACATCGCTGCCCTTCACAGGAGCAGGCGCTTCGTTCACAATTGCCTAAGGCTAAACTGACGGCGCTAGCGCAGTGGTACCGTGCGCCGGAATTCTCCAGTCTCGAAAAGGCCGCGTTGCAGCTTACCGAATGCTTTTGTATGGATACCCACAGTATTAGCGACGCTATGGCTGCTGCGGTGGTGGCCGAAATCGGCGACAAGGGGCTGGTAGCGCTGCTGGAGTATTTGGCGCTCTGCGACGGATTTGTGCGTTTTCAGGTGGTGCTGCAAACGGGAGAGCCGTTGTGAGTGCGTCGCGGGTAAAGCTGCCAAAAAACGCAGGTGACGATCCGGTTAGCGCTAGCGCTCTTGCATTGCAGCCGGAGGCTCTGGCTGCATTTAACACGCTGTAC
>JBLHMO010000180.1:0-5459 GCA_047622145.1 Paracoccaceae bacterium | reverse complement strand
GGCGCGCTTCATCGGCGGGGTATTACGCCACGCAGGAAATGCAGCGCTTGCGGCGGCAATCGCCTTTTCCACGGTCACGCGGTCAGCCACCGCAAGTTGTTTAGAAACCGCACCAGTCGCAGGGTTGAAGACGTCTAAGCTACGGCTGCAGTCGGCAATCACTTCGCCGCCAATAAAATGACCAATGAGACTCATGGAGATTACCTCTTCATTTAAAAAGTAGTTATACAAATTTACAGACACTCACTGCGCGATCACTAAAACCGCCGACCTGTTTTGAACAAAATATTATTCACTCGGAGCTAAACTGAATTCGGCGAGAAACTGCAGAGCCGCGCCTCGTACCAGCTGACTACCAATACTGCCATTGCGCTGAGTCGCCTGGATTTACTGTAGTTGAATACAGGCTGTTCTAACTGCCGCGAAACTGGTGAGGGCCGTCAATACAAAAATAACGAGCACGCAGTAAGTGATAAATTACATCGCCGTTGCTGCAATAAAAATGATTTTAGCTTTTCCCGCTCGTCAGCCAGTATTCCGGTACTCAATGCTGACCCTTTTTTACTCAGACACCGTTAATTTTTGTAATTTCACCTTGGTGTGGGATATTTTCCAGCCCTGGTCAGCTCTCACCAAGGTGCGGTAGTACCAGCCATTATTTGAATACTGGCGGTCGTTACCAGTAAACATATAACTTTGAATCGTTTCGGCGGTATCCCCGTCGATATTGATACGGGCAGGGCCACCGATATGAACGCCATGTGGCGCCTTAGATAACATAGCTGTAACTTCTTCGTGACCACGCAGGGTTTGGCGAAAAACTTCGTACACGGTGTCTTCCGTGAAAAGTTCAAGCCATTCAGCGAAAGTATTCACTTCAAGGCGCAGACAATATTCGTCCAATACGTCTTTAATGGCCTGCTTATCGATAACTGTCTGTAAGTCCATGTTCCCTCCGAGTACCGTTTAGGTTTTAGCTTTCGTCACTACGCCCAAGCCGCTCGATCATCATAGTGGCAATCTCGCGGCGTGCCACCTTATTACTGGGCAGCATCGGCACCTCGTCACGGCTAATGGAGATGTATTCTCTAGGCACTTTAAAACCCGATAAATTAGCGCGCAGCTCTTTTTCAATGGCGGTAAAATCGAGCTCACAACCGTTACGGGGAACCACCGCCGCAACTACTAATTGGCCACGCTCCTTGTCAGGAATACCCACCACATAGGCGGAGTGCACGCCTTCAATACTTTGCATTTCCAGTTCGACTTCTGCTGGCGAGACATTGGAGCTGGCCGACTTGATCATGTCGCCATTGCGGCCAACAAAATGAATCCGCGTTCCTTCCATCACGCCCATATCGCCTGTGTGATAAAATCCATCGGGGTCGAAATAGACATTCCGCTCCACTTTATGCAGTCCAGGTGTTAATGGATAACCACGCACTTGAATCTCTCCCGCTACACCTTCTGGAACCGTATTGCCGTCTTCGTCGACGACACGAACTTCATAGCCATCAGCAATATGATCTAAGGGTGCGCATAGTGGATAACCCGGTGCACGAAGCACATCACCGTAAGAATAAGGACCTAGCGATTCAGTCATACCTAGAGCCCACAATGTAACGCCCTTCGGGAACTGCGGCAGATCTTCTTTGGCAAGCACCGAACCCATTGCCGCGAGACTATTGGTAGACGTGCCCTCAGTACAGCGCACCACCGCGCCAACTTCCCACGCCGACAACAAAAACAACATTAATCCGCCTACCCAGAACATCGGCAGTGATGCCGGCACTTCCATGCCCCGAGCCAGCGGGCTCATCGAACATAAATAGTGAGTGCGGAACATGGCTGGGCCGTGATTGTGTTTAACGCCCTTGGGCAAAGCCATCGAACCTGACGTGTAGATTTCTAAAAGCTGATCTGTAGGGTGAATTTCTGCCTCTACTTCTGCTAAAAGCTCATCACTGACGCTCTCCGCCGCAGAGGTCAGCCAGCTCATGTCATGAATGGCGGCCGGCAGGCCCTCGCCGCTCGAAACCAACCAGCGTAGAAAGGGCACTTCGGCTAATCGTAAATCTGCACTATCGACTGTCGCCAGATTTGGCAGGGCCTCGCAAAATCGAGCCACGTAATCTTTGCCGAGTAATTCGCGCTGCACAATGACGCCAGTAACATCCGCTTGGCGCAGTACGCGAACCAATTCATTGGCCTTAATCAAGGTGCTGATGGGCACCGCAATCGCGCCTGCTCGGGCAATGGCCGCAAACATCAACGCAAACGAGGGGCCATTGCCAAAAATAAAGCCAACCCGAGTCCCTTTACCCACACCCCGCGCCAGCAAACCTCGTGCAAGCTCAGCGGACTGGCGATCCAGCTCGGCAAACGAGATTTCCTGATCCTTAATGCCCTCACCCTTTAGGCTTAGTGCTAAATCATCACCATAGGCTGCAGCTGCGGCACGGATCAATTGGGGAAAAGTTTTGGCTAGCCGAATGTCGTCACTGCTACTCACGAAAGAACTCCTTTAGCGTACAATTTAGTAAAGCATTCCAGATCGTAGCCTAGAATCAAGGGCATAAAATTTGGTTTCCACAAAGATCAGGGGCCGGAACTTTTATAAACAATTCTATTGTTTCACAGCGATTATATGCGCCGCCGGTGCATGTGTGTAACGTGATGGAAGTCACTCAAAATTAACACAATGCACATGGATCATAGCATTAATTTAAATGACTGCACAATTGCAACCGCGCGTTGACTTGTTGATATTTTTAGGGGCGCCGCGATTCACTAGTCAGTATAGTGTACGCTGAAAATTAACCGCGCCACGATATTACCAGCACGGCATGTTATAGAAAGAGACTGTGAGTAACACAGTATTGATAACGCTTGACGTCGGCGACATAAATAGTTGCAATACATATAGGTCATTGCATTATAATGAGGTCGATGATATTTACCGACAGCCGCCCAGCCTCTATGGCTCCCGAGCGGCGACCGACCGATATTTAGCAAGCCAAATTTGCCTAGCTACTAAATATAAGCATCTGATTTAAAAGAATATTAAAAACGAAAACAACATAAGATAACGATATTAACGCTCTCACTAAGAGCCCCATAGGAGTCCATCATGCAGCTCAGCTTGCCAAATGACAGCGTACCGGTAAAAGAAATGTTCGAGCGCTTCTTCGCGACCGAATCCACCTCCGAGCGCATTCGAGCTGCAGAGCCGCTGGGCTTTGATCCCGTACTATGGCGCAAACTCATCGCCCTAGATCTCCCTTTCATGCGGATGTCAGAGAAGGCTGGTGGCAGCGGCATGAGTCTGTTCGACGCCTGTTTAATGATGGAGCAAGCTGGTCGTCGGCTGGCATCTGTGCCCCTTGCCGAGTCGGTGGTTGCCCTGCGCATTTTGGGCGAGCTAGGCGGCGATGTCGCTACTCAGTGGATTGAACAAGTTCGCGACGGCGAAAGCGTATTAACGATTGCGCTGCACCCTGCTGTTGCCGGCAAACCCCAATTGGTGGGCGGCGGCGCGGTTGCCAAAGGCATACTAAGCTTTAACGGAACGGAAGTGACAATCGAAGTGCCATCGCAAGCTTTAGAAGCGCCTGCGACACTGGGTGGATCTGCCATTGGTCTATTTGTACCCGGCCAAGGTGAGCGCTTGCTTGTTGCAAGTGGCGACACTGCTAAGAAAATTTGGGCCGAGGGCATTGAGGAGTGGAAAATTCTCACCTCAGCAGCATTAATTGGATTGTCCCGCGAGGCCCTGACAATCGCCGCAGAATACGCCTGCGAGCGGATCGCCTTTGGCCAGCCAATCGGGGCTAATCAGGGCATTGCCCACCCCCTCGCCGTGGATGTTATCGACGCCGACGGCGGCGCAATGTTGCTGTGGTGGACCCTCGACGCCGTCGCAAACAAACGCGATGATGCTGGCGCCAATATTTCCGGCCTATACTGGTGGACCAGCCGCACCGCGAGAAATTCCGTCGCCCACGCAATACAAACCTTTGGCGGCTATGGCCTTACCCTTGAATACGACATTCAGCTCTATCATCGCCGCGCTAAGTCCTGGGCGCAGGTTTACGGTGACCCTAATACCGAACTCACCCGGGCCGGTCGGCGTCTACTATTAAACGAAGCCACAACCTTACCGGATGTTGGTTTGCTCGAAGTCAATTTCGAGGCACCCACCTTCACCCACCCTCTTGGCGACGAGGCACGTGCAATCTACACCGCTATTCTCGACCCAGAACGCGAAGATTTTGGTGAGCAAAACTTTGAAGCGCACAACTGGGAAGTTCATCGGGCACTCGGCAAAGCGGGCCTACTCTACCCCGACTGGCCCTCGAAATGGGGTGGCCGCGACGCCGATTCCGACGCCAGCAAAGCCTGTATGGCTGCAGCGGCGGAAGCGGGTTATGCCGGGCTCGCCCGGGGCGTGACCAGCATGGCCGGTGTCCTGACGCAAAAATTTGGCCAAGCGGAATTGCAAGAAGAAGTTCTGCGTGCTTTCGCAGGCGGGGGAAAAACCTCTTGTCTAGGCTTCACCGAGCCCTCTGGGGGCTCCGATGTATTTGCCGCAAAAACCCGTGCAGTGCGCGATGGCGATGAGTGGGTGATTAACGGCCAGAAAATGTTCACCTCCGGCGCGGAATTGGCCAGCTACGTGTTGCTGCTAACTCGCACAGATCCGGACGTACCAAAGCACAAAGGCTTAACCCTTTTCCTTGTGCCCCTTGATCATCCCGGCATTGAAATTCAGCCGATACATACCTTTATGGATGAGCTGACCAACGCGACATTCTATGCCGATGTTCGCATCCCTGATCGCTACCGCCTGGGCGAAGTGAACAGCGGCGTGAAAACCATGAGTGCGGCGCTCTCAATGGAGCAAGGCGGTAGTTATTACCACTTCCAAATGCGCGACATGCTCGATGCGGTAGCCGAATGGGCCAAAAGTGAAGAGCGCGACGGCGCGACGGTCATCGAGCACCCAGATACACTCAGCCGCCTCGCCCGAGTATTCACCCAGGCCAATGTCAGCGAATCTTTAAACGCACGCGCACAATGGACTCAAGTTGCCGGTGAAACCGATTTTGCCTACGGCCCAGCATCAAAAGTATTCTCAACTCAGGCATTTATTGACAACTCATCGGACCTGCTCGACCTCGCCGCGCCGGCGTCGATGATACGCAGCCACAAGGGTCTTGGCGTGGTTGAAAAAGGCTACCGCCATTCGTCGGCAACGTCGGTTTACGGCGGCACCAGTGAAGTACTGCGCAGCATGGTTGCCGAGCGTCGCCTTGGTCTGCCGCGCAGCCGTTCCTAGCGTATTAGGAGGCCAGTTTGCAGCGATGTCGGCAGTTATTGTCGACATCGCTGCACTGCCAAAATAGCCAAACGCTACCGTTTTAAATTTAAGGATGACTGTCTATGAATCCGGGAGTTTA
>JBLHMO010000179.1:0-5493 GCA_047622145.1 Paracoccaceae bacterium | reverse complement strand
CGCTATTATCGCGCAGGGCTTTTGATACAATCCAGCCTTCATTCTATGGGCTGCGTGTTATGGCAAAGGAAAACAACCTCATTTGGATCGATCTGGAGATGACCGGGCTCGATACCGCGAACGATCGGATTATTGAAATTGCGACCATAGTGACTGACTCCAAACTTAATATTTTAGCCGAGGGGCCGATGGTGGCTATACATCAGGGCGTCGACGTCATGGCGGGTATGGATGAATGGAATACCCGCCAGCACGGCAAATCCGGTTTGACCGATCGCGTGCTCAACAGTGGTTTTAGCTGTGCTGATGCACAGGAGCAGACCCTCGCGTTTCTGAAGGAATACGTGCCTGCCGGTGCTTCGCCCATGTGCGGCAACAGCATTTGTCAGGACCGCCGTTTTATGGCGCGGGAAATGCCGGCCTTGGAGACCTATTTTCATTACCGGAATCTTGATGTGAGCACTCTTAAGGAGCTGGCTAATCGCTGGCGGCCGGAAATCATGGGTGGCCTGAAAAAGCAGGGCTCGCATCTGGCGATGGATGATATTCGCGATTCGATCAATGAGTTGGTTTACTACCGTGAGCATTTTATTAAGCTGGATTAGGCCGTGGCTCGAAGCAAGTACTCCGGCCATTGGCGTCTAGAATCAAAACGATTCAACGTGCGGGGCCTGCTTTCTTTGCAGGGGCAAAGAAAGTAACTCGCCAGCAAGGCGAAACCGATTTACAGAAATATGATGTGATATTGGTCGGCTTCACTGCGCTGCTTGCTGGCGTTCAAGTGCCCAGTCAATATGTTCACTCACCAACTCACTTGCGCATTCACGCCTGTTTTCGAGCGCTTCAATGATGCGCGGAGATGACGGGGCGTTGCCCAGCGCCACCGCCAGATTGCGCTGCCAGCGCTCATAGCCAATACGGCGAATAGCCGATCCCAAGGTGCGTTGGTCAAACTCTAGCTCGGTCCAATTAAACAGCTCCAATAGTTCAGCATGTTCAAGCCCGTGTCTTGGCTTGAAGTCGTCTTCCGCCGTCGCCTCAGCAAATTTATTCCAAGGGCAAGCCAGCTGGCAGTCGTCACAGCCAAATACGCGGTTGCCCATAAGCGGTCGCAGCTCTTCGGGGATGGCTGTTTTCAGTTCGATGGTTAGGTAGGAAATGCAACGTCGGGCGTCGACTTGGTAGGGCGCGACTATCGCGCCGGTAGGACAGTCGTCGAGACAGGCGCGGCACGTGCCGCAGTGGCCGGTTTCTTGGGGTGGGTCGGTGGGCAAGGCAAGGTCAGTATAGATTTCACCGAGAAAAAACCATGAGCCGGCCTTGGGGTTAATCAGCATGGAATTTTTGCCGATCCAACCGAGCCCTGCCTTTTCAGCGAAGCCGCGTTCGAGCACCGGTGCGCTGTCGACAAAGGCGCGGCCATGCACGCCGCCGCGTCCTCGAATTTTGTCGGCGATTTGCGACAGTCGTTTGCGAATCAGTTTGTGGTAGTCGCGGCCAAGGGCATAACGTGAAATATAGGCTTTGTTGGCCTGGGCAAGTTGAGCCTCCGGCGGATTACTTTCGTCGGGCAGGTAGTCCATGCGAAAGCTGATAACGCGCAAGGTTTCTGGCAGTAATGCGTCGGGTTGCTGGCGCAGGCCCTCGCGATTCGCCATGTACTGCATCTCGCCGTGATAGTCTTTCGCCAGCCAGTCTTTGAGTTTTGCGGCATGCCGACTGATGTCGGTGTCGGTAATCCCCACCTGCTGAAAACCCATATCCGACCCCCAGCGATGGATGTCCGCGGCTAGCTTACTGAGATCGGCTTCGGTGAGTTGGGGCGGAATTTGTGGCATGAGACTCGTGGCATAAAAGCCGGCTGCGTTATGATGTGCCCATTCTGCCAGATTGAGGGCGTGTTCTGCGATGTTAAGTACAAGCGATAAGCTGCCAACCGAGCTATATACTTCCGCCGAAGTGCGCGCTTTGGATGCTGCGGTAATCGCAAAGCACGGCGTGCCTGGCATTCAATTGATGCTGCGGGCCAGTCGCGTCCTGTTTGCGACGCTGGCGAGCGAGTGGCCGCACTGCAATACAATCCAGCTGTTTTGTGGCAAGGGCAACAACGCCGGTGATGCCTATTTGCTGGCGGCTCTGGCCAAAGAGCGAGGCTATTCGGTAGCGCTTTGGCAGGTGGGTCCTGCGCCTGCAAGCGGTGATGCGCTGTTGGCGTGCGAGCGAGCTAAAGCCGCAGGTGTAGAAGCAAAAAGCTGGAATGGCGAATTGCCAGCAGCGGGCGTTATTGTCGATGGCTTGTTGGGCACCGGCCTTAGCGGCGAGGTGCGGCCTGCTTTTGCCGAGGCGATTGCGGCTATTAATGCCAGCGAACTACCTGTGCTGGCGGTGGATGTCCCCTCGGGTCTTTGCGCTGATACCGGCTGCGCGCTCGGTGAGGCAGTGAGTGCTGATGTGAGTTTGAGTTTTATTGGCCTCAAGCGGGGCCTGTTTACTGCCGATGCAAAAAACCACTGCGGCAAAATTCTGTTCAGTGACCTGCAGGCCCCTCCCGACATAATCGATGAGTTGCCTGTCACGGTTCGGCGGCTGGCGCTGCAAGAGGAAATAAGAGCGCTACCACCGCGGCGGCGCACGGCGCACAAGGGGCATTTTGGTCACGTTGTGGTGGTGGGTGGCGACCGAGGTATGGGCGGCGCCGCTATTCTGGCGGTGACGGCGGCGGCCCGCAGCGGCGCGGGGCTGGTCAGCTGCGCAACCCGCGCGGAGCACATTCCGGCGCTGCTGGCTATCAGGCCCGAAGTGATGGCGTTAGCCGCAGAATCTGCCGAACAACTTGATCCGCTCTTGGAGAAGGCGACGGTTATTGTCGTGGGGCCGGGTTTGGGCCAGTCGGTCTGGGGGCGCTATGTCTTGACGCGAGTTCTGGCAACATCCTGCGCAAAAATTATTGATGCCGATGCCCTGAATTTGATCGCCGAGGGTGAGTTGCGCTGGACTGACGGCGATGTAATTATCACGCCACATCCGGGCGAGGCGGCACGATTGCTGCAATGCTCTACGGCTGACATTCATCACGATCGCTATGCAGCGGCGCTGGCCTTGCGCGAGCGCTATCAGGCCACCGTAGTTTTAAAAGGCGCGGGCACCATCGTGGCTGATGAGCAGGGTATGGCCGTGTGTAGTGACGGCAACCCCGGCATGGCCAGCGGCGGAATGGGCGATGTGCTCAGCGGTGTGTTGGGTGCCTTACTGGCTCAGGGTTTGTCGACGTCGGAGGCGGCGCGTCTGAGCGTTTGCGTGCACGCTTGTGCGGCCGATCGCGCTGCATTGCAGGGTGAGCGCGGCTTGCTCGCATCCGATGTTACTGACCAGCTGCGGGCGCTATTGAATTGAACGGAATACTCACAAACGAAGAGGCAACCGTAGCCGCTGGACGACGCTTGGGTGCGGTCTGTATTCCTGGCACTGTTTTGTTTCTAGAGGGTGATCTAGGTGCCGGCAAAACGACATTTTGCCGCGGGTTTTTGCGCGCCTTTGACTATTCAGCCTCGGTTAAGAGTCCAACCTATACACTGGTTGAGCCTTATGAATTGCCCTCTGGCTTGATCTATCACTTTGATCTCTACCGCCTAGGTCACGCCGAAGAATTGGAGTATATGGGGATTCGCGATTATTTCTCTGCTGACAGTATCTGCCTGATTGAGTGGCCAGAACGCGGCGCTGGCGTTTTGCCCTTGCCGGATTTAAAGGTTAGGATTAGTGTACACGGCAACGGGCGATTCCTTGATGTGGTGGCAGTTACCCCTTTGGGTGAACAGCTGGCCGCCAACTATCGGGAAGCAGAGCGATAATGAAAAAAGCAGTCATGCTGTTGCTGCTGCTGGCGAATGTGCCTAGCTGGGCAGCCGATGTTCGCGATGTTCGCCTCTGGCGTGCACCGGATCACACCCGCGTTGTCTTTGATTTAAGTGCCCCGGCCACCTATCAAGTTTTTCAGCTGAACAATCCTAGCCGTCTGGTTGTGGATGTAGGCCGCAGCGCCGTTAAAACTAACATTTCCGATCCTGATTTTAAAAATACTCCCATCAGTAATATGCGTCACGGCGTTCGCAATAGCAGTGATCTGCGCGTGGTGTTTGATTTGCACAGCGACGTCAAAATCCGCAGCTTTATGTTGCCAGCAAACGATGAGCTACACGATCGTCTAGTGATTGATTTTCTCGACAAGGACAGCCCTGCGCGCGCAGTGAAACACGCCGTTGATATTACCAGCGGCAGACGCCTGGTCATGATTGCCATTGATGCGGGTCACGGCGGTGAAGATCCGGGTGCGATTGGCCCGGGGCGCTTGCGCGAAAAAGACGTGGTGCTAGCGATTGCTAAAGAGTTGCAATCGATGTTTAACGCGACCAAGGGCTACAAGGCCGAGCTGGTGCGCACCGGAGATTACTACGTAGGCTTGCGCAATCGTCGTGATATAGCGCGCAAAATGCAGGCGGATTTGTTTGTCTCGGTGCACGCTGATGCGTTTAAAGATTCCAAAGCCCACGGTAGTTCGGTGTATGCGCTGTCGCAACGTGGTGCCAGCAGTGCATCGGCTGCGTTTTTGGCCAAGCGCGAAAATCAGGCGGATTTGGTGGGCGGCGTTAGCCTGTCAGATAAGGACGATATTCTGGCGGGTGTGCTTACAGATTTGTCGATGACGGCTAGCCTGGACGCTAGTCTGAGAATCGGTAGCAATGTTCTCGGTGGCATGGGCAAGATGTCGCGCTTGCACAGCCGGCGGGTTGAACAGGCGGCGTTCGCGGTACTGAAATCGCCGGATATTCCTTCCATACTTGTAGAGACCGGGTTTATCTCCAACCCCGGGGAAGCAAAAAAGTTGGCGACCCGTTGGTATCGAAACAAAATGGCGAATGCCATTTTTCAGGGGGTGGACGCGCATTTTAGGTCAAGTCCGCCGCCAGACACTTACCTAGCTGCACTCAAGCGCGGTGAAATCAAGCCGCGGCAGTACACCATAGCCAGCGGTGATACACTGTCAGAAATTGCTGCCCGTTTTGAAGTGTCCGTCGCGCAATTGCAGCGCGAAAACAAGCTGGTGCACTCTGATATTCGTATTGGTCAAACGTTAATCATTCCTGAGTCCTAATGTCCCGAATCCAATTACTTAGCCCCCGGCTTGCCAACCAGATTGCCGCCGGCGAGGTGGTCGAACGCCCTGCGTCCGTCGTCAAAGAACTGCTCGAAAACAGCCTCGACGCCGGTGCCTCGAAAGTTGAGTTGGATGTGGAGGCCGGCGGCGTTAAGTTGATCCGACTGCGCGACAACGGCAGCGGTATCGATAAAGACGATATGCCGCTGGCGATGAGTCGGCATGCCACCAGCAAGATTTGCGCGCTTGAAGACCTTGAGTGTGTGGCCAGTCTCGGGTTTCGCGGCGAGGCGCTGGCCAGTATCAGCTCGGTTGCGCGGCTTACCCTGACCTCTGCT
>JBLHMO010000178.1:0-5654 GCA_047622145.1 Paracoccaceae bacterium | reverse complement strand
CGGGGAGGCTGGACCGGACACCGAAAGCAGCTCGATTACCCGCAACTACGAAATTGAACGCGTACTGAACTATACCGCCAAACCCGCTGGCGCCATTCGCAAGCTGTCTATTGCCGTGGTCTTAGACGGTCAGGAAAAAGGCGACGAAGAGTCCGAGGTCCGCTCATACTCCGCCGACCAAATTGCACAGCTAACAGCACTTGTTCGCGACGCGGTTGGCTTCGAGGAAGCACGAGGCGATCGCGTTACGGTTATTTCTGCGAGCTTCTTGCCTGTGGATGTTAACGATGTCGCTATTGAAGAGCCTGCATTCTGGGAGCAAAGCTGGTTTGTATCGCTAGCCAAGCAATCGCTCACCGGCCTGGCGGTCATATTAATCGTTTTGGTGGTGATTCGCCCCGGCATGAAAAATCTTATGCAAACATCGCTGCCTGCTGCCCGTGGCACCGGCTCAACCGACGGCGATTTAAACCCGGCTATGGCGGCGCTAACAAGCGGTGCCGCGCGTATGAGCTATGACGACAGTCTGAATTCTGTGCGGACAACGGCAGAACAGAATCCACGACTCGTGGCACAAGTGGTTAAAAAATGGGTAACAGATGATGCCAGATAAATCAGCCGCAACAATCAGTGGTAGTCAGCAAGCAGCCGTATTGCTCCTGATGATGGGAGAAGAGAAGGCCGCAGAAGTCTTGCGCCATGTCGGTTACGAAGAAGTTGAAAAAATCGGCGTTGCCATGGCGGCCATCCGCGATGTGGATTCCGAGCACGCGGCGGCCGTCTGTAATCGCTTCCAGCACGAACTCACGCATTACACGTCTCTGGGTGTAGGTGCTCAGGGCTATATGCGCAAACTCCTGGTCAATACGATGGGGGAGCAAACCGGCAGCACCATGGCTGATCGCCTGCTTGGTTCAAAACCCTCCGAAGAATTCGACTCTCTGAAGTGGATGGAATTAGATAGCATCATGCAGATTTTGCGTGATGAGCATCCCCAGATCATTGCCATAACACTCGCTCACCTAGATCAGGGGCAGGCAGCGAAAATTCTGGCTCAACTGCCCGAAGATGTACAAGAGGATGTGATGTACCGCATCGCCAATATGGACAAAATTCCAGAAGCGGCCATGCAGCAACTTCAGTCCACACTGAAAGCGAAACTGGATGTCTCCACCAGCTTCAAAGCGAAGGCGATCGACGGCGCCAGAACGGCCGCCGGCATTCTCAATGCTTTAGACAACGACACCGAGATGCGAATTCTTGAAACTCTGTCGAAGTCTGACGAGAGCCTGCGCGCGCGTTTGGAAGACCTAATGTTTGTCTTTGCCAACCTTTCCGACTTGGACAAGAAAGGCATGCAGTTATTACTGCGAGAAGTGACCAGCGAGCAACTGGCGGTTGCGCTGAAAGGTGCCGACGAGAGTCTTCGCGAAAAAGTGTACAGCAATATGTCAAAACGGGCGGGCGAGATTCTCATTGAAGATATGGAAGCCCGCGGGCCCATTAAAATCAGCGACGTCGAGGAGGCGCAAAAAGCTATTTTGGCCATTGCCAAGAAAATGTCCGACGACGGGCAGATAAGCCTCAGCTCGTCCAGCGACGGCTATGTTGAATAAATGGATATGAACTGCGCGGGCGACGAAGTCGATCCTTCAGAATTCGACATTCGTCTGTTGGACAAAAATGACTGCGTTAGCTGGCAGCCACCGTCGGTGACCCATATTGATCATAAGGCCTCCGCGTCTTCTTCTGCTGCGGCAGAGCTCACCGCCAGCTACGAAGAAGCCCGGCAACAAGGTTTTGAAGAAGGCCGTGCCCAAGGTGAAGCTGAATTCAGACAGCGCAATAGCGAGCTGAAGGCATTGCTTAGCTCGCTCTCGCAACCACTGGCCGATATCGACGACTCCGTTGAGTCAGAGCTGAGTGAACTTGCAGTGATGATTGGGCAGCAGCTGTGTCGCCGGCAATTAGACGTCACTCCAGAGCAGATTCTCGACATCGTGCGTGAGGGGATATCCCGGCTTCCATTAGGGAATAATCCCGTACGCATTGTCGTACATCCTGAAGACGCAGCCGTCATTGCCAACAGCAGCGATATGGAGCCTACGTGGCAATTGGTCGAAGAGCCGACTATGGAGCGTGGCGGCTGCGAAATACTGATCGACAGCTCGCGCATTGATGCCAGTATGGAAACGCGTATGGCGGAGTTGCTGGAGCAACTTTTTGGCGACAATTACACATCCCCACAAGATCAGAGAGAAGGGCTATGAATACTCAGGCAGCCGCTAGCCCACGCAGCCAGCGTTTACAGTCGCGTTTGCGACAATCTCGCGAGCGCATTAACTCGCCGAGTAAAACCGTTGTGGAAGGACAGTTGAAGCGTGTCGTCGGTATTACTCTTGAGGCCTCTGGCTGTGTGGCGCCCATCGGCGGCTATTGTCTGGTCGAAACGGTTGATGACGAATGGCTTGAGACCGAAGTTGTCGGTTTTACGGGCGATCGCATTATCCTTATGCCCACCGGCGAATTGCGCGGTGTTATGCCAAACGCACGGGTAATACCACTGGACAAGGCGAGCCTCGTACCCGTCGGCAATGCCTTGCTGGGCAGAATTATCGACGGCGCAGCACGTCCGCTGGACGAGCGTGGGCCACTACTGTGTGACGAATTTCGCTCACTTCAGGGCGTTCCGATCAATCCGCTGATGAGAAACCCGATTCGTGAACCGCTGGACGTCGGCGTACGCGCTATAAACGGAATACTGTCGGTCGGACGCGGTCAGCGCTTAGGCCTGTTTGCCGGCAGTGGTGTCGGCAAAAGTGTGCTACTGGGCATGATGACCCGCTTTACTGACGCCGACATCATTGTGGTGGGGCTTATTGGTGAGCGCGGTCGTGAAGTGAAGGAATTTGTTGATTCGATTCTCGGTGAGGCCGGCATGAAACGCTCGGTAGTCATTGCCACCCCGGCTGATCATCCACCCCTCATGCGATTGCGTGGAGCATGGCTGGCCACCACCGTAGCGGAATATTTTCGCGATCAGGGCAAAAACGTGCTCCTGCTGATGGATTCGCTCACCCGCTTTGCCCAGGCTCAGCGTGAAATTGCGCTCGCCGTGGGTGAACCACCGGCAACCAAGGGTTATCCACCATCGGTATTTGCGCGCTTGCCACAACTGGTCGAGCGAGCGGGCAACGGCGCCGCCGGCGGCGGTTCAATTACCGCTTTCTACACCGTGTTGGCTGAGGGCGACGACCAGAACGACCCCATTGTTGACTCAGCCCGCGCAATTCTTGACGGCCATATCGTGCTGTCGCGCAAATTAGCCGAAAGCGGACATTTTCCGGCCATTGATATCGAACAGTCGGTAAGCCGCGCAATGAACGATGTCACCGAGCAAAGCCATCGCGATCTGGTTCGTTTTATTCGCCAAAGCTACGCCTTGTATCAGCAAAATAAAGACCTGATTACGATCGGTGCCTACAAGAAAGGGCAGGACCCACGACTCGACGAGGCGGTGCGACTGTGGCCTCGCATCAACCGGTTTTTACAGCAGGATATCAGTGAGCCCGTTAATTTTGATCAAAGCATCGATGAAATGCTATCGGTTGCGCAGTCGTTGCTATAGCGAAAACCAGATAAAGGATTACTCAATGAGAATACGTTCGGAATCGATCAAACCTGTCCAGCATGTTGCGGAGCAAGCTGAGGGCACTGCTGCTAGGGAGTATGCCTTACGCAACGACAATCATCAGCTCGCACTGGCCAAGCGTGAAGAATTAAAAGAATACTTCGCTGAATACAATGCGCGTGCAAATGCCACCAATGGCGATGCGATTTCACCAGTGCAAATGCGAGACAACCGGGCTTTTCTAAGGCGCTTGAGCGAGATCATTCGTATTCAGGACAATGTTGTCGATCAGCAGGCGCAACAACTCGAAGAGGCCAAGGGGCAATGGCTCTCATGCCGGCAGCAGGCTAAATCGCTCGATCAGCTCTCCAGCCAATACAAAGTTGAGGAGCGTAAACACGCCGACCATTTAGAACAGTGCGCTAGTGACGAGATGAGTTCCGTGCGCCACAGTTGGCAGCGCCGCCAAGCAGCTGAAAGCCTCTAGGGGCTGGCACGGTACTTGCTGTAAGTATAGGTAAGAGTCATGCGGGTACTTGCGCTAAGCCGAATTTCGCTTAGCTGGAATGGCCCACCAATCGCTAATTTGGAGTCAGGTCAAACAATATGGATGCCGCCCAGGACACGTCAGTACTCGCGCCTTCGGCGCTACCCCCAAAGGGTGGCGCGGCCGTTGGCATTGGAGGTCGCGAAGTAAATAAAACTAATAAACAGTCATTTAACGATGTTTTTGAAGGTGAAGTATCAGGTTCAGACTTGGCCGCCGAGGTAGACGACACTGTCGCGACCGCACCCGGTAGTGCGCTGCAAGCCAACTCCGTAGAGAATCTTGGCGCGGCAGTGGACGGTAGCGCTGAGGATGCAGAGCTTGCCGCCCAAACCGAAGAAAGCGGCGAAGCATTGCCGCTTAATGGCGAAACCAGTATTGGGCAGAGCCAAGCACGCAACACGCCCGAAGGCTTACCCGGCGTTAAACTCATCGCCGAACACGCGATCGCATCGGGCCAGACCGCAATCAATCTTGAAAACACCAGTGAAGCTAAGGCCTTAGCAGAGACTTTGAATGTGAATAAGGGCAAGCCTGGCCAAAGCGATGTCACCGTAACGACGAGCTTAACGGCGGAGCGGTCTCAGTCCCAGGTCTTACCTAAGCCTGACGACAACGGGTGGTTCTTCCGCCAGCAAGAAGCCACCCGCGCGGTAGCCGTGAACAAGACAGAGTTCGCAGCGGAGCTAAAAGCGGACGGCGATCTGCGCAACCCCACGGAGATGCTCTCGGGCCGCGTACAGGACCAGCAAGCTGGACTGCAAACCCTGCTTAACGCCAGTTCGACAGCGGCAAAAGCGCCGCCTTTGACGATAAACACCCCGATGCAGGCTGATTCGGCCTGGGCCGATGCATTTTCCGAGAAGATAAGTTGGTTACTGGGTAAAGGCGAGCAGAGCGCCACCATTCATCTAGCGCCCCAAGAGCTGGGTAAAATGCAGCTTCGAATTACCATGAATCAGGGCGGCACCCAAATCGAAGTCCACGCTCGTAACCCGGTTACTGCCGAGCTGATGGAATCTATGCTACCCAAGCTTCAAGCCTCGCTTGAAAGTCAGGGAATTCGATTGGACGAGGTCAAGTTCAGCCAAGTGCCACTGGATACCGACCGGGAATTCTCCAAGCAATTTGCACAACAAGGCAATACCCACAGCGCATCGCAGCAGGGCGATGAAGAGGGCGAGGGCGGCGCTGCGAATAGTGGCGGCGACGATGTGACAGTCTTGCAAAGCGGCCTCTTGCTGCCAGTGGCGGTGGATTACTACGCCTGACACGCTGCCTTTACCCACAAAGCTCTCACTACCGCTTTAGTAAACGCTGGTTTAACAAGCTGCCAATAGTTTGGCAGCTTACTTCCAAACCTTAAACAGAAGAATTTTTATCCTTATATAACAATAGTTTGTCTTTTTTCACAAGACTGGCACAAGGCTTGCAAAAGAACTGCTGAGACTACATTTATTTGGCGTTGCCGCTAAT
>JBLHMO010000177.1:0-5726 GCA_047622145.1 Paracoccaceae bacterium | reverse complement strand
AAACCCTGAATATTATTATCTTTGATCAGCGCTTCGCTAAACGCAGAGACCGCTGCGCTCACCTTTTGCACAGATTCCGTGCGTTTGCTAACGGTGACGAAAACTTCTTCTATCATCTGGGCGGGGCGCGCCTTGTCCTCACTAGACTCTTGTGCGTACGCCGTCAGGCCAAAAACTAGTGCTGTAATCGCCAGCGATGCCTTGCTTCGGCTGCTCATGAACTACCTCTTCTTGTGTTTTATTTTTATTGATCTATCGTTATCACTAACCACAGTAAAAATTTCTCGCTACGGGTTTATCGCCCCTAGTCGATAGCAAGTGTTTCGGGCGAGCTAAGATAAACGTGCTGCAGTGAGGGCAATAGCAGTTTAAGCGCTTTTTCGTCTATATCAACTGCACTGCCAAAAAGGTTTAACCATTCAAGCCTGTGCAGTGATTCCATCATTTTCAGATCGCTATTACCAGCATTACTGTTTCGCAAATTTAGACGCTGGAGATTACGCATACCGGCTAGTGCTTGCCATTGCTCATTATCTAGCTGCAGTCCGGTAAAGCTGATATCGACGATATTCTCAGCAACGGCCGCTATGCGCAAACTTGCCTCCGGCAGCTTGGAAGGAGCGACATAGGCAAGATTCACCACCAGCAAATCGTAATTCTGAACCAGCCGGTGTATACGCAGGCCTTCGATCTCTGCAAGCGCCGCCAAGTCCTCGTCGCCCACGGCAGGCATTCGGCTGGCCAGCTGTTTTAAGGCTTCTGGCATACCCCCGGATTGCTGCGCTAACGATTCCAGAGAGTGGCCCTGCAACCAGTTGATGATTCGACTGAAATCTTCGGGATGCACTTCACGGCTTTTGCCCTGAGGCGGCATGGCGGCGGGATTATCCCGAGACAACAATAAGCGTTTTAGCAACTCGCTATTATAGGGCTGCTGGTAGCGTACAACACGACTTTCGACTAGGGCCGCGTAATTGTCGAGCCTGAGACCTGCTTTTTGTTTTTCCTCTCCATGACATTTGACGCAGGAGCGCCGGAAGACCGGCAGCACTTCCTGCTCGAAGTAGGCGCGATCCAATTGCAGATTAGCCTCGCCATGGTTATCGGCGCCCAGCAAGGCTTGCAAGGCAGGCGGCATATTGCGGGTTAGATGTCCTTCGCCATGACTCAGGTCTGCGCCCAGCAACCCGGTAGTGCCTATTAGCACCAGACAGGCCAACAGGCTGGCATTCTGCCAAGCCGGCACAGACGTTAGCATTCTGGTGAACCTAGCCGAAAACCAAGACCCCAGTCTTCGGAGTAATTGTTTTGTGCTTGTCCACATCGCGCTGAAGCGGCGTCGCACTGCAGCAATTGTGCGCATGAATGGGCCAATTCGGCGGGCTATTATTTGAAGCAACCAAAATAATAAGACCACCGGAAACAACAGCAGCATCACCAACCATTTTAAAACTCTGATGCTCAGCACTAAGAACCGCCAAGTGCCGTTCAACAAGCTGCGAGCCCAAGGCCGCAATCGGAATAACAGCCGGCCGGCACTATCGGCACAAAGATGTAAGTACAGGGACAAACCTAATGCACATAGTGTCACAAGCCCAAATATCGCGTGGTGATCCACCCCCGCACTACTGAAGCCATTAACGCTGCGCGTTGTTGCACCCAGCAGCACCGCAAGCGCAGCGAAGCTAAACGCAAGTGTCAGTAGCGTGATAACAATCCGGTCGCCGCCGATTGAGGGTCTTCGCCAGTTGTACAGCTTCAGCAATAAGGCTGTAGGCAACAAGGCCAACGGGAAATGCACGACAATGGGATGGAAGTCGCCAATAAACCCGATTGCAGCGGCCAAGCTTGCGATAAATGCCGTCATGGACACCCCTTAGCTAAACAGTTCGTGAATGACTTTGCATTCACCAACACCGGTAGGTCTAAAGGTGCGACCACCCAACTCATAGGTCAGACGATTGTGGTCTAGACCCAGCGCGTGGAGGATAGTGGCATTCAGATCGTTCACATTGACCGGATTTTTTACGGTGTCGAATCCGAATTCATCGGTTTCGCCGTAAACAAATCCCTTTTTTATTCCGCCTCCAGCCATCATCACGATACCTGCATCAGGATTGTGCCCCCGACCGAAACCACCGATGATTTTCCCTTCATTGAATGGCGTTCTGCCAAACTCGCCCGCAACCACAACCAGGGTATCGTCGAGCATACCGCGCTGCTTTAAGTCTGATATCAAAGCACTCAAAGGCTGATCGAGCCCGCGGGCTTTTATTGGAAACTGTGTTTCCAATCCGGTGTGATGATCCCAGCCGGTGTCGGTAACGCGCACAAAACGCACTCCCTCCTCCAGCAAGCGACGCGCCGACAGAAGATCGACGCCCATTTTTCGGGTGGATTCATCGTTCAAACCGTATTGCTCGTGTATGAAGTCCGGTTCTGACGCTAGATCGAGCACCCTAGGGATCGATGATTGCATCTTGTGGGCAAGCTCGAACACATTGCCGTGGGCGTTGCCCTTGTTATCGCTCTGACGCTGGGCATACAAGCGGTCGAGTGCTGCGACTTGCTGTACGGCGCTGTGTTGCTGCCGAGAACTCACACTGGATGGCCGCTCCAGAAAATCGAGGGCATTACCATCGGTATTAAAATAAACGCCGTGCAGATCGCTGGGCAGGAAACCATTGCTAATATTGCGCGCGTCACCTAGGGCTACAAAGCCGGGCAAATGAGGATTGTCGCTGCCAATACCATAGTTTACCCACGCACCGAGTGAGGGTTTGTCGTTAAGGCGCTCTCCCGTAAACAGAAAATTGCTCGCCTGAGGGTGGGCGGGTGCGAAATTCTGCAGGGTTTTGATGACCGTCATCTCGTCAATCACTTTGCCAAGATGGGGAAACTGATCGGTCATCTCTATGCCCGATTCGCCCTGGTGACTGAAGCCATAAATGGGTTTCAGGCAGGCCACCGAACACTGGCTTTTGTATTTTGCCGGTGAGGTATCGTGCAAGCGGTGAAGAATAGCTTTATTTTCGAAAGACTCGTAGGGCGACATACCGCCTTGTTGCCATATAAAAATAACACGCTTTGCCCGCGGCACAAAATGTAAACCCGTGAATATTGGGTACTCGGGGGCGGCGCTAGAACTAGCAAAAACACTGCTACCCATCACGCTCAGATTAAGAGCCGCAGTGCCAGAATAAAGGCCCAGTGCTCGCAACATCTGCCGACGTTTCATGCTCTCTCTCCATTCGCTGCGCAGTGGCACAGCGTGTTGTAGGCTATCAACTTCTAAGACTCGCTTCGCGCAGACTCAACAGGGTTCGCGCCTGATTCACCCAAAAATCGCGACTGACTGCACCCACGTCGTCAAGCACTTGATCAAACAGTGCTCGCTCGGCAGGTAGTGGCTCGCGCTGCAATATCTTTCGATACAACCAGCGTTGACCAGCTGCGGCATCTGCTCCCGTGTTTTCTAAAACGCTATCGGCTAAGTGTTGCGAGGCCTCAATAACCAGCGGCTGATTCAGGCTTGCCAGCGCCTGAATGGGGCTGATGCTCTCGGATCGATGAATCACGCTTTTTTCGCGAGGGCGGGCGCCAAAGGCTTTCAACGCCGGTTGTACAGTAATATTGTGGCGCAACAGGTAGACACTTCGGCGATTGCGGTCTGCGGCGGCCGACTTGCCATGAACCGTGTGCTCGCCGTAGAGCCCAAGCTGCAGCATGTCTCCCGACTTGAGGATAAAGTCCTGAACAAATTCGGCGTCAATGCGGAAGCGGCTTTGGCGTGCAAAAAACAGGTTCTCGGGGTCTGTCGCCTCTAACTCGGGCGTTGGCAGGGACTGCTGACGATAGGCCGATGAGCTGACAATCAGCCGCATCAGGTGTTTTATATCCCAGCCGCTGGCAACAAATTCCGCCGCCAACCAATCCAGCAACTCTGGGTGACTCGGCAATTCGCCGCCACTGCCAAATTCTTCCAGTGTGGACACCAGCGCATTGCCCATCAGCAGGCGCCAGATTCGATTGACCATCACTCTGCTGGTTAGCGGATTGTTATCCGCCACCACCCATTGCGCGAGGTCTAAACGCGTTAAGCTCTCTTGTTGAGTGCCGTTGAGAAAATCAGGCAGTCCGGGTTCGACGCGTTCGCCCGTGGTGTCGCTGATCTGCCCACCCTTAAGCACTCTGACCGGCCAACTCTTGGTCGAGGTGTCTGACACCCAGCTGCGATCAACTTCACCCCAGATTTTTTCTTTTTCGCGTTCCAGCAACCGAATCTGCATTCCCAGATCACGAAACGGCGGCGAACGTAGCAGCACGTGATCTTGGAATATTTCGACATAGGCGAAGCGCTCTTTGATGGTTGCGAGCACTGACTTCATGATGTCATTGAAGGGCACCGGTGCCGACACACCGGCCTTGGTTGCCATCCAGGTAAACACTTGCGATGCGCTGAAGTCCCAGAAGTCAGTGAAGAAAATGTACTTGTGGGCAAAGTTGTACAGTCCCTGACGCGTAGCACGCATCCAGCCCGCGCTCGCAACGGGGCCGGCGGCATGTTTTTGAAAGGGGCTGGCAGCCAGCATGGGGGTATAGGCAAGGTTAATACTGCGCGCTCGACTGGGTTCATCGCGGTGGGTAATTTTTACCTGCACGACACTGCCATTGCTGTTCTGCAGGGGTTCATCCAGGTAGAACACGAGAAAGGCTTCGTTGTGAATGGTTTTCAGCAGGAGGTCGTCTTTGCGCTCGTAACGGTATTTATTGAAGATGTCCTCAGGCCGAACACTCCAGTGGCTGTTGCGGTCGCCGTCGATGAGTCGGCTTTCCTTAAAACTACCCAGATCAGTGCTTTCGGCGCGCGCAATTTTCAGGGGCCGCCAGTTGTCACCGTCCTGCACGGAAATTTCAACTTCGGAGATAGCAACTTCATCGCGTTCGTTAAAACTATAGCTGTCGCCGCCTTGCTTGGTAATTCTGAGCATCAACGCGCTTAGCTGATCGTGCTCAAGGGTAAAGCGTAGCTGATAGTCCTTACCGGATTGCTCGGCCGATTTTAGTTTCAAAAATTGGATATCTTGGGTGACTATTGCGCCATTGCCGCCGGGAGGCCGAGTGGTCTCGCGCTCCAACTCAGTACTGCCCTGAGCACTGACCGCTAACGTTTCCGTAAAGGCGGGATCGATCCAGCGATAATAGTCCTTTGATTGACGGGCTTGCTCGCGCAGCGATGTTTGTACGGCTTCTCTTTTTTCTTGATTCTCATCGGCTAAAAACTGTGAACGGTATTGCGCTAGTTCGGCATCGATTTCGGCGAGCCGGTCTTTTTGCTGTGGCGTTGGCATGTAGACGCGCGGCAGTTTGAAGTAGGCATCGTCTGGATTACGCGGCGCGGTAGAACTCCCCGACACACCGACCGACCACACACCGATGCGATCTAAGTCGGAAAAAAAGGCGGCAAACTGGTAGTACTGCTTCTGCGACCAGACATCAAACTTGTGGTCGTGGCATTGCGAGCACTCCAGCGACGAGGCAAGCCAGATCTGGCCGAGCTTGTCGACGCGCTCAGTCAGGTATTTATGAATAGCTTCCAGACCGACGCCATCCTGTACACGAACGATTAAGTGGTTGTAGGCAGAGGCAATCAACTGCTCCTGTGTTCGCTCGGGCAGTAGGTCGCCGGCTAGCTGCTCTATCGTGAATTGCTTAAAGGGTTTATT
>JBLHMO010000176.1:0-5739 GCA_047622145.1 Paracoccaceae bacterium | reverse complement strand
ACCGCTGCTTCGGCACCCACCTCATCTTCCACTTCATAGATAGCGACATAGCGATAGCCTTGCTCATCATTTATCTGGGTATCGGACAAAGTAAAACGCTGGGCGCAGCGAATACCTTTTACCGCAGCAACTTCCTGCAAATGCACGTTGTTGTACCAATCGTTACATTCATCGTCGCGGCCATCGACCGCATTGCTGAAAACGAAAACTAGTTCACTCATGCGCTGTCTCCACAATAGGATTTCTGGCCATTGACCTTTATTTGACCGGCGTGAATTTCACTCGCAGCTGATTGGGCGACCGAAAACGCTGGCCATCAATAAAACACTTGTCCGCATAGGCGGGGTCCAGATGAATATCCGGCAGCTGATCCAACAACATATTCAAAGCCACTTTCATTTCCAGTCTGGCGAGATGAATGCCGAGACAAGTGTGTCGGCCGGTCGCAAAAGCAACATGCTGGTGGCGAGGACGGAATACATTAAACTCATCGGCATCCTCACCCCACACGGCTTGATCGCGGTTAGCCGATGCTACGCACATCGTAATTTCGGACCCAGCTGGAATGGTGACCCCCTCGACGTCTACCTCACGACTCGTCCAACGCTGAATAGCCGTTAGTGGTGTCTCCCAACGAATGGCTTCCTCAACAGCAGCAGGCACCAATTCGCGATCCGCCATGACGGCCGCTAACTGCTCTGGGTGGGTTAACAGCCCGTACAAAAGATTACCGGTTGAGCGGTAAGTGGTTTCTGCACCGGCAGGTGAGAGCAGCATAAGAAAGGGCAGTATTTCCTCATCCGACAGCGTGTGACCGTCGAGCTCGGCTTGCACCAACTCGGAAATCAGATCATCACCGGGCTCTTCTCGACGAATGGCAATAATCTGTGAAAAATATTCCTTAAGCACCCGCGCCGCCTCAACACCGCGCTCAATATCCACCTGTATGGATATTTCTTCTATCGCGCGGCGGCGGAACCAATCCGAATGATCCAATGGCACGCCGAGCATGCCGGCAATCACCTGCACTGGATAGTCGAGGGTAAACTCTTTCGTCAGGTCAGCTTCGCCATTCGCCTTAAAGCTGTCGATCTGCTCTTGTATAACGCGGCGCACTAGCCCCTTTTCCCACAACTCCAGCACTTTCGGGCGAAAGGCTTGAGTGACCAATGAGCGATGCTGGGTGTGTTCGGGGTGGTCCATCTCAAGAATGGAGTGGCCGAAAATCAAGCCCATCAAGTTTTCGTAACCCTTAGACGAAAACACATCACCGTTACGCAGGGATTCAGTTACTGCTTTATAGCTGTACAAACCATAGGACACGGGGTCTTCCGGGTCGCCCTGCTTCCAGACTGTAAATGACGACGGCTTTTCTTCGTCGGCACCGGCCAAGGCGGCAGCAACCTGATCAAAGGGCGCATGCCGAATCACACCGCCCTGGTCTCGAAGCGACTTGTAGATCGGGTAGGGATCAACGTCACCCGAGCCCGTGGCCTCATCAAACGCGGCATAGGGGTCAAAATCTTTGCTGTCATCCAGCCAAGTTTCCGGGAGGATGACGCGATCAGCCTGAATACTTGCAGCCATGAAATTGCTCCTTTAATGAAACGATATTTGATTATTATTTTAAATAGTGTACTGTTTATATCACGCCAACGCCAAGCCAGCAACTAGCGCCTTTCACCGCGGCATCAATACTAAAAAATAAGAACCGAGATGACCAGGGACAGATAGATGACGGTTTTTTTCATGACGCCGATGCCGAGCCTTCCGCTATTGAGCGGTCAGCATATTGCCGTCGCTGGATACGGCAATCAGGGACGCCGCTGGGCGCTTAACTTCAGAGATTCAGGCTGCATGTCCGTGCAGACAGCAGTCAGCAACTTGATCTGCACTCGCCCGCCAGCCAATACGGTCAACTTTCGCGGCGCGGCCATTTTGACGAACTCAATTTCAAACCCGGCATGCAAGCCATGGCCGACTATATCGCAGGCAGCAACTTTGCCGATGAATGGGATGCCGAATGCGAACAGGGAATGCCCACACTGACCGCCCTGCGTGATCAGCACGCAGGGCCGGCTATGAAGAAATTCGAGACCAGTTTGCGCAAGCGCCTTGGTCCCAACGCAAGCTAAACCTAAGCAACGGAGACCCCAGCATGCGCTTTATGTTCGCCTACCCCCAATGCAACCACGAAGGCGACCTACTTGACGCCGGCGCCGTATCCGAACTGGCCAAGGCGGCCGAAGCCAGCGGCTGGCACGGTATGGCCTTTACCGACCACCCCGCCCCGGGCGCCAAGTGGCTGGAAAACGGCGGTCACCAGTCGCTGGACCCCTTTATTGCCCTGGGCAACGCCGCTGCGGTCACGTCAAAACTGAAGCTGCACACCCACCTTGCGGTTGGGCCCTATCGCAATCCGCTACTGCTCGCCAAGTCGGCCGCCACCGTTGATAAACTCTCCAATGGGCGCATGATTCTCGGCGTGGGCGCGGGCTATCTGCGCAAGGAATTCAAAGCGCTCGGAGTGAACTTTGATGAACGCAATGCGCTCATGGATGAATTGCTGGAAGTGCTGCCCCTGCACTGGAGCGGCAAGCCCTTCAGCTATGAAGGGCTGCATTTTCACGCCCGCGAACTGCTTGCCCTGCCAGCCCCCATACAACAACCTATTCCCATTTGGATTGGCGGCAACTCCGGAATCAGCCTGAAGCGTGTCGCGAAAAGCGGCCAGGGCTGGATTCCGCTAATCGGTCCAAAGGGCTTGTCTGAGGTCGTGCGCACTCCGGTCATTTCTACAATGGAAGAATTGCGCGCCAAAATCGCCCAGTTAATGCAATTGTGGCAAGGTCGCGAAGGACGCCCGGATATTCTGATTCCATTCCCCGATACCCTTAAACTCGCCGACGCCGAAGCAAAAAATGACTTTTCACAATACCGCGACACCTTGGTAGAACTCGAAGATATGGGCGTAACGTGGGTCTTTGTGCCCGGCCTCGGCAACAGTCCCGACAATACCCGCGTGTTGCACTATCTAGAAACGGTTGGCCGCCATTTGATTACGCCCTAGCAGGACTCTTTTGACTCAGAGGTATAAATGTTCAAAGAGATGCTCGACAGCTTTTTTAACAACTATGCCAGTTTCGAGTATCCCTTAGCCTCCACGCAATTGGTGCTCGCCATGCTGGGCATGGGCGCATTGCTGTCGCCTCGGGATTTTTTGCTCGAAGTCAAAACACCACGCGCACTGCTCACCGGGCTTGGCTTTCAATGGCTGATGGTACCGCTGATCGCACTCACACTCGCGAGCACGCTGCCGGTTCCCGCCGGCATTGCCGCCGGGCTTATCGTCATCGCAGCCGTTCCCGGCGGCACCCTATCCAACATTCTTACCCATTTCGGGCAGGGTAATATCACCTTGTCCATTTCACTCACCGCCATCACCACCGTGGCCGCACTGGTCTTTACGCCGCTGCTTCTGGAGCTGCTGATCAGCCAGCATCTGCCAGCGGATTTTGACTTACCCGCCTCCAGTATATTGCGCGAAATCGTGCTGATGCTGCTGTTGCCGCTCGCCGCGGGTATGGGTATGCAGCGCATACTGGGCCTGTCGCGAAGCGCAATTTTTTCGCGCTGGGTTATTCGCTTGAGCCTGTTAATGATTGTGCTGATGGCCGTCGGCGCGGGGGGCAGCGGCCGGCTTGATCCCAAAGCCTACGGCGTAATCGGCGTGGTCGCGCTGGTTGCCTTTTGTTTGAGTGTGCAGCTGGCTGGCTGGCTCACTACCCGCCTTATGCGGCTGAGTCATCGCGATAGCATGGCTATTGTGATTGAGGCCAGCTTCCGGAATATGAGTCTGGCGGTTGCTATCAAGGCGCTGATTTTTCCGGCGCAGCCCGGCCAAGTCGACCCGATTGGTGACGCTATTTTCTTCACCGCACTGCTCTACGGCGGTGTCAGTCTGCTGATGTCGCTGGTACCGGTATTCGCACACCGCCGGCTGGGCAATGCGCCTGACGCGACGGCCACCGAACTGGTCTGAAACTAATGTCCGGAGCAGCGCTGTGGTATTATTAGGCACCGTATTAAATCTACTTTTTCGGTGCTTTTCGGTAAATCACAGACTCGCTGTTAAGCCGCACCCGCGTCACGCACAATAGATTGAGGCTCCACCATTGCCTAAAGACAAGCCCGTAGTGGAAAAACGCAAAGGTAAGCTTGCCGAAACCATTGCCGAAACCATCAAGAAAGATATCATCGCCATGGGTTGGCCGGTGGGCAAGATCTTGGGCAACGAACCTCAGTTACAGGAACGCTACAGCGTAAGCCGCGCCACCATTCGTGAAGCCATTCGCCAGCTTGAACGTCACGGCGTTGCCAGCATGCGCCGCGGCAAACTGGGCGGCCTCATGATAGAACAGCCCGCCGAAATTTCGGCCGTACTCGCTCTTTCCACCTATCTTGAATTGGCCAACATCAGTATCGATGAATTATTCGAAGCGCGAAATGTTATCGAATGCATGGCGCTTGAGCAGGCCGGAGCACGCTTGCCCGAGCATGAATTGCAGCGCGCGCAAGATTTTATCGAAGCGCTGCGCGACCCCGAGCCGCTGGAATTTAGCGAAGAAATGTCGCTGCATACCCAAATTCGCAACTTTCTGCGCGACACCGCCACCAACCCCGCCACCGCCTTAACGCTGGACGCGCTGTACTACATTACCATTCACGATCTGCCGCCGCGCGCCACCAAAAAAGATGTCGAAAAAACCTTGCGTGACGCGCGCCGAATTCGCCGACAAGTATTAGAAGCCCTCGTCGGGGGGGACGCTGACAGCGCCAAGCATTTTCAACGTGAACTGCTTGCGGTGGGTGAATGGCTGGTGCGCAAACAACTGAAAGGCTCGGACAGTGACGCATCGTCCGGTCTCGTTCGCCTACAAGTTTCACCCAACAACCCTATTAACGAAATTTTCAATAAAACCGCACAGCGGCTGTCGCTGACCATTATTCAATCGATACGCAAAATGCGGCTGAATCCAGGCGACCACCTAGGCACCGAGCCCGAGCTGCAAGAGCGTTACAAGGTTAGTCGCGCGGTGCTGCGCGAATCGCTGCGCATACTTGAGCTACACTGCATTCTCATCAGCAAGCGCGGTTACGGCGGCGGGCTGGTCATTTCGAATCCGCTACCCGATTACACGGTGAACATCGTCGTCAGCTACCTACAGTATTACGACTTTAGTACCCACTATTTTTTTGAAGTCTGGAAAACCCTGCAGTTGGCCACCTCCAAAATGGCGGCCGAGCGCATTACTCCCGCGGGTAAAAAACGACTGGAAATGTTGCTGGCACGCGAGCAGTCCGCCAACCCGAAAGAATACTTAACGGCGATGCGCGATCTGGAAATTGCCATTAGCGACCTCAGTGGCAATCGCCCGATGGCCTTGTTCGCTCAGGTACTGTCACGCATGGCGCTGAACTACCCCCTAGGTGAATTACCCAAGGGCGTGATTGGCCCGCTATCGGTGGCACACGAGAAAAGTGTGAAGGCCATCGCCGCCGGCGAAGCGGGTTTGGCGCGACGGGCAATGAGTCAATATCTAGAGCAGCTCTCTGCTTTCTATCGCCCGGAAGTGCGCGACAAGTGGCCGGCCACTATTCAGAAAAAATCGTAGTTCCCAAGAAAATATTGTAGCCCGCCAGACCCCGGCATTATTGTCGCGCGAGTAGCACCACGCC
>JBLHMO010000175.1:0-5833 GCA_047622145.1 Paracoccaceae bacterium | reverse complement strand
GCTGCGGCTAGCATTACCTAGAATTCAATAATCAGGTGCCAATGTGTCTCCCAGCAGTCTTTCCAAATTAATGGCGACGGATGCCCGGCTGCCCACTATGCCTGCCGTAGCGGCGCGGCTAATTGAAATGCGCGACCAGCCGGACGTTGAGCTTGAGGATATCCTGCGTCTGTTATCCAGCGATCCAGCGATCGCCAGCACGATTATGCGTTACGTAAATTCACCGGCCTACCTCATGGGTGCGCAGGTGGAAACGCTGGACCGTGCGGTTGTGGTCATGGGCTTTAAAGCGGTTATCAATATCGCCTTGTCTCTCAGTCTGACTAGGGGCCTGATTGAGCAACAGGGCGAGGGCTTGGACTACACGCTTTTTTGGCAGCGCAGTCTCTATGCTGCGACCGCAGTCAGGGTGCTGGGTAAAGCTGTGCATGAAAAGGCTCTCGATGAGCTGTTTATGGCAGCGCTCTTTCAAGATATCGGTATGCTGGCGCTGGATTGCATTCAACCAGATTTTTATCGGGGTATCAGGGTGGATCAGTGTAGCCACCGCGCATTCCATACTGCGGAGCGCATGCAGCTCGGTACCGATCATGCCGCCCTCGGTGGTAGTTTGCTAGCGCAATGGGGTTTGCATCCGCGCACGGTGCAAGCGGTTTGCGACAGCCACAATTCGGGTAGGGACATAGACGACATTTTCACGAGCTGCGTGATTGCGTCTGGAGCCTTGGCGGATTTCTTTATTTCCGAAGGGGGGGAGGATGCTTTCCGGGTGGTGTTTAGTCAGATGTACCGGCTATTCAGTATTCGAGAGCCGGAATGTAAGCAAATCCTGATTCGGGTTCTTGCTGATATTCGAAACGTGACGAATTTGTTTGCTGAGGGGTTGCCTGCGGTGGGCAGTGGTTTGGCGATCAATGTGTCGGACGGTTCCAGTCAGTCTGGGGCCGATCACAGCACCGCCTTGGCAGACCAGCCGGCGGCGTATCGGCAGGATTATCTCTCAGTGTTACGCAGTGTCGAGTTCCTTATAGATGGCGTCGAAATTGAGGGGTTGATGAGTCGGGCTGCATTTGAAAATAGTGTGAAAAACAGTTTTAAAATGCTGCGGAAAGAGCCAATTAGTGTCGTATTTGTTTCAATCAATAATTTGCGCGTACTGGAGGAAACACACGGCGCCAAGGTTGCGAAGTTGTTGTTGCGTGTCGTCGGGCGGAAGGTGTTGGAAAACATCCGCGTTGAAGATTTCGCAACGCGCTACGGTGACAGCTTTGCCCTGCTGCTGATTGGCTCCGCGGCCGAGAGTGCGCGAGTTGCTTTGCAGCGTGTGGTCGATGTATTTATTGACGCACGTTACACCATCGCCAATGATGAGAAAGTAGCATTATCACTGAATGCCGGTATTGCTGGCCAAACCCCGCAATTACGTTATGAGTCGCATGAGGCGATGATGGATGCCTCTGCGCAGGCGCTGTTGCGTGCCAAGCAGATTGGAGCGTACAGCATTCGTAGCGAAACCCCAGACAGCCATCTCGTCGAGTTGTCTGTCGTTAAATAAAGCGGGTTAAGTAATGCCGGTCAAGCAGTATGTACTAACATTGCGTAGGTGGCTTTCCCGAACCGTCGTTTTCCGATAGAATTCGCCGCCCGCACATGCCGTGCGGTAATTTTTTTAATCACTATAGGAAAGCTGTGATGGAAATTGTAAAACGCACCAGCGAGTACACCATTGTAAAAAAACGCAACGGTCGTTATGCGGTGCAGGCCAAAGGCCGTAAATGGGTTAACGCTGACGAGAAAGTAAAAATTCTGATGGAAGCCGGCCTGATCAAGGCGCCGGAGCCCAAGCCAGCTGAACCCGAGCCCGTTGTTGAAGAAGCTATGGCGGAAGGCGAAGAGCCAGCTGCTGAGTAAGTGCTTGACGGTATTGTAAAAAGAGCAGCTGCGGCTGCTCTTTTTTTGCTTGAATTTTTCGCCTTAACTTCCCACCCAAACGTGCGACCGCACAATGCTTGCCGATCAATCAGGCGGATTGTGGTTTTGATCGGTCGTTTTAATACAGGCGCTCGCAGGCGAGTGCAACGCGAGCTTCTGCGCTATTGGGTATGTCTTGCATCTGTTGTACTAGGCGCAGGTTAAATAGTAGGCCTCGTCCGGTTGCGAGTTGCACATTGAGACCGGGTCTAGCGTTCAGCTCAAGCACCAGTGGTCCTTGCGTGCGATTGAGCACAATATGGGTTCTACCCCGTTTCCACGGACGGTTTAATTAAGGCTGCATACTGCCTATCACGCTTGGCGACTCTCCGCCGCATGCGTGGATTATGGAACCTCTCGATGTAGTTAAACACATCAGCTTTTGCTGAATCCAATGTCGGGTAAGACTCCCGGTTTATCCGCTCCCGCTTGAGCACCCCAAAGAATCCTTCACACGCAGCATTGTCACGACAATGCCCGACAGCACTGATTGAACTGATCAACAGCTCGGATGACCATTTGACGATCCTGCATCGACCAGCCAACGACTAGCTTGCTGAATAAGTCGACAACGACACACAGGAACAGTTTGCCTTCGCCGGTTTTTACTTCGGTGATGTCGGCAACCCATTTGGTTTCAGGCTCCAAGGCAGTGAAATTCCGCTCGAGTAGATTCTCGACTCCCCGTGGACGCAGACTAGCCTGACACAGGGGGTTACCGAGCTTCTTTGAAGTGTCCGCAAAAACGGGGTAGAACCCGAAATGACTAAAATTATGGGCGGAACTTTTGAGGAGGTTGGCGAGATATAGTGACATATTCGCAGCTTTCCGGATGTTGTTTGGGTAGATGGTGCAACTATTATGCGGCGAGAAGTCCTTGGCGCACAGTGCTGTTCAAAGGGCGCTGGTCTGATGCTCCGGTAAATTGGCTCCGAATTCATGGCAAACTGTGTGAAAATAGCCGTCTGTCCCCAGATCTGACCCATTGTTTAAACAGGAGTTCACCATGGCTAAAGACTCGCTGGTGATATTTGACACCACCTTGCGCGACGGCGAGCAAAGCCCCGGCGCATCGATGACCCGTGATGAGAAGGTTCGCATTGCGAAGATGCTAGAGAAGATGGGCGTCGATGTAATCGAGGCCGGCTTTGCCATTGCCAGTCAGGGCGACTTTGAATCTGTCAAAGCCGTTGCCGAAGCGGTTAAAAACAGCCGTATTTGCTCCCTAGCGCGCTCCAGCAGCAAGGATATAGAGCGCGCCGGCGAGGCCTTGAAGCCGGCAGCCCAGTCGCGCATTCATACCTTTATAGCGACCTCGCCCATCCATATGGACTTTAAGTTGCGCATGAAGCCGGATCAGGTCGTCGACGAGGCCGTGCGCGCGGTCACACAATCTAGAAATTATACCGACGATGTCGAGTTCTCCTGTGAAGATGCCTCGCGCTCGGAGTTCGATTTTCTATGCCGAATCATCGAGAAGGTAATCGCTGCCGGTGCCCGCACCATTAATCTGCCCGACACCGTGGGCTACGCCGAGCCGCTAGAATACGGCGCGCTGATTGGCCGTCTGATGAACACGGTCAGCAATGCCGATAAGGCCGTTTTTTCTGTGCACTGCCACAATGATTTGGGCTTGGCCGTGGCCAATTCGCTGTCGGCGGTATTGCATGGTGCTCGCCAAGTAGAGTGCACAATTAATGGTCTAGGCGAGCGTGCAGGCAACGCCTCACTGGAAGAGATCGTTATGGCGGTGCGCACTCGCGCCGATGTCTTTCCGGTCGAGACCCATATAGATGCGACCCAGATCGTCCCCGCGTCGCGCTTGGTTTCCTCCATTACCGGGTTCCCGGTACAGCCCAACAAAGCCATCGTCGGTGCCAATGCCTTTGCCCACGAATCCGGTATTCACCAAGACGGTGTGCTCAAATACCGGGAAACCTATGAAATCATGCGCGCGGAAGATGTGGGCTGGAACGCCAATAGGCTAGTGCTTGGCAAACACTCTGGTCGCGCCGCTTTCAAGGCGCGCTTGAAGGAGCTGGGCATCAGCTTCGACGGCGATGAAGCCTTTATGGACGCCTTCACGCGGTTCAAGGATCTGGCGGACAAGAAACACGAAATTTTCGACGAAGACTTGCAGGCTTTGGCGAGTGAAGTGGTTCCCGCCAGTGCGGGTGAAAAATACCGTTATGTGGCGATGGAGTGTCACTCGCAAACGGGTAAAAAGCCCAATACCAAATTGAGTATGTCGGTTGATGGTCGTGAACAATCGGTTACGGCCGATGGTGATGGCCCCGTTGACGCCGCTTTTAAAGCCATCGAAAAAGTGGTGAATAGCGGTACTAAGCTGAAGCTGTATTCAGTCAATGCGATTACCCAGGGTACCGACTCCCAAGGCGAGGTGACCGTGCGGCTGGAACAGGACAATGTTATTGTGAATGGCAATGGCGCCGACACCGACATTATCGTCGCATCGGTTAAAGCCTACCTGAATGCTCTGAATCTCCTGAGTTCCGGCGCCATGCGCACCCACCCCCAGAAAGAAGGTGTGTAAAGTAAATCATGTTTGAGGTGCTGCCCGAAGCAAGACGAATGGCCTACCTCGAGGTGATGGGGGTAGAGAGCTACTTTCCCCGCATTACGCTGCCGGGCGCTAAGGCGTCGGTCTTATGCGAGACCTTGGCCGATCTCGAGGCGCTCGCAGATAATGCGGTCATAGATAGCTCTTCGCCGGAAGGGGTTTCGTCCGAAGCGGCACCCCAGCGTGCCACCGGACACGACACGCTGCGGGCGCTAATGCCGAAAATCAGCGGTATTGAAAAACCCCTTGCGAAGAAAATCAATAAAACTCCGCCTAACGAAACCGCGATTAAAGCGGAAGTTGTTCGCTTTAATCTACGATTTTTTCAAGTGCCCGGCTTGGCCATGATTGTCGATTCGTCACCGGATTCTGCACCCGATGCGTCTATCCAGCGCTTTGCTGCGAATCTGTTGTTGGCGTTATCAGGTCTACATGAGAACTGGGAGGGCGCTATCAAAACTCAGTTTCAGCAGCACGTGTTTCGCTGGCCAGTAGGGGGCAATGCCCAGATTGAACAGGGCGAGCAGGCGGCAATGGAAGCGGTCAGTGCCTCTGTGCTTGCCAATTGCGAGCGTCATGCCATTCCGGTGGTTTTGCTATTGGGTAAGCAGGCGGCACATTTCGGCGCTGGCGACTATCCCGATGCGCGAGTGCTGTCATTGGAAAGCGTATCCCACTATCTAATGACTCCCGTGGCCAAGCGCGAGCTTTGGCATGCGGTATTGGCTGCCCAGTGAATACCAAAGTCGATATCTTACGTCCGAGCGAAATTGATGCCGTGATGGAGTTAGAGGCCACCGCCGGTGACTATCGTTGGAACCGCAATGATTGGCAAAGCAGTTTCGATAATGACCAGTGCTACAAACTTCGCCACGGCGGTGCCATAAAAGCGGTCGCCGCGTTTGCGGTCGTCTTTGACGAAGCCAACTTGCTCAACGTAGCCGTGCATAAGTCTGCCCAGCGCAAGGGCTTTGCTCGTAGCTTGCTCAGCGAATGCTTGGAAAAATACGCCGCTCAGGATATCAAACACTGTTTTCTTGAAGTGCGCCGCTCCAACCGGCCCGCTATTAATCTCTATGAGGAGCTGGGTTTTCACCGCATTGGCGAGCGAAAGGATTACTATCCGGTCAGAGGTGGCCGCGAGGATGCTCTGTTGCTACTTTGCCGCTTACAACAAAAAGACACCCAACGAGAGTCGCAGAATGCGTGAACTAGAAACCGATTGGTGGTACTTGTCGCTACCCGAAGACTGGCTGGTCGATCAGGATGATGACAGCATCG
>JBLHMO010000174.1:0-5842 GCA_047622145.1 Paracoccaceae bacterium | reverse complement strand
TTGCGTTGACAAATATGGCCGCCGCTGTAGCAACGCTGGCCGGCACCTTGCTATAAGGACGGGTACGCAGTGCGCACCACAGACCGGACTCGGCCAGCGTTGCCCGAATACGTTCCTCGCCTAGTGAAGCTAGGTCCGCTGTGCTCACAGCGCCAAAGTCGATGTATTCATCGTCTTCAACATCGATAACCACCGACTGCAATACCCGGCGTTCGCCGCGATTAATCGCAGACACCACGCCGGTTGCCGGTGCCGTATAGCGCACACCGTCGGTTTTTTTATCGGTGAACAGCAACTGGCCGGTCTTAACCCGGTCACCTACGGCCACTTCCATTGTCGGTTTCATACCCACGTAGTCAAAACCGACCACGGCAACCGTACGAACCTTCGGACCAGCATAAATACGCTGCTCCGGGGCACCGGTTATCGGCAAATCCAGACCTTTACTAATCTTGATCATCAGCCTGCCTAGCACTCTTTTTAGATAGAAAGCTTGTATAGCCCGCAAAGCGAGCCACGAATTTAGAGGGGGGCAAACACATCAGTGCCCGGCTGCGTATCTCTGGTTGCTGCAAAACATTCCCAGCGCTGAATCGCCGCGCCTCCCCAGCACGCGGCTTACGGCTCTTAATCTTCTTTGGGATAAACGGCGTATTCTACACCCGCCATTTTCTCCAGAACACGGTGCACCTGGCAGCTGTAACCGAATTCATTATCATACCAACAATAAATGACGGCGGAACTGCCGTTAACAATAGTAGCTTGGCTGTCGTAAATACAGGCATGCCGCGAACCAACAAAATCGCTGGAAACCACTTCAGGCGAGTTTGAATAGTCAATCTGCTTGCGCAGCGGCGAATGCAGGGCCGCTTTACGCATGTACTCGTTGACTTTTTCTACTGTGGTATCACACCTAAGGTTCAAACTCATTATCGCCATAGACACATTCGGTGTCGGTACCCGAATCGCGTTGCCGGTAAGAATACCAGCCATCTGCGGCAATACCTTACCGACGGCTTTAGCTGCCCCGGTTTCGGTCAACACCATATTCAGTGGTGCGCTGCGACCGCGACGCTTGGCGTCGTGGTAGTTGTCGATCAGGTTTTGGTCGTTGGTGTAGGCGTGTACTGTTTCTACATGTCCATTCAGAATACCAAATTCGTCGTCAAGCGCTTTCAGCGGCGGTGCGATGGCATTCGTGGTACAGCTGGCCGCTGAAATAATAGTGTCTTCGGGCGTGATCTCATTGTCATTGATGCCGAACACAATATTCTTCATGTCACCCTTGCCCGGGGCGGTAAGCAAAACCTTGCTAACGCCGGGGCAGGCCAAGTGCAATGACAGACCTTCGGCGTCGCGCCACTTGCCCGTATTATCGACCACAATGGCGTCTTTAATCCCGTACTGGGTGTAATCAATTTCAGCTGGCGAGGCTGCATAGATTACTTTAATTTCATTGCCGTTGGCGACAAAAGAGCTGTGCTCTTCATCAACCCGCACAGTACCACGGAAATGACCGTGCACAGAATCGCGCTGTAACAAGCTAGCGCGCTTGACCAGATCGTCTTCGTTGCCACTGGGGCGAACCACAACGGCTTTGAGCCGCAGGTTTTCACCACCACCTGCCTTTTCAATCAACAGGCGCGCCATTAGTCGGCCAATTCGACCAAAACCGTATAACACCACATCGCGTGGCTCGCGGGTGGGTTCGGCTGATTTGCCTATCAGGTCGGCAACCTGACTCTTAACATATTCTTCAACAGCGACACCTTGGGGCTTGCCGTCTGTTTCATAATCAACTGCAATACGGCCGGCATCTATATGGGCCGTGCCTAGGTCCAGCTCAGCAAGCGCGACGATAACCGGGAAGGTCTCAAACTCGGACAATTCGTTCTGCTCGACCTGACGCACAAAGCGGTGCGCCTGCATGATTTCGAGTACCGACTGATTGACCAGATTCTGACCGTAGATGTAGGTCTTCACGTTATTGTTGCGGTAGAGTTTGCCTACCAAGGGAATCATGCCTTCAGCGAGCGCTTCGCGCTCTTTCCAATCGGCGAAGTAATCAGCCGGCCGCTCACGTTTTCTCTCGGTCACTATTGATACCCTGTTGATTGCGCGGAAAAATGTGCGCGTATTATGTTTATTCCGGACCACAAGTTCAACCTGAACACTTGTCTACTTGCGGCTTTAAACCACATTAATGTCTCGCAGCGCCCATTATTCACCCACGGCATGAACAGCATTCTGTGAAATTATGCCTCGGGCAGGCTAAAATGCCCGCCGCGTCACCGACCTAACCTGAGATGTATACCGCGTGCTAACGACTGGCCTAGACCTAAACCCCCGCCCTGGACGCAAATTGCGCCTCGGTTCCACGCTTGCGGCCGCCCAAAGTCTCGCTGTTGCCGAATTTGCCGCCGGCCAGAGCCGGCCGGTATTGCTGATCACGGAAAACACCGCAACCGCCTATCGGATGGAGCAAGAGCTGAAGTTTTTTGACCCCCAGCTCCCCGTTCATTTATTGCCCGACTGGGAAACACTGCCCTACGACGTTTTTTCACCACACCAAGACATTATTTCCGAACGACTGCGCTGCCTGGCCGAACTGCCCAACATGCAGCACGGCATCTTGCTGGCACCGATAACGACCCTGCTCCATCGGCTACCGCCCACCGAATACCTCCAAGGCCATAGCCTGCAGTTGAAGAAAGGCCAGGCGCTGGATTTGAAAGCCATGCGCGACACCCTAGAAAAAAGTGGTTATCGCCATGTCGACACGGTGTATGAGCATGGCGAATACACGATTCGCGGCGCTTTGCTTGATTTATTCCCCATGGGTAGCCGCGAACCCTACCGTATTGACTTGCTTGACGACGAAATAGACACCCTGCGCAGTTTCGAGCCCGAAACACAGCGCAGCATCGAGCAATTTGATGAAATCAGCCTCTTGCCCGGTCGCGAGTATCCCTTAGACGACAAAGGTATTCGTGGCTTCAAGGATCGCTGGCACGGGCGCTTTGACGTCGATCACCGGCAGTGCCCGCTCTATCGGGACATTTGCGACGGCATCGCCTCGGCTGGCATTGAATACTATTTGCCGCTGTTCTTTGAGAAATGTGCCAGCCTGTTTGACTACTTGCCCATCGATACCGCGGTGGTGACCGTCACCGGCATTGAAGCCGCTGCCGAGCATTTCTGGCGTGATGCCAATCAGCGTTACGAACAGCGCAGCGTCGACACTCACCGCCCAATTCTTCCGCCCACAGACATATTCTTGGCGGTGGAAGAAATGTTCGGCCTAATTAAGCCGCTGCCGCAACTGGTATTGCATGTCGAGCCACTGCCAGATTCAGCCGGCAACATGAATTTGCCGACGGCGGCGCCACCTGCCTTGCAAATAGATGCGCACAGTGCGAATCCAACAGCGGCATTGCGCGAGTTCGCCAGCCAGCGGCGGGTATTACTCTGTGCTGAGTCGGCTGGGCGCCGCGAGGCATTGATAGATCTGCTCACCGCAAATCGACTAAAACCGACTGAAGTGGCAGGCTGGCATGAGTTTATTGCCAGCAAGAAAGCCCTCTGCATCACCACCGCGCCGCTGGAACACGGTGCCGTTCTGGTGGAAGACGGGCTAGCACTGGTTGCCGAACCGCAGCTGTTCGGTCAACACGCCGCCCAACGCCGGCGCCGGCGCAAGGCGACCACGGCGGCCGACCAGGCGATCAAAAACCTGGTAGAGCTGCGCCTTGGCTCACCTGTTGTGCATATCGATCACGGTGTAGGCCGTTATCGCGGCCTACAAAGCATTGAAGTAGACAAGCAGGTAGAGGAATTCCTGGCGCTCGAATACGCCGATGGCGCAAAACTTTACGTTCCGGTCAGCGCCCTGCATATGATTAGCCGCTATAGCGGAGCAGATGAAGACTTGGCGCCACTGCACCGCCTTGGCACCGACCAATGGCAAAAGGCCCGGCGCAAGGCCGCAGAAAAAGTCCGCGATGTGGCCGCAGAACTGCTGGATATTTACGCGACGCGAGAAGCCCGTACCGGCTACGAATACACGATTGAACGCACTGAATATCAGCGCTTTGCCAGTGAGTTTCCGTTCGAAGAGACTCCCGACCAAGAAACCGCTATCGAGGCGGTACTCAATGATATGCGCTCGCCCCGGCCAATGGATAGGCTGGTTTGCGGTGATGTCGGCTTTGGTAAAACTGAGGTCGCCATGCGGGCGGCGTTTATTTCCGTACAGAACAATCGGCAAGTGGCGATTCTGGTGCCCACCACCCTGCTCGCCCAACAGCACTTTGAATCCTTCCGCGACCGCTTTGCCGACTGGCCAATGACCATTGACGTAATTTCACGCTTTCGCAGTCAGGCTGAACAGACCGCCATTATTGAAAAACTCAACAATGGCCAAGTCGACATTCTCATCGGCACCCACAAATTACTGGGCGGCGGCATAAAGTACAAAAATCTCGGGCTGGTCATTATTGACGAAGAACACCGCTTTGGGGTGCGCCAGAAAGAAACGCTCAAGGCATTGCGGGCGGAAGTCGATATTCTCACTCTCACCGCCACGCCCATTCCACGGACATTGAATATGTCCATGTCCGGCATGCGCGACCTGTCAATTATTGCCACCCCCCCCGCCAGGCGCCTGTCGGTCAAAACCTTCGTCCGGGAACGTGATCCGGCACTTATTAAAGAAGCGATACTGCGCGAAATACTGCGCGGCGGGCAGGTTTACTATTTGCACAATGACGTAAAAACCATTGAGAAGGCCGCGCGCGAGCTGGCTGAAGCCATGCCCGAGCTACGTGTTGGGATTGGTCACGGCCAATTGCGCGAGCGTGAGCTTGAGCAGGTCATGAGTGATTTCTACCATAAACGCCACAATGTGCTGGTGTGCTCCACCATTATCGAAACAGGGATAGACGTTCCTAACGCCAATACTATTATCATCGAGCGCGCCGATAAATTCGGGCTAGCCCAGTTACACCAGTTACGAGGCCGCGTTGGCCGCTCACATCACCAAGCCTACGCCTACCTGATAACGCCACCGGTCAAGCAGATGACCGGTGATGCTGAGAAGCGCCTACTCGCGATTAGCGAAGCTGACACTCTTGGGGCGGGTTTTACGCTGGCCACTCACGATCTTGAGATCCGCGGTGCAGGCGAACTACTAGGCGATGAACAAAGCGGGCAAATCAGCTCGATCGGCTTTAGTCTGTATATGGAAATGCTCGAGCGCGCCGTAAAGGCCATTCGCGAGGGCCGCACAATCGACCTCGAACAGCCCGAATCTACAACCGAAATCAACCTGCGCCTACCCGCACTCATTCCCGATGACTATCTGCCCGACGTTCAAGGTCGGCTGATTTTGTACAAACGCATTGCCAGCGCAGTCGATGACCACGAATTACGCGAATTGCAGGTTGAAATGATCGACCGTTTCGGACTACTACCCGAACCCACTAAAAATCTATTCCGTCTGGCCGCCCTCAAATTGCAGGCGCAAGCACTGGGCATCCGCAAGCTGGAGGCCTCATTCCGCGGTGGTCGCATGGAATTTGGCGAAACGACACAAATTGACCCAGCCAATCTTGTCACACTGGTGCAAACCAAACCGGCCAGCTATCGTCTTGATGGCGCTACAGCATTGCGCTTCTCGGAAGCATTGGACGATAATGAAGTGCGCTTCCAGTTTGTCGAAAATTTGATAAGGGATCTATCGCCCACCGCATGAACAAGTTCTCAAGAACAGCAACAGCCGCCGTTTTAGCCCTGTCTGTGTTGAAAGTACCGCCAGGCATCGCGGACGATACCCCGGACAGCG
>JBLHMO010000173.1:0-6021 GCA_047622145.1 Paracoccaceae bacterium | reverse complement strand
AAAATAATAGTCAATCTGGCGGCAGCCCGTTACAAAATCAGCCCAATCTAGTTTTCTCACAAAAAAAGCCCGGCTAGACCGGGCTCTTCACTAACACTAAACCTTCTATTTAGCGTCTAGAGTCTGATAGTAATCCATCAGAATTTTAGCCACTTCAGGCCGCGAAAATTCTGGCGGTGGCGCAATGCCCTGACCTAGCATCTCGCGTACTTTGGTACCCGACAACAGAACAAAGTCGTCTTTCTCGTGATCGGGTGCATCGCGCATCATCACCACTTTGTTGAGTTTTTTCGAGTAGGCGGTGTGATCCGCGCTAAAGATCTCAATCCCAAGCGCACCGGCAGGCACTTTCTCATCGAATATGGTTTGTGCATCAAAAGCACCGTAGTAGTCGCCAACACCCGCGTGATCGCGACCGACGATTAGGTGGGTACAGCCACAGTTCTGGCGGAATACCGCGTGCAATACTGCTTCACGTGGGCCTGCGTAGAGCATATCGAAACCGTAGCCTGTCACCATCGCGCTATTCGGCGGAAAGTAAACCTCGACCATTTTACGAATAGATGCATCACGCACGTCGGCAGGAATATCACCGGGCTTCAATTGGCCCAGCAACATGTGAATCAAGACACCGTCGGCGTTCAGCTGTTCACGCGCCATATGGCACAGTTCTTCATGTGCGCGGTGCATCGGGTTACGGGTCTGAAAGGCAACGACCGTTTCCCAGCCGCGCTCAGCAATCTCGTTGCGAATCTCAACCGCCGTGCGGAAGGTATCGGGGAAATCAGCTTGGAAATAAGAGAAGTTCAAGACTTCAATGGCGCCGGATAGCAGAGTGTTGCCGAGGCTTTTGAAGGTTTTAACACCGGGGTGCTCAGGGTCCAGCGTGCCGAAAATATTCTCGACCATGAAATCAATCTGTTCAGCACTAACCGCCTCAACAGCCTCAACATCCATGATGGCCAATATCGGATGGCCCTCAACGTTAGGGTCGCGCAATGCAATGCGGCTACCCGCCTCAACGCCTTCGGCAGTAGCGGTCAGATTGACCACCGGCACTGGCCAGAACAGACCGTCTGCAGTCCTTAGGTTTTCGGCAACGCTGAGAGAGTCGGCTAAGTTCATGTAACCGCTCAGAGGGGTGAAGTAACCGGCACCGAGCATGACCGCATTGGCCGCAGCGGCAGAATTCAATAAAAGCGAAGGCAGTGTTTCAGCTTCGCTTTGCAGGACGTGGTGCTTTTCAGTGTCGTAAACAAACAGGGGCTTGAGTTCATTGGCGCCATGGGGCTTGATCATGGATTACTCCGTTAGGTGATTCTGTGGATGCTGAATAAGTGCGGCTTAATTTCGCTACGCATCGAAATTTTTGCGTCCGACGTCCGACGACAAGCTAAATTATTCCGCGCTTGCTCATTTCTTCGAGCAACACTTCTACTTCTTGTTCAAGGCTTATTTCATGACTATTGAGCACGATTTCGGCCGACTCTGGGGCCTCGTAAGGATCATCGATTCCAGTAAAGTTTTTGATCTCACCAGCCCGCGCTTTTTTGTACAGACCTTTTGGATCACGCTCTTCGGCAACCGACAGCGGTACGTTAACGTAGACTTCAATAAAATCCATATCACTTTGGGCATGCAGCGTTCGGACTTCGTCACGATCTGCGCGATAGGGACTGACAAAACTGGATAATGCGATAACGCCGGTATCAACAAAGAGCTTGGCGATTTCGCCAATGCGGCGAATATTTTCTGCGCGGTCTTCAGCGCTAAAGCCTAGGTTTTTATTGATGCCGAGGCGCACATTATCGCCGTCGAGGCGGTAGCACAGATGGCCGCGCTGAATTAGCGCCTGCTCCAATGCTACCGCTACAGTGCTTTTACCCGAGCCTGACAAACCGGTGAACCATATGGTTGCGCCTTTCTGCTTCAACATTTTCTGGCGGTCATCGCGGCTAACTTCACCATCGTGCCATTGCACATTGGTCGCTTTTTGCTCAGTCATTATTCTCTCCTCAGCTTGCTCATCGGTAATAGGATGCCAGTGATCAGGTAGGGGGCCGTGTTTGCAGGCTCCCTGAAGTGGCGGCAATCATACGATCTGCTAAGCCACAAGTAAAACGGGTTATTATAATACTCAGTATCTATTTTATCGATAGTAGAATGTCAAAGCCTCGCGTAAACTTCAGTCATGAACTACACCCTGCGACAATTGAATATCTTTCTTGCCGTGGCCCGCCACGAAAACGTGTCCCGCGCCGCGGCTGAGCTCAACTTGTCACAATCTGCCGCCAGTGCTGCGCTACAGGCGCTGGAAAAAAACTACGGCGTTTCACTGTTCGAACGCCAAGGCAATAAATTGCAGCTCAACCCGGTTGGCCGCAGCCTGCGCAAAGAAGCGGAGATGCTCTACAGTCACAGCCTCCAGTTTGAGCAAACCCTGCGCCAACACGGCGACTTGGGGCATCTCAAAGTCGGCGCCAGCTTCACCATCGGCAATCATCTAGTGGTGCGTTATTTGGCGGACTATCTTGCGCATTATCCCGACGCCGATGTGGATCTGGACACGGCGAACACGCCTGAGATCGTCAGCAAGGTACTTAACTACGAAGTGGATGTTGGCATGATCGAGCGCGAGGTTCAGCATCGAGATCTAGAACTGATCCCCTGGATGGAAGACGAACTTGTCGTATTCTGTAGCGCGGAGCATCCGCTCGCGCAACGCAAAACACTGAACAACCGCGACATCAAAAGCGCACGCTGGATACTGCGTGAACCCGATTCCGGAGCACGCCACACCTTCGATCGCGCACTCGCGGAGCTGCTACCGGAGATCAATATCTACCGCGAGTTCCGCCACAACGAAGCGATCAAGAGCGCGGTGGAATCAGGCCTAGGTATCGGCTGCCTGTCGCAAGTGGTGCTACAAAATGATTTTCGCAATGGCAACTTGATACCGCTCAAGCTGACGCGCCGCAATATGCGCCGGCGCTTCTACTTTGCCCTGCCCCGTAAGCGCCACAACAAAGCCTCGGTCAACTACTGGATCGAACTCTGCAAGCGCCAGCAGTAGCCACAGGAGCCAGCCTTAGCGGCGAATACTGACTATTTCGCCAGCAGACTTTTAGAGATACTGCTTGCGATAGGCTGCAAACTGTTCCTTCAAACCCGATTCGCTAAAACCGAATTTCTCCAGCGTGTACTCGTGGCTGGGACGGTCTTCGCGCTTATTATCCTCCCTCCATTGTTCCATGGCCGCATGAGCTTCGTCGGTAAAATCCATACCGATAAAATCGTACACCGCCTGCGCAGGTTGAAAGGGATCGGCCACGGTGTCTTTGTACCAAACATCGATAAAGGCATCCGCTTTGAGCTTGCGCGTTTCCATCGTGTGCAGCATGCCGTGGGCGTATTTGGCTGCCCACTGCTCCCCCACCACTTTAGGGTCCGGTTTATCTGCACACATAAGCCAGAGGTTGTAATTCATGCTGGCGGCTGAGGGAATGGTCTGTAGCGGATCGCGATGGGTCTGGATGATTTTGGCATCGGGAAATACCCGCAATAAGGTGGCAATATGATGGAGGTGGTGCGGCGTCTTCAACAACCAGCGCTCAGCGCTTTGCCCCTGCTGCTTTTTCTGCCACTGCAAACTTTGCAACTGGCGCTTCAGGTATTCATAACCCGGTGTATTGTCGCGGCTATCGTTCCACTTGCCATAACTGGGCACATTACAAAAAGCATCGGGCACGGTGCTGTAGAAACTGTGTTCCAGCAACATAATATCTTCGTCAGCCGCCATCGGATCCATAGGATGTATCGATGCCAGCTCTGGATTGGCTTTCAGCATGGCCGCTACTTCGGCCTTGGCCTCAACCACGCGCTGGTCGTCGCCCTTGAAATCCCAATCCAGATAAGGGGCCGGGTTACGCACCTCATACCACAGTGGCGCATAAAATCGCGAGTCACTGGCCAGAATTCGGTGGAACATGGTTGAGCCGGTGCGCTGCAAACCGATGATGACGACCGGCGCCTTGACCTCTTCTTCCAATATTTCTGGGTAACGGGCAATCCAGGCTTCCGTACGAAGACGGTTGCACAAGATGTTGAGGGTGCGCTGGTACTGCATAAAGCGGCCGACAGCATTCAGCTCCGCCTCGTCATTGAGCGACTTCACCAGCATTTCAAAGGGCTCGCGAAAAGAGTCGTCGCCAAAATCGCTGAGGCCGGTGGCTGCACGCGCTGCGCTCAGTAGGCCATCGACGGTAATTTCAACATCGGGAATTTGATGCTCGGTCACAGATATTTCTCCAATTCAGTGGCAACTATCTTTGCTGACGCAGGGCGCTTGTTCGCTCAGGGCTGCTTGCTAGCTCAAGATGCGAGACTGCTGGTTTTTACAACTCGGGTTGTGGGTTGCACGATGTCGGTGGCGCCTATCCAGCGAAAGGCCAAAGTGCCCTGTCGATGCCCAGCCGTGCCGAGCCAATTCGGGTGGCCGGGATTGGTTTCGCTAATCACGATTTGGACGCTGCCATCGTCATTGTATTTGGCGGTGTGCTTGTTCACGTGAATTTTTAGGTAGCGGTAATCCAGCGACTCCATCCAGTAATTATCGACCTGTAAATTCCAGTTGTCGCAAGCAGGAATCCGATCCACGTCCACCACCAGCGCCTCGTCTTCAGCCAAATTATAGTAGCTGTGATAGTAAAAAATATTCGGATCACCACCAATTTTCTGACAGTAGGCCTGATCGGCCGGCGGCAGTTCGTTGGGCTTATCGAGAAAGGACTGGGACCAATCGGCAAACAATTTGGCGGTGCCTTGGACAAAACCGGCGGTTTTTTGCAGGTTCAGGGCCAGCTGCGCCGGGTCGAGCGGCGCCGGCACAACGCCCTCCTCAAGAATGCGTTCAATTTTCAGTTCTGCCGTGGTTTCGCCGCTTCTATCGAGGAAAGTCTGACGAACCAATACCGCAATCGTATCCTCGGTTATTTGCAGCCAGTTACCGAGCTTGGGTTCCCGGCTCAGAATGATCTCCATGCGCCCGTCGGCATCAACGTCCAACCCGCCGTGGGTGTCCAGCGAGCCGACTGAGCGCATATTGCTGTCTTCGTCCTCATAGCCACCGGCAATGGCGATCAGGCCCAAGTAGGCCACGGTACCGCGGGTACCGCTGATGCGGTAGTCGTACTGGCCATTGATCTCGGCGCGCTGGTAATAGTTATCGGGATTGTCGGCGCCGATTTTCGCGGTTTCATGGGAGGGGCGATAAAAGGTGGGGAAATCGCGGTCACTGCACTCCATAAACATGTCGAGTGCAATGCGCGTCAGCCGTGTCAGGTAACGCCAACCCTCGGCGCGAGTAAATGCATCAGCCGGCGCCTCGGGACGAAGAATCTGTTGACCCGTTTCTTTCAGCGAATCGCAAAACGCTTCCCAAGCGGTGCCATCGACTACCGATTGCACTGTATCTCTATCGTCCATCTGAAGCTCTCCTGATGCGTTTTGTTATGCGGAGGAATTCTTACAAATGACCAGCGCCGAGGCATCACCCAGACAGGTGAATAAACATGTGCTTAGGCGACAAAGGTGGCGGGGAAATTCATTGAGATGCCCGCGAAAACTGTGCTGCGGCCGACGACCTTAGTTCGCAATCAAGATGTAGGCAATCTGCACGAGCGCAATGACCAACACGCCCCCCCAGACATATGGCAGGGTTTTATGCGGTGTAAAAGTGCCCTTTACAATCTGGCTATAGTTGGTGAGGGCATTTGCGAAGGTCCACACTGTATGCAGTATCACCAGCATGGCGATCACCAGCCAAGTTATAGTCATAGTCATAGTCATTGTCATTGCAGCTTCCGGCGCGTTTTGATGGGCCCTCTAGATTGTAGTTGATAAGCCTTGTACCAAGCCAGTACCAGCACCGCCGCGATCAGGTGTAGGGTTTGGGCGAGCCCAACACAGATGTCGAGCAAACCCCAGTGGCTGAGCAACCAATTCCAATCGTGGGTGCTACCA
>JBLHMO010000172.1:0-6037 GCA_047622145.1 Paracoccaceae bacterium | reverse complement strand
AATCGAGCCATACACCATCAATGTCAGCACCACATGCAATCAACAGAAACCGCACGATGAGCAGTTCACCGCCTAGCTTACGCAGCCGCGGCCACGGTGCTGCTGACGATACACCTATCATTTCTGATATCCGCCTGGCAGGACTATGTAACGTGTTGCAATCCCTACTGGGCCGACTGTATCAGTATTAGCCGCAGCGGACGCCACGGCCTTGTCTACTTTATTTTCAAGAGCAGCATGCTACTCGCGGCCCTGATGCTAGCAATATTTTGGCAACTCAACGCTATCTGGCTGCGATCACTGGGCGCGCCCCTTGCCAGGCAGTGGATATTGCCTGCAATAGGATGGCGCGGCACTGGCGGTCTATACCCTCTCACTTGGCCACAGTGGCGACACCTTCCAAACCCTTCGTCGCGTTGGCGTCGTAACATTTTAGGGCTGATTTTTATCGGCTTCGCGCTGTTGGCAGGCACATTGAAACGATCGCCCTTACATTTCCAACGGCTGCAACTGCAAACCGGGTCAGCAGCCATTCTCGCCCTAGCGCTGACCTCAATTTTGCTGGACGCACTATTGGGCGACAGCTACGACCGACTGGAAAACGCCTTCGAATGGTGGCTGGTAGCCAAATGCTGTGGGTAGGCCGCCTGTGGGAACGGAGAGAATTTGAGCTCGTCGTCAAAAAACCTCAAGCCAACAGATAATATGTGAGATATTCACAGTTTAGCCCTCAGGCGCAATGATAGGGATCCGCTCCATGCCCCATGCTAATCGCCAGGATAGATCACAACGGCTTCGCGCGAGATTGGATTTCACATGAGTTTGTTAGACGAATTAAAAGCCAAGGCCGACGAGCACCGCACTGACACTGAAATAGAAGCGGCGCGATTGGCCGACCAAGCCGCGCACTATCAAACACAATTGCTACCGCGCATGGTGCAGGCCTATAGCTACCTGAAAGAATTGACCGAACACCTGAGCGTGGTCGACGAAACCTGCCCCGCCGACTACCCACTCCTGCCAGCAGGTAAGCCCATTACCTTGCAACAGGGCGATTACTCGGTTGCCATTGATAGCCGCCAGCGACCCACTCAGCTGGAGTTGCGTTGTGGCGCCACGCTAGCGGAGTCAATCTATTACGATATTAAGGGCAAAAAACAGGTTGAGCAGCAGCAAAAACTGCTCAATGGCTACGGACTAAAATACGAATGCACTGAACGCAAGGACGACCGGTTTGAAATAGAAAGCGCAGGTTTCAAACTTATCGGCCCGCTACCTATTCGCGTTGTGCTACTCGCCGACAGCGAGGAACGCTGCCTGACGCTGCATTTACGCAATATCGACCGGGCCGGTATCACGTCGGTCAATCTTGCGCCAAGCAAATTTGACGGCGATTTTCTCGACCGCTTAGGACGATTCATTTTGCGCCAGCAATCGAACTTGTTTTCGATAGAACTCTCGAAGGAAGCGCGGAAAAAGCTTCAAGACAAACTCTCAGAGCAACGCGCGGAAGAAGAGCGCGCTCGTAGGGTACTCGAAGCTGAGCGCCAGGCGCTGGCAAAAGCCGAACACGACAGCCGCACGACGGTTAAGCTATCTCGTGCCATACAATCGGCAGCCAGTAAATTAAAAGCCCGCCTCGGTAAGGGTTAAGTTAAACCTCAGCGAGACTGCACCCGGCGAGTGCCACTTTTCGGAATCTTGCTCTCGCAGCCAAAGGCCTCTAAAACCCAAACAAACGCCTGCAATAGTATCGATTTAGGGCGAAACTCCGAGTGATCCGCTCCACTGGATACTGAATCCCCGTTATCATCAATGCATTACAGGAATAGCTGGTGTCGGTATTTCTGGCTATACCAGCGCAAGCTGCGTATAATCGGCACCCTTTTCCCCCGCCAGTCGGCTTCTCACTGTCGCCCATCAAGTCCACACAGGTTTCCTAATGACACAAAGCACTCCCGCCTTTTCCGATCTCGCGCTGTCACCTCAGGTTCTCGACGCAATTACACAGATTGGCTACGAACAACCGTCTCCCATTCAAGCTGAAAGTATTCCGTACTTGCTTGAGGGCCGAGACCTGCTGGGTACGGCACAAACCGGCACGGGCAAGACCGCAGCTTTTGCACTACCACTACTGTCAAACCTCGATCTAAGCAAAAAATTCCCTCAGGTTCTCGTGCTCGCACCAACGCGCGAACTCGCCATCCAAGTAGCCGAGGCATTCAAGACTTACGCCGGTAAAATGCCTGGATTCAACGTCCTGCCAATATACGGCGGCCAAAGCATGGACACTCAATTGAAGCAATTACGTCGCGGGGCGCACGTGGTTGTCGGCACGCCCGGTCGCGTAATGGATCACCTGCGACGCGGCACGCTGAAATTGGATCAGCTGAAAACGGTTGTATTGGATGAAGCCGACGAAATGCTGCGCATGGGCTTTATCGACGATGTTACCTGGATTCTGGAACACACACCGTCCGAACGTCAGGTCGCTCTATTCTCCGCGACCATGCCTGCGCCCATTCGCAAGATGGCAAACAACTATCTGAAAGACCCCAAAGTTGTCGCCGTTAAGCCAACCGAGGCCAATGTTGCCAAAATCGAACAACTTTATTGGCTGGTATCTGGCACCAATAAGCTGGACGCAATAACCCGCATACTGGAAGTTGAGGAATTCGACGGCATTATCCTGTTTGTCCGCACCAAAACCCAAACCGTGGAAATTGCCGACAAACTTGAAGCGCGAGGCTACAGCTGTGGCGCCATCAATGGCGATATGACCCAGACCCTGCGCGAACGAACAATTGAACAACTGAAGTCGGGCAAAATTGACATCGTTGTAGCCACCGACGTTGCGGCCCGCGGTATCGACGTAGCCCGCGTAAGCCACGTGATCAACTACGACATTCCCTACGACACCGAAGCCTATGTTCACCGTATCGGTCGTACTGGCCGCGCTGGCCGCAGCGGCAAGGCGATACTGTTTGTTTCACCACGAGAAAAGCGGCTGTTATACGCAATCGAAAAAGCGACCAAGCAGCCCATTAACGAAATAAGCCTACCCAGTCGCGAAGAAGTTAATTTGCACAGGATTGACCAGTTTAAGGAATCCATCACGCAAACACTGGAAACCCAGAACCTCGACTTTTTCAATGCCTTGGTGGGCGACTACTTACACGACACCCAGGCCGATCCGGCTCAACTCGCCGCAGCATTGGCGTATCTGGCCCAGGCCAGCAAGCCGATTATTCCCGCGAAAGAACCCCGCGAATCCAAGCCGGAGCGCCCTGCTGATCGAGGCGGCATGAAGCGTGAAAACAACCGAAGCTCGGAACGTAAAGATCGCAATGACCGCAGCGAGCGCGCCGAACGTGCGGGCAAACCCAAAATGCGTCCAACCGATGTCGACATGGAAGGCTTCCGTATCGCAGTGGGCTCCGCACATGGCGCCACCCCCGGCGATATCGTTGGCGCCATTGCCAACGAAACCGGCATTGAAAGCGGCTATATCGGCAAAATCAAAATCGGTGAAGATCACAGTACGATAGACCTGCCCTCAGGCATGCCGAAAGAATTGCTCGCGCATCTGAAAAAAGTTCGTGTGCGTCAGCAGCCCTTGATGATTGAGCGACTCGCGGGCCCCGCAGCTGCTACAGCTGGCAAGCGCAAGGACGTTGCGAAGAAAAAGCCGGCCGGAGATAACCCAGCAGCCGCAGTTGTGCGTAAGCGCAAGAAAGAAGACTAAACAAGCTTTTCCTTCTAAAGTACCTTAGGCGGCCGCGATTAAAGCCCTGTTATCAGCGCTTTAATCCATGCAACACGTAATGCAAGATACCGCCGTGGCGAAAATAGCCCATCTCACTGGCAGTATCAATGCGGCACAAGGCCAAGGCCTCATGGCGGTGGCCGTCCTCTCGGATCACCGTAATTTTTACCCGCATCGCCGGCGTAAACTCGTCGTTCAGACATTCAATATCAACCTGTTCGTCGCCACGTAATTCCAGCATGGCGCCATCGACCTCCAATTGCAGCGGCAATACGCCCATGCCGATCAAATTGGAGCGATGAATTCGCTCAAAACTCTCAGCGATTACGGCCTTTACACCCAGTAAATTTGTTCCTTTCGCCGCCCAGTCACGACTGGAGCCGGAGCCGTACTGTTCGCCCGCAAAAATCACCAGCGACGTATTGTCGTCGCGATATTTCATGGCGGCGTCGAAAATACTCATCTCCTCACCGCTGGGTAAGTAGCGCGTATAGCCGCCCTCGCGCTCCACCATTTTGTTGCGCAGGCGGACATTGGCGAAGGTACCGCGCATCATCACTTCGTGATTGCCGCGCCGTGAACCGTAGGAGTTAAAATCTCCTGGTTCCACACCATTTTCCCTGAGGTAGCGCCCGGCGGGACTCTCCAGCGCTATCGCACCTGCGGGCGAGATATGATCGGTAGTAACACTGTCTCCTAGCAGGGCGAGGATACGCGCGCCCTGAACCGCCGGAAACACAGCCAGCGGCTCTCCCATATCGTCAAAGAAGGTCGGGCAGTGGATATAAGTAGAGTCTTTTTCCCAGTTATAGGTTTTACCGGTTTCAACCGCCAGTGAGCGCCACACCTCGGTGCCCTTGAAGACGTCGGCATAAGCGCGGTGAAACATATCACCGTCTATCGAGCTGCGTATTGCCTGTATCTGCTCCGCACTGGGCCACAGTTCTTTTAGAAACACCGGCTCCCCGGCAGTATCCAAACCCAAAGGTTCGTTATCGAGATCGATCACCGTAGTACCGGCAATCGCGAAGGCGACCACCAGCGGCGGCGATGCCAACCAGGCAGCGCGTACGTTGTTGTGAATTCGGCCTTCGAAATTGCGGTTCCCTGACAACACCGCACTCACTACGGCGTCCTCGGCTACTATCGCGTCCTCAATCGGCCTAGCTAGTGGCCCCGAATTACCAATGCACGTTGTGCAACCGTAGCCCACCAAATTGAAGCCCAAGGCATCCAAATCTTGCTGCAATCCACTTTGCTCGAAATAATCACTCACCACTTTTGAACCTGGCGCCAGTGATGTCTTGACCCAAGGCTTCACCGCAAGACCGCGCTTGCGCGCCGCGCGAGCCACCAAGCCGGCCGCCAGCATCACATCCGGATTAGAGGTATTGGTACAGGAAGTGATGGCGGCGATGGCCACGGCACCTTCAGGCATAGTCAGGCCCAACTCGGGTACCGCCAGCGCATCGCTCTCACTACGGCCATGCTCCGCAATGACCGCCTGCATCGCCTTCTTTATGTCGCCCAGTGCCACCCGATCCTGCGGACGTTTAGGACCAGCAAGACTCGGCACAACCGCGTCGAGTTCCAGTTTAAGACTGGCACTGAACACCATCTGCTGGCTGTCGTCGCGCCACAGCGACTGCACCTTGCAGTAATCTTCCACGAGTTGAAGATCTGCCTCGTCCCGTCCAGTCAGGCGCATATAGTCGATTACTTTGGCATCCACCGGAAAATAGCCACAGGTTGCACCAAATTCCGGTGTCATATTGGCGATAGTTGCGCGATCAGTCACCGCCAATTCAGCCAGTCCCGCGCCGTGAAATTCAACAAATTTGCCAACCACACCGTGTTTGCGCAGCATTTCGACCACGGTCAAAACGAGGTCCGTCGCCGTCACACCCGCCCGCAACTTACCGGTCATTTCAACGCCCACAACTTCCGGCAACAACATCGAAACGGCCTGCCCCAGCATCGCCGCTTCAGCTTCAATGCCGCCTACCCCCCAGCCGAGAATGCCGAGGCCATTGATCATCGGCGTATGACTGTCGGTGCCAACCAAGGTATCGGGATAGATATCGGTTTGGCCGTCTCCCGTTTTCTGCCAAACCACCTTGCCTAGGTATTCAAGGTTTACTTGATGACAGATTCCAGTACCCGGCGGCACCACCTGGAAATTTTCGAAAGCCTGCTGCCCCCACTTAAGAAAGCGATAACGTTCACGGTTTCGCGCCATTTCCAATTTAACATTTTCACCAAAGGCCGTGG
>JBLHMO010000171.1:0-6082 GCA_047622145.1 Paracoccaceae bacterium | reverse complement strand
GCCCTGCGGGCTGAAAGGCATAACTTTACTCGTCGTCGAAAAAATAGGCCCAAGCGCGATATAGCTGGGTTTGACGTTATGCGCGGTCGCTATCTCAAAGTAGCTGTGAGTACTAACACCCAAGCGAAGACCCGCGTTTCGTATCGCTCCGATATCGGCTGTCGGTAGATCACCCTGTCCTAGGTGCACGCCGTAGGCGCCCGCTGCTATCGCTTCTTGCCAGTAGTCATTGATAAACAGACGGGCCCCGCAAACACGGCTGGCCGCAACGGCGCGCTCAACCTCCGTTTTCAGCTCGTCGCCAGACTTGTCTTTCACCCGCAATTGGATTGTCGTAACACCCAGTTTGAGCAAACGCTCAACCCATGCCGCACTGTCGACCACAGGATAAAGGCCTAGATCACCGCCACAATCGGGAAAGGGCTCTTCAGCTTGCTGGAGCAAATTCTGATTTACCGATGGCAAATCCAACCAATGCGTTGGCCAACCCATATGGGCAACCGATCCCGGGCCGCCGCCAATTTGAGACGACAAACGCAGACCTTGGGTGACGTAGGCTTTAGCCAGCACCAAGGCATCGGGCAAGGCATAACCGCGGGCCACCGCCGCCGCTATCGCCGCCGACAAAGTGCAACCGGAGCCGTGACTGTTCACTGTTTCAACATTGCGACCATTCAACCAGAATCCGCGCTCGCCGTCCGTCCAGTAGTCGAGGCGTTCACTATTCAAAGAAGGAAAATGACCGCCGGTAATCAATACTGAGCGCGCACCCAATTCAACGATGTCTTTTGCAGCTTGCTCGACGTCGTCCAAACCGCGCAGCTGCCGTCCCAGTAAAACTTCCGCTTCGCTTCTGTTAGGCGTCAGTAAATCCACCCGCGGCAACAAGCGCTCGCGCACTAATTGCGCAGCTTCGCCGCTTAACAAGGAATCACCGCTACTGGCACGAATAACCGGGTCACACACTACAAAGCCTTTGTAGTCGGAGAGGTACTTAATGACCATCTCAACCACTTCTTCGCTGGCCATCATGCCCAGTTTGATCGCGTTGGCCGGTAAGTCGCTGTCCAGCGCATTGATTTGCGCCGCCAGTGCCCGCCGCGGCGTCACCGCCACATAACCAACCGCAAAACTGTTTTGCGCCGTGATGGCAGTAATGACCGTACAGCCGTGCACGGCAAAATCCTGAAAGGTAGCGAGATCCGCCTGAATGCCCGCGCCACCACCGGAGTCGGAACCGGCGATACTCCAGACGATCGGTTTACTTTGTGATGCCATTCAGAGGTCCTTAGTGGCGAATACGCCTCGTTATTATGCGTTAAGCACTTCTTCAATGATCGCAGTGCTGGCGAATAATACTCCAAGCCTGATCGGCCGATTCCACGTAGGAAAACAGCTTCAAATCTTCCTCACTAATCATGCCCTGTTCGGCCAGTTCGTTAAAGTTAATAACCCTATCCCAAAAGCTTTTGCCAAAGACCAGTACCGGCAGACTTTTAACCTTTTGGGTTTGAAGTAAGGTCAGTGCTTCAAAAAACTCGTCAAACGTACCGAAGCCGCCGGGAAATACGACCAACGCCTTCGCTCTCATTAAAAAATGCATTTTACGAATTGCAAAATAGTGGAAGCGAAAACTGAGGTCGGGCGTTATCCAGGGATTTGGGCTTTGCTCATGGGGAAGCACAATATTTAGACCAATGCTCTCTCCGCCGACGTCATCCGCACCGCGATTAGCCGCTTCCATAATGCCCGGCCCACCACCGGTCATAACGTGAAGTCTGGGTTTCGTCGAGTCCTTCGCATCCTCTGCGATTAGTGCCGCCAGTTTTCGTGCCTCGTCGTAATAGTGACTCAACCCTCGCTTGTTTTGCGCCACGAGAAAGTGTTTTGCCAAAGCCTTATCGTCGGGGTTGGCTGCGACAGCCGATTGCGCCAGCGCGCACACTCGCTCAGCTTCGATGGGCTCGGGGATTCTCGCGCTGCCGAAAATGACAACGGTCGCGTCAATTTCGCGCTCTTGCATCGCCATTTCGGGCTTGAGTAACTCAAGCTGCAAGCGCACCGGACGCAATTCATTTTGCAGCATAAACTCTTCGTCAGTAAAGGCTAAGCGGTACGACGAGGAGGCGGTTTGTGGCGTTTCAGTCGTATCGCGGGCGTAACTCGCGTCTTCGGCAGCTGAGGGGAAAGTTACATTGACGAAGCCACGCTTCTTTTTTTTACTCATGAGCGAACATCTCCGATAACAGCGTAATTACGATTAACTCTGATGCCAGAAAGGCATTCCCAGCGTAGGGGTACTGGGGCTGGCAGTTTGTCTCTCTGGCATAGCACCTGCCAGATAAGCACTGCGCCCTGCCAACAAAGCATGTCGAAAAGCATCGGCCATAACGACCGGCGCGCTGGCTTGGGCCACCGCGGTGTTCAACAAGATGCCATCGTAACCCAATTCAAGCGCCATAACGGCGTGGGAGGGTTTGCCGATACCCGCATCCACAATAAGAGGAATATCCGGCAGGCGCTCACGAATCGTTTGCAGATTATAGGGGTTCATCAGGCCGCGTCCGGTACCGATGGGGGATCCCCACGGCATCAATACCTCACAACCGGCATCGCGCAGCCGCTGGCAAATAACCAAATCGTCCGTGCAATAAGGGAACACTTTGAAGCCGAGCTTCACCAGCTTGTCCGCGGCTTCAATGGTCGCAATGGGGTCCGGCTGAAGATTGTAATCATCACCAATCACCTCCAGTTTGATCCAATCAGTCTCAAACATTTCCCGACTCATCTGCGCCAGCGTAACGGCTTCTTTTACGCTATGGCAGCCGGCCGTATTGGGCAGCATGGTTTTATTGAGCTTCTGAATATGCGTCCACAAACTTTGTCCACCAGCCTCTTCTGGCGCCTGTCGCCGCATCGATACCGTGATGATTTCCGAGCCTGAGGCGTGTATGGCTTCGCTCATAACTTGCGGTGAGGGATACAGCGCGCTGCCTATTAACAGGCGGCTGGTGAATGTCGCTCCGTAGAGAGTCCAGGTGTCTGGGGACGTGGTCATTTTTTAGAACCTTTTTGTTGGTCGAACGCTTAACGCTTAAAAGCAAGGCACGTGCATTGGGCCGGCGCGCGTCTAGCGTCAGGCGCCCGACAAGAGCATTACCCCCCCTGCACCGGCGCAACCACATCCACCCGATCTTCCGCCTTGAGCGAGGTGTGTGCATAAGCCGATCGCGGTACAAAGTCTTCGTTAATCGCCACCGCCACCTTGCCGCTGTCAAAGCCCCACACTGCCAACAGCTCTGTAAGATTGTGAGATACGTCGACTGTTTTAGGCGCGCTGTTCACGCTGATCTGAATCATCTTGCTCTACTACCGTGACAAAATCGTGTTGAAAACGGCCATCCATCGCATCCAGCGCCGCCGCAAGTACCGCAGGTGCCAACAGATAACCGTGTCGATACAAACCGTTTATTCTCAGCATGCCCTTACTTGCACGAATCGCCGGCAGGTTGTCAGGCAGCGCTGGCCGGCAGCGTGCGTAGCTACCGACAATGTGCGCTTCGGCAAAGCCCGAATGTACGCTATACAAAGCCGACAATAATTCAAGCTCCGAGCGCACCGTAACCGGTGCCTGGGATTCGCTTTCAATTTCGGTGGCACCCACGACAAAAACCTTATTCGGCTTGGGCGTGATATATAAATTATAACGCGGATGCATTAAACGTATGGGCCGTGTCAGCTGCACAGCAGGCGCCTTGACCCACAATATTTCCCCGCGCACCCCACGCACCTCCGGCCAATCGATTTTCGCACCGGTACCGCGACAATCGATCACCCAATCAAAGTGTTCGCTGGCATCGGTAAGCTGAACTGCACCGGACGACACCTTTAGCACCTCACAGTGCGCTCGCCAGTGACCGCCTCGCGCCACAATACTTTCGTAAAGCGCCGCAAGCAGCGCGCGATTATCCAGCGAGCCTTCACCCGACAACCAAACCCCACGTCGAAAACTCGCAGGCAATTCTGGTTCAAGGCGCTGGATACCCTCACGATTCAGGCTTTGTACCTGGACATCGTCACCGACCACCGCATGCAACTTTTGATCGAAATGCGTAAAGCTGCCCGAATCTAGATCATGGGCGATAACCAGCGAGCCGTGGGTTTGCAGTGCGACTGGCAGCTCGCTATCTTCGCGCAGCTCAGCTAGCAGCGAAGGCCATAATTGTGCCGACCTTTTCCCCAGTTCGAACATCTCAGCGCCACTGGTCACCGCTTCACTATAGGGCGCGAGCATAGCCGCAGCGACGAAGGCTGCGCTGTGCTCACCACTGGCTGGTCCACGATCAAATACGGTTACCTGATGGCCACGGCGCAGTAATTGCCACGCCATGAGGCGGCCGATAAGGCCGCCGCCGGCGATGCCGACGGTGATTGCGCCTGACGCTGAGTCAGCCATGCACTATGCTCACGATTCGCTTCCTATACACGCGCGACATCCGACTTCAAACCTTTTGATATATCTCGCTGCCCTGCTCTTTAAATTCGGCAGACTTTTTCGCCATTTCTTCCTCGATCTCCTGTTTCGCGGCGTAGTCGCGCACTTCTTGGGTGATCTTCATTGAGCAGAATTTTGGCCCGCACATAGAACAAAAATGTGCGACCTTGGCGGAGTCTTTGGGCAAGGTTTCATCGTGGTATGAACGCGCTGTGTCGGGGTCGAGGCCAAGATTGAACTGATCGTCCCAGCGGAACTCAAAACGCGCTTTACTTAAAGCGTTATCACGCAACTGACTTCCCGGATGTCCTTTCGCAAGGTCGGCAGCGTGGGCTGCGATCTTGTAAGTAATGGTGCCTTCTTTCACATCATCTTTATTGGGCAGACCCAGATGTTCCTTGGGCGTTACATAACAAAGCATGGCGCAGCCGTACCAACCTATCTGAGCGGCACCGATACCAGACGTAATGTGGTCATAGCCCGGAGCGATGTCCGTCGTCAGCGGCCCTAAAGTATAAAAGGGTGCCTCATCACAGTGCTCAAGCTGCTTTTTCATGTTCACTTCAATCATGTGCATGGGTACATGACCAGGACCTTCGATCATGACCTGAATGTCGTGTTTCCACGCAATCTGGGTCAACTCACCGAGAGTTTCAAGCTCGCTAAATTGCGCCTCGTCGTTAGCGTCGGCAATAGAGCCAGGACGCAAACCGTCGCCGAGGCTGAAGGACACATCATAGGCCTTCATGATCTCGCAGATGTCTTCAAAATGGGTGTAAAGGAAGCTTTCTTTGTGATGCGAGAGACACCACTTGGCCATAATCGAGCCGCCGCGTGAGACGATGCCGGTAACACGTTTTGCGGTCATGGGGACGTAGCGCAGCAGTACGCCGGCATGAATAGTGAAGTAATCCACACCCTGCTCGGCCTGTTCAATCAGGGTATCGCGGAAAATTTCCCACGTCAGGTCTTCGGCAGCACCATCCACTTTTTCTAGCGCCTGATAAATCGGCACTGTACCCACCGGCACCGGTGAGTTGCGCACAATCCATTCGCGGGTTTCATGAATGTTTTTGCCGGTAGACAAATCCATCATGGTATCTGCGCCCCAGCGAATACCCCAGGTGAGCTTAGCGACTTCTTCCTCGATAGAAGAACCCAACGCCGAGTTACCAATATTGCCGTTTACTTTCACCAAGAAATTACGGCCGATAATCATCGGCTCCAACTCCGGGTGATTAATATTGGCGGGGATAATGGCACGGCCTCGGGCCACTTCTTCGCGCACAAATTCGGCGGTAATTTCGTCGGGAATGGCGGCGCCAAACGAGTTACCCGGATGTTGCTGCCCCTCTAATCCCTGCTCTTTCGCTTGGGCCATGGCCATATTCTCGCGAATGGCAATGTATTCCATTTCCGGGGTGATTATGCCTTGTCGGGCATAGTGCATTTGCGAGACATTTTTGCCAACTGTGGCTTTGCGCGGCTTTCGTTTCAGATCGAAACGCAGCTGCTCCAAGCTGACATCAGCGCTGCGCGCTCGGGTGTACTGAGAGCTGTCGCCCGAGAGTAGTTCGGTATCTCCAC
>JBLHMO010000170.1:0-6088 GCA_047622145.1 Paracoccaceae bacterium | reverse complement strand
TTAGTTTTTACGCTGGACCCAAATCTTGCAGTGCCTCGCCGTCAAAAGCTATGCCATCCCAGCCGGTTTGCATGAAATTGCGGATATTTGCGTGATCGCCACCGTCGGGATTGCCCAGTACATCTTTTGTATAGAAGTCGCCAAAGGCATTCAAGGTGGCCTGCTCGCTCAAACCGTGGAGCTTACCGAATGCGAATATTTTACAGGAGCCATTATTGGTATCCGATGCATTGCGGGCCTGGCCATTACGGAACGCCGTGGGGGAGAAACGATAATGTGTATCGACCACAGCCATCACCTCAGAAAAGCTTACCGGCCCTAGCTGTAAATGAGTGAGCAACTCCGATACGGACATCACATTTTGAGACATGGCATCTTGAGACATAACATTCCCCATTCAAAAGGCCGCTATTGTAGACACATTCACAGAAAAAGTCGGCGCAGCTACGGCCTTGATGCAAGCAGCGGGCAACGATAACGACCAGCAATACCCATGAACGCCGGGAACGCTTTGCTTATCCCCCCTACCCTCACACACCTTGTTTTTTGGTGCCGCGTTTAGGCGCCGCAGTTAGGGGGTCGTCGGGCCAAGGGTGCCGAGGATAGCGCCCTTTCATATCACGTTTAACGTCTGCATACGTGTTCTGCCAAAAATTCTCCAGATCCCGTGTTACTTGCAAAGGCCGCCTTGCGGGCGACAGCAAATGCAGCACTAACTGCACTCGTCCGATGGCAATGGTCGGCGTACTTTTTTGGCCAAACATTTCTTGCAACTTTACCGCCAGCACCGGCGGAGTCTGCGCATAATCGATCGCTATGTTCGAGCCGCTGGGTACCGCCATATGGCTCGGAGCCAGCTCATCCAGTTTTTGCGGTAACGGCCAAGGTAACAAACTGTGTAAAGCCGCTCGCAGGTCAATCTTCTGAAGCTGACGGCGATGACTGATAGCCGGTAGAAAAGGAAGTAACCAGCTGCCGAGATGTTGTTGAAGCCACGCGTCAGACACATCCGGCCAGTCGCCAAGCTCACCCTTCAGCGCACCCTTGAACGCACTACGCAAGCACAAAACCCGCTGCTGCCATTGGCGCAGCTTGTCGTCCCACGGCAGGGCCGACAAGCCGTCCTTTGCTAACCAATCAAGTACCGCACTTTTACTGACTTGTTCATCAATAGAATTTACCGGCTCACGTTTTACCACTATCCGACCAACACGGTACTGGGTTTCCACCAGCAACTTGCCGTCTTCGCGCCACTCGGCAATGTCGTGTATCGACAGGTAGTCACTCAATTGCGATTCGAGCCACGGCGGATCAAACTCCGCCGCCATAAATATTCTGTCCTGCGCCTGACCGGCACGCCCACCCAAATTTGCGACCACCAGCCAAGGCATATTGCGCAAGGGATCATCATCACGCAGGCAGGCTGCGCGGCCATTTGCCAATAGATAATCTTCGGTGCCCGGAGCGCGCTGCCTAGCAATGCGGTCGGGGTAAGCCAGTGCCAGTAACAAACCTGCCATTCCCGCTTCAGGGGGATAGTTGGACTCACATTTAAGCACCCGCCGGTATTGTTGCGCCTGTTGACGTAAGCGCTTGATTGCCGGCTGCCGCTCTGAGCCTGTTGCCAGCAAATTCAATCTCAGCTTGATGTCCGCACCAGATTCGGGCGCGGGATCACGTTCCGCCAGAATCGCGGCAACGTCGCAGGCCAACCTGCCGGCCCCCCACTCGTGGGCGCGCAGCAACATATGGGCTAGCCGTGGGTGAACGGGCAGTGCTGCCATGGCTTCGCCATGTGCCGTTATCTGCCCGCAATCGCTACAGGCACCGAGCCGCAGTAAGAGGTCCATCGCCTGTTGATAAGGTGCTACACGCGGAGAGTTAAGCCACGCCAGCTCCTGCGGTTGCACGCCCCACTGCAGCAAATGCAAGGCCAAGGACGCGAGATCGCCCTGGGCAATTTCCGGTTCCGAAAACGCCGCCAATGTTTCTGATTCCGGCCACAAACGATAAGCCGTACCAGGCCCCAGCCGCCCAGCCCGACCGGCGCGCTGATCCGCACTTGCGCGCGACACCTTCTGAGTATGCAGGCGTGTCATTCCGCTGCGCGGATCAAATTGCGGCACTCGGCTGTAACCGCAGTCAACCACCACAGTCACCCCCTCAATCGTAAGGCTGGATTCAGCAAGGTTCGTTGCCATCACGACTTTGCGTAAGCCTGCCGCCGCCGGCTCAATGGCGCGGCGCTGTGCGTCGATACTCAAATTACCGTAGAGGGGCACCAACAAAACCTGCTCGGAAACGCGGTTTTGCAATTGCCGCGCTAAAGCCCCGATTTCAGCCTGCCCCGGCAAAAACACCAATAAGCTGCCGGTATCCTGCTCCAGACTCCGGCAAACAGCCAACGCAGTTTCCGCCACTAAATCGCGAAGCGGGATATTCTTACCGTAATGCACATCCACAGGATAGGTACGGCCCTCACTGCGTATGATAGGGGCGTCATTTAATAGCGCCGAAAGCGCATCACTATCCAGCGTAGCCGACATCAAGAGCAGTTTCAGGGGCGCCTCCTGTCGGAACAGTGCGCGGGAATAGAGGCTTAAGGCCAATCCCAGATCGGCATCGAGCGAGCGCTCATGGAACTCATCAAAGATGAGTAATCCATAGCCGTCAAGGCTGGGATCGCTTTGCAGCATCCGCGTCAGTACACCTTCGGTCACCACCAGTATCCGAGTAGCAGCCGACTCTTTACTATCGAGGCGCATACGATAGCCGATGGTTTCGCCAAGGCGTTCACTCAGTAGCTCTGCCATACGCTGAGCCGCCATTCTCGCTGCCAGCCGGCGGGGTTCGAGCAGCAAAATACGTTGCCCGCGCAGCCAAGGCTGATCGAGGAGCGCCAACGGCACCAGCGTCGTCTTACCCGCGCCGGGCGCCGCAACGAGAATGGCCTCATCGCGGTCCATAAAGGCCTGAATAAGCGATGGCAGCACGGATTGAACAGGAAGCAACATAAACAGCGACGAAAATGGGCGGGATCAAAAGCATACCACAAGAGTTACCGCTGCTTTATTGTGCTAGGGAACGTCTGATCAATTAATGCTTCGCAGCGATCCCCCAAGAATCAAAACTACAGCGGTCTATTTTTCACTTCTGGCGAGGTTAAACCCTAAATTTCGAGCCTATATGGCGCTATCGACATTGCTTTGTATGCCCTGAACGCCCGATAAGGGCGACCAGGACGGATCTACCCTACGTTGCCAGCAAGTGTTTTCTGGCCATGACCAAATTGCTTAGCGCACAAGACACAAAGAAGTGATGCGCATTTTGAGTCTGCCCATCAGAAATGCTTGCGGCCCTCAATAAAATAGGCGCGCGGTGGCTCGGCCGTGGCGCGGTAACCCCCGATATCCAGCAAACTCGGCGCGCCAATACCGATGGTGCGCTCATCGGTTAGATTCTTGCCGACCAGCGCGACCGACCAACCAGCGCCTTCGCTGCTTACAGCGAGACGTGAATTAATTTTGGTATACGACGGCTGCATCCCGCGCTCATCCAGATCGCCCGACGTAAAATGCTCATCTCTGTAGGAAACATCAACATTGAAATCGAGCATCAGGTTGGCGGGTAGCGGGAAGGTAAAATGGCCGGAAACGCTCCCGGTCCATTTCGGTGTTTGCTGATTTTGCTTGCCGGTTAGATCACAGGTATCTTCTTCGTCTGTTGCCTTGCAGGGACCCTCTTTGTAGTCGGTCCACTCGAAATCCAGATAGGCCAGAGATCCGGTTAACATAAACCATTCGCTGAGTAACCAGCGGCCATCAACCTCAACACCCTCGGTTAATGCGCTACCCGCATTGGTAACAACAAAACCTGCAACGCCATCGAATACACTAACTTGCATTTCCCTATAATCAACGTAGTACAAGGCAATATTCAGATCGGCGGCTCCATCGGCCAGAGTCATCTTTGCACCAACTTCGTAGGCATCCGCTTCTTCGTCATCGAACTCAAAATTGGTGGCGCCACCACCCGGCCCTTCGTTGGCATTATTGCCGCGCAAATCAAAACTTCCCGACTTGGCTCCCTTGGTCGCTGTTACGTAGGTCATAATAGAATCGGTAGTATCCCACTGCACATTAACGGACGGCAGCACATTGGAAACTTCGCGGGTGCGCTCCAATGTGTGTTCTTCGATATTCAATGCAGCAAGCACAGCAGAACTGGCCGGATTAAGCCCACCCAGGGGCAACTGCGATAGCAGCGTTCCACCTTGCTCAAACAGCCGTAAATTGCGGAAGCCGTATTTCTCTTCGGTAACAAAGCGCACACCCAATGTCGTGCGCCATGACTCGTTCCAGTTAAAGGTTGTCTGCACAAATGCGGAATAGGCTTCGCTATCCAGGAAGGTGTCTTTCTCCAGATCGCTTGTCAGTAAAACCTGGGTATCGACATCACAACTCGGCGAATCCGCTAGCGCACCGTTGCGCACGACCAGGGTCGTGAATTCATCAAACTCCATTTCACCTTTCTGGTAAAAGACGCCGGCGATGTAGTCGACAAACTCGCCGCCCGGCGAGGCAAAGCGGATTTCATGGCTAAGCTGGTCGTACTTCTCAATGCCAAGCAGCGGAACAGTATCAAAACTGCTGCTATCGGCATCAAATAAATCTTCAGACTCGAAGCCATTCATCGAGCTGACAAAACTCAATGTACCGCGATCGAAGTGTACGTCGATATTCAGGGTGCCATTGTAAGTATCAATTTTCGCATACTCGTCTGCATCTGAATTTTTGGTGTTATCCAGCACTGTGTTTTCGCCGCTACAATCCGTCAACACACTAGCGTGGGTAAATTCAAACTGGCGGCCGATTTGCTCGCGTCTGGATTTTTCAAGTTTCAGTGTCGATTCGACCATGTCGCTCGGGTTATAAGTAAGCACAATGCGTCCGGAAAATTCATCGACGTTGGGTTCGCTCCGCTGCAAAACGGGATTGACGTTCTCCATATAGCCGTCTTCATCACGTGTTCGCAACGCAACGCGCATACCGAAGGTATCAGTTAACGGCATTGACGCCATCGCAGTAATTTTCTGCTGATCGTCAGGGCCGCCTCGCATAAAGCCGACTGAGTATTCAGCCTCTTCAGTGGGTCGTGCTGAAATCAGACTGAGTGCCCCGGCGATTGCATTCTTCCCAAACAGAATCGATTGCGGCCCGCGCAATACCTCTACACGCTCCAGATCCATAAATGCGCCACGGGTTTGATGCGGACGCCCAAGATGGATACCATCGGAAAATATGCCCACCGACAGTTCAAAGCCCTGATTAGAGCCCGAGCCAACACCACGCATATACACATTTGGTATCAGCCCCCCCTCCACTAGCTTGAAGTTTGGCGTATATTCAGAAAGGTCGCTGAGGTTTTCAATCCCTGCTTCGGCCAGCTTATCGCCACCCAGTGCAGTTACAGAGACCGGCACATCGGAAAGAGATTGCGTACGCTTCTGGGCGGTAACCACCACCTCCTCCAGCTGCAACCGCTTGCCAGCGGACTCATCCGGCTGTGCCCACGTGATCGGAGCTGCCAAGACTGATATGCCAGCAAGCAGGCCAACGTAGTGTTTTGTAAACATCTTCACCCCTGGAAATTGTACCCATTAGCGGATACTTATAATTATCTTTGTGTTATCTCTGAGCCAGGCGTTTATATTGACGCCGCCAGCCGAAAGACCTGAGCAATAAACAGACAGTTTAAGGTATAGATATTTTTGGGCACCGGCAAATTTTTTTAATAAGATGACCAGAGAGGTCCTTTGCTGAGTTGCTAGCCGTGCGGTATTTTTACGCAATCAGGCCAAGAGTATTCATCAGACGAGCACTTAGCGCGTATTCCGGCCCAACCTGATCACCGCCTGCGATTCAACGTGATCACCTATTGCCCAATACATCATTCCGTTGGGGAGCCCAAGGACAACCCTGATAAATCGACTCATCTCCTGCCGGCTTTTCGGGATGCTTGCTGTTGTTGGCACGCCTTCCCAAACATCGCCTGCGTTGAATGGAGGTGGGTTCTCCGGGGCAGGCGT
>JBLHMO010000169.1:0-6176 GCA_047622145.1 Paracoccaceae bacterium | reverse complement strand
ATGTCGGTGGTGATCCACGTGCCGGAGCGGGACTGGTCAAGCGTCGCGCAGCCGCTAATGACTCGGCGAAAGGCTTTATCAAAGGTAACAGTGAATTCTCGTCGCTGCAGTATTTTACGGAGCGAGCGCGAGATGTGGATTTTACTGGGGTACAAAACCGCGCGCGGGTCAGGTGACCACCAAAGAATGGGCTGCGGGTCTTCGTACCAAGGGAAAATGCCGAGCTGGTAGGCGCGGAGTAAGCGCTCGGGGCTGAGGTCGCCGCCAACGGCCAATAGACCGTTGGGTTCAGTGAGCGCAGCCTCTAGGGGAGGGAAATTCAGTTTATCGGGGTCCAGCCAATAGACAGGACTCATGCTTCAGGACGGGCGATTATTCATTGTCCAGAAATTTTTCTGCATCCAGCGCCGCCATGCAGCCAAAGCCCGCTGATGTTACCGCCTGTCGGTAAACGTGATCGGCTACATCGCCGGCAGCGAAAACTCCTTCAGTACTGGTAGCGGTGGCGTTGCCGCCGGCGCCTGAATTGATCGTTAAGTAACCGTCCTTCATGTCGAGCTGACCAGCAAAAATGTCAGTATTGGGCTTGTGACCAATGGCAATAAAGACGCCGGCCAAGTCGAGATCTTTACTGCTATCGTCCTGAGTGCTTTTGATGCGCATGCCGGTGACACCGCTGTCATCACCGAGGACTTCGTCTAAGGTGTGATTCCATACGATAGTGATATTGCCGTTCTTTTCACGGTCAAACAGCTTGTCCTGAAGGATTTTCTCAGAGCGCAGTGAGTCGCGACGATGCACCAATGTGACTTCAGAGGCGATATTGGACAGGTACAGTGCTTCTTCCACGGCGGTATTGCCGCCGCCGATAACCGCGACTTTCTTGCCACGGTAGAAAAAGCCGTCGCAGGTTGCACAGGCGCTCACGCCCTTGCCCATAAAGGCCTCCTCCGAGGGCAGCCCCAAATACTGAGCGGAGGCGCCGGTGGCAATGATCAGTGCATCACAGCTGTATTGTTTATTACCGGACAGTTTGAATGGCCGTATTGAGAGGTCAACCGACTCAATATGGTCAACAATAACGTCGGTATCAAAGCGCTCCGCGTGCGCCTGCATGCGCATCATCAACTCGGGGCCTTGAACGCCTTGGTCGTCGCCGGGCCAGTTGTCGACATCGGTGGTGGTGGTCAATTGGCCGCCTTGCTCCACGCCAGTAATGACAACGGGCGAAAGATTGGCGCGGGCGGCGTAAACTGCGGCGGTGTAGCCGGCAGGGCCCGAGCCGAGAATGATGAGGCGATGGTGTTGTAGCTCATGTTGTACTTCAGACATGTTGCGACGATCCTGAATTCGAGTGAGTAGTAATGATGCGATAGAGGGCGCTCATAATAGGGTAAAAGAGCGCGACCGGCAAAAGCTATTCCGGTGGCGCAAACCCTGGCCATGAATGTTAAGATGGGCGAAATATATGAACATAAATCAGTAGGTTGAGGGGCGCTTGGGAAAATCAGCGGAACGCCGGGACAATAAAGCCCGCGAACAGTTGTCTTTACGTTTTCGTGAAGGAGCTCTGATTGCATTTTCAGCAATATTTGTATTTCTTCTGGTCGCCTTAAGCACATACAGTGTGGACGACCCCAGCTGGTCGCGCACTGGAAATGGCGGGGCGATAAGCAATGCCGTTGGCCCGGTGGGCGCTTGGTTTGCGGATGTGTTTTACGCGCTATTTGGCTACATGGCCTATCTCTTTCCAGCGATGCTGGGCTTTCAGGCGGTAAGGATATTTCGCGATCGCAGTGCGGCGCAATTGATCGATCCGATTGTACTGGGACTGCGATTTGTCGGCTTCATACTGGTGATGATGGCCAGTACGGCGCTGGCGGCCATTAGTCACGCGGACGCTCAGATACCTTTCGGGGCGGGCGGAGTACTGGGCGACGCCATAGGCAATGCTTCGGTAGAGGCCTTCAGTGTCTTTGGGGCTCGCCTGATACTCGTGGCTATTTTGTTGTTCGGCCTGACTATCTTTACCGATCTTTCCTGGATTGCGCTGATGGACAAGCTAGGCGAGTTCACACTTGGTTTGATAGACACAGGGAAGGATCGAACCGAGCGCTTGCTGCGCTGGTATCGGGAGCGTCGTAACGTGAAAGAGGTCCAAAATCAGCGACGTGAAGCTGTTGTTAAACAAATAGCGAAGCAAAAAGACCGGATTCCACCCAAAATATCACCACCTAAACCTAAGCCTCTACAAAACAGCCAGAGAGTGGAGAAAGAGCGGCAAAAATTGTTGTTTGACTCCCCCGTCATTGGCGATTTGCCGCCGCTACAACTTCTGGATGAAGCGGATCATCACCACGAGAGGGGTTTTTCACCGGAAACGCTGGAAGCCATGTCGCGCCTGCTGGAACTTAAATTGGCGGACTTCAATGTCATCGCGAAAGTTGTCGCTGTGTTTCCCGGTCCGGTTATCACTCGCTTCGAAATAGAACCCGATGCTGGTGTGAAGGTTAGCAAGATTAGCAACCTCGCCAAAGATCTGGCGCGCTCATTGGCCGTGATCAGCGTACGGGTGGTCGAAGTTATTCCCGGCAAGCCCTATGTTGGGATAGAGATTCCGAACGAAGATCGTGAAATTGTGAACTTCCGTGAAGTGCTGTCATCAAAGACTTACGAAGACAGCAAGTCGCCGCTAACGCTTGCCTTAGGCCACGACATTTCAGGCGAGCCAGTGGTCGCCGATCTGGCGAAAATGCCTCACCTGTTAGTCGCCGGCACCACCGGCTCCGGTAAATCAGTAGGCGTAAATGCCATGCTGGTTAGCCTCTTGTACAAGTCGGGGCCAGATAAAGTCCGGCTAATGCTGGTCGATCCGAAAATGTTGGAGCTATCCGTTTACGACGGTATTCCGCACCTGCTGGCACCGGTCATTACCGATATGAAAGATGCCGCTAACGGACTGCGCTGGTGTGTAGGTGAAATGGAGCGGCGCTACAAACTGATGTCGACGCTAGGGGTTCGAAATCTAGCCGGCTTTAACCGCAAGGTTTTAGACGCCGCCAATAGCGGCAACCCGATCAAAGACCCTCTGTGGATTCCCGCCGAGGTGTTTGAGGCGGGTGTTGATCAAGCTGAAGCGCCGGCATTGACGCATTTGCCCGCGATCGTAGTCGTTATCGACGAATTTGCCGATATGATTATGATTGTCGGCAAGAAGGTTGAAGAGTTAATAGCGCGTATTGCGCAGAAGGCAAGGGCGGCAGGCATACACTTGATACTGGCCACACAGCGGCCCTCGGTCGACGTTATCACCGGCTTGATTAAAGCCAACGTGCCAACGCGCATTGCCTTTCAGGTTTCGTCAAAGATAGATTCCAGAACCATTTTGGATCAGGGCGGTGCCGAGCAGCTGCTCGGCCACGGCGATATGCTGTATTTGCCGCCGGGCAGTGGTTTGCCGGTGCGGGTTCACGGCGCCTTTGTATCGGACGATGAAGTACATCGCGTAGTAGCCGATTGGCAGCGCCGCGGCGCGCCAGACTATGTAATCGGTTTATTGGAAGAAGGCAGCCAGATAGACACGATTACTGGCGCCCCCAGTACCGACGACGATGGTGAGACCGATGCTCTTTACGACGAAGCCGTCAGGTTTGTGTGCGAGAGTCGCAGGGCATCGATTTCCTCGGTGCAGCGCAAGCTTCGCATTGGCTACAATCGCGCCGCCCGCCTGATCGAAACGATGGAGGCAGCCGGACTTGTAACAGAAATGGGGCATAACGGCGCACGTGAAGTTTTAGCCCCGCCACCCATGGATTAATATGTTGCTAGGCATTGTATTGTTAAGTATTTCCGTCTTCGCCGCGCCATTGTACGCGGGAGAGAACGATGCTGCCGCCAGTGCACTGGCCGCACTGTTGGCCGACACCCGTAATATGCAGGCGGAATTTAGCCAGCGCGTTGCCAGCGACCAAGGCGAATTGCTTGAGGAATCTGCCGGCAAGATGGCGTTCCAGCGGCCACACCAATTACGCTGGGAAATCAACGAGCCTTATCGCTACCTGGTGCTCACCAATGGCGAAACCTTGTGGCGTTACGACCCCGACTTTGAACAACTGAGCACTGAATCTTTTACCTCGGTGGCGCAAACCCCCATGCTTATACTGGCGGCCAGTGCCGCGTCTTTAAGTGAGCAGTATCAGATTGGCGAAGTCGGGGACACCTTCACGCTGAAGCCGCTCGCAAAACAGGTTGAATTCACGCAGCTGGCGCTAAGCTTCAAAGGCCGTGCCCTAACGAAAATGCTATTGACCGATAATCTCGGTCAGCAAACAGAAATTCGCCTGCGCAATACACAAATAAACATTGGCACATTAGCCGATTCATTGTTTGTATTTGAGCAGAGCACGGTAGGACACGAGCAGTGACTGACGGCGCAACTCAGCCACTTGCGGCGCGTATGCGGCCCAATGACCTGACCGGCTTTCTGGGGCAGGAGCATTTGCTGGGCGCAAATAAACCACTGCGCGAAGCCCTAGACTCAGGGCAACTGCACTCCATGATTTTCTGGGGCCCCCCCGGCGTCGGTAAAACCACCTTGGCGAAGTTGATCGCACAACTTTGCGACGCTCATTTTATTACGCTGTCTGCAGTATTGGCCGGTGTAAAGGATATACGCGCCGCCATTGAAGAGGCGCGTCTGCAGCAGCAATACCGGCGCCAAACGGTGCTGTTCGTCGACGAAGTACACCGCTTTAACAAAGCCCAGCAGGATGCCTTTTTGCCCTTTGTTGAAGACGGCACCGTCATCTTCGTTGGCGCCACCACTGAAAACCCAAGTTTTGAACTCAACAACGCCTTGTTGTCGCGCGCACGCGTGTATCGATTAAAATCCCTTAGCGATGAAGCGGTGGTCAGTATATTAGAGCGTTGCCGCGGCAGCCTTGAATTTACCTGCCCCGATGAGCTGCTTCTGCTGTTGGCGCAGCAATCTGATGGCGATGGTCGACGGGCGCTCAACTTCGTCGAACTAGCGTTGGATATGGCCTATTCGGCGGGGCATCCCAGCAGTGTAACTGCAGACATTGTGAATGAAATATTAGGTGGTCAGCCTCGGCGTTTCGACAAGCAGGGCGACAGTTTTTACGATCAAATTTCGGCGCTACACAAAGCTGTGCGCGGCAGCTCACCGGATGCTTCACTGTATTGGTTCGCGCGTATGCTCGATGGCGGTTGTGATCCGCTGTATCTCGGACGGCGGCTGGTTCGTATGGCCAGCGAAGATATTGGCAACGCCGACCCCAGGGCACTGCAACTCGCGCTGAATGCTTGGGATGTTCAAGAGCGCCTAGGCAGCCCAGAGGGCGAGCTGGCACTGGCGCAAGCTGTGGTGTATTTGGCCTGCGCACCCAAGAGCAATGCTGTGTACAGCGCTTTTAAAGCGGTTATGGCTGATGTTCGTCAGCAATCTAGCGATGATGTGCCCCTGCATTTGCGCAATGCACCGACAAAGCTGATGAAAGAGCAGGGGTTTGGCGAAGAATATCGCTACGCGCATGATTATCCGGATTGTTACGCGGCCGGCGAAAATTACTTTCCCGAGAAACTCAAGAGTCCCCAGTATTATCAACCGGTTCCGCGTGGGCTGGAAAAAAAAATCAGTGAAAAATTGACGCATCTTAAACAGCTCGATGCTGCCAGCAACTGGAAGCGTTATCCCTGATGTTACAATATCTCTTGGTGGCACTTGGCGGCGCGCTCGGCTCGGTTAGTCGATTTGCAATAGGCCGGATCAGTTACCAGTACTTCAATCATGAGTGGCCGTGGGCGACGTTCAGCATTAATGCGCTAGGCTCTTTTGCCATCGGTATGGTCTACGTCGTTATTACAGAAAAATCGGCTTTGCATGCCGACAGTCGTTACCTACTGATGGTCGGTTTTTTGGGCGCATTTACCACCTTCTCAACATTCGCGCTGGAAACGGTTGCCATTATCGAAGGAGGGCGCTGGCTTATGGCGCTGTCCTATGTACTGATTACTTTAGTGAGTTGTGTGCTGGGCTGTGGTCTAGGCATGCTACTGATGAGATAAAGCGGAGAAATACGATTCATGCTCGACCTTAAACTGGTGCGTCAGGATCCAGCACGCATTGCAGAACAATTAAAAAAACGATATTACAC
>JBLHMO010000168.1:0-6256 GCA_047622145.1 Paracoccaceae bacterium | reverse complement strand
CGGCATCGGCCAGACGCTTGCCTTGGTCGGCCAGTTTTTGTTCCCGACTTTTGAGTCTTCCGTCCAGCTCCGGCAATTCGGCCGCGAGCTCCTCAGCCATCGACTGCAGGCCAATACCTCTATCGCGCTCTTTGGTGGGCTCGGCAATTTTGGTCAACACCAAGAGCAGCACAATGGCTCCAAAGCCACAGCTAATGGCGTCGAGAAAAGACAGCCCGAACACTTCGGTTTCGCGCCGGCGCCGCCTCATGGCCAATCCTCCGATGGACTCATAAACACACCGCCAGTGCTCCGGGCCAACTGCCAGAAGCTACTCGCCGCCAGCGGATCACCTTCCATCGGGAATAAGATCACGTTCACCGGCACGCTTTTCGGCAGGCGGCTGACAGCGGTACCAAACAAACGAATGCGTTCCCGGCCCGACACGCCACCGGTCTGGGAGCCGCTCACGTCCTGCGTCGGCAAGCCGTCGGTAATCAAAAAGACCGCGTCGGGGGCAGGCTGCAAAGCCGCAACGGCCTGAAAGGCCAGCTCAAGACTGGTGCCATTGACTGGTACGATTTTACGTAGGTTCTGCACAGCGTCCGTCAGACGGCGGCCTTTATCAGTACCCAGCCATTTACCTTCGGTTCCCGGCAACGCCGCTTTAATACTGGTGTTAAAACTATAAAGCTGGAACTGTGAGTCTGACGGTACCTGCGTCGTTAGCCAGTCAACCGTGTTCACTGCGCGCTGCCACTTGGCCGAGGCTGATTTGCGCACTTCACTCATATTGCGGCGGCGGATGACGTCGAGAATAGTGTCGGCGAGCATGCTCGCCGACGCGTCCACCAGAATTAAAACATGCTTACCATCGACCTTGAGTCCGGTCAGGTATTGACGGCGACCCTCGCCGACAAAAGAGCGCGTAGCGTCACCATCGCCTTGCTTTTCTCGAAAGGTATTCACCTGTTTTTCAATAGACTTGAGTTCTTCCTTAAGCGCCTGAATATTTTTTTCACGGGTGCGAACTTCCTGATCGCTGTCGTCTTCTTGATCAATAACATCTTCTAGGCTGGCCGCTTCGCGACGCGCGGCCTCTAACTGCAACTTTGTTTCTTGTAATGCAGAAGCCAGCGCCGTTAGAGCGCTGCGTTTTTGCAACACCTCCTGCTCCAGCAAACTGAGATTTTGGGCGACGTCTCTATGGCTACCCACTGCACGCACTTCGCTGGCGTGATTGATGATCATAAAAATAAGAATGACGGCGCCCAAGCCACAGGACATCGCGTCCAAGAAGGACATGCTAAAGAGTTCTATGCCTCTGCGGCGTCGACGCATCTTGTATCAGCTGCCGCCGTGCACGCGGATGAGTTGAAAGTGTTGATCGCCGCATTGCAACACATCTCCTAGCACTAAGCGTTTCTCCTCACCCTGCAACACTTCACTATTAACGCTGATGACGCTTTCGTTGCCTTTGCGACGCAGCAGCCAGTGCTCGCCCTCGGCAACTAACGTCGCCGTGCGCTCGACGGCAATGAGTGGCTCAGCATTCAGGTGCAAACCCGCTGCGCCTAGGGGATAAGCTTGGTGACCATGCAATATATGTGTTGCGCACTTCTCTGTGGTCGCAACAATTCGCGCCTCCACGATTTTTTCTGTAGGCCGTGGCGAAGCTGTCGTCGACGCGATATTCGCAGACACCTGCAATTGCTTGATCCAATGCGGAGACGAGTCGTCTGAGACAATGTCCACGGCGCGCGCGGCGGCAAGAGTAAACACCGCCACCTCAGGTAACACACCTGCACCCAGACGCTCGGTCAAACCCGGTAAAGCTGCAAGGCGATGACTTATTACCAGAGCTTCATCGCCAGCCGTAGCCGCCTTTTCGATGTGGTTATACAGCGACTGCAACTGGCCAATAATTTGAGTGCGCGTAAGCTCGATGCGGTGTTGGCGCTGGCCAGCGGTTAACGTTAATGGCAGTCGATCCGCCGCCGCAAAACCGGCCAGCCATTGCGGCAGCTCATCGAACAGACGCTGCTCACTCGCCGCTTCATGCAGTGGGTCAAAGCGGGTTTCAGCCATAAATTGCGAGGCAATCAGTTTGATGCATTGCTCGTAACACCAGAACAATCCCTGTTGCGCCAGCTCTTCGGCGACCTGCAAGGAACCATCGGCATCGATCTGGCTGTGTAAAACGCGGTGCAGTGAGATATCGAAATACCGGCACGGCCGCTTCGAGGCTGAGGCGGCGAGCACCGCAGAGTCAACCACGCCACGCACGGGAATCTCGCAAGCCTGTGCAATTCCCAGCAATAGGGACAGACGCTCGGCGCCATATTGCGCGGGGACCGCAATAATGACTTGCTCGGGCGGGCACGACGCCTTGGCACAAGCAGATTTCCACAGCGCCTGTAGTTGGAAATAAGCAATGTCGGCATGGGATTGTGCGCGACCAGAACTGCGGTTCAGCGGCTGCTGATCCAGCTGTTCCCAAAAGCTGTGGTAGCTTGCACGCGGGTTTAGCCGAGATTTCGAGGTGGCCTCACTCCCAAGAACAAAAGTGTCGCCTTCAAGCACAGCAAAGCCTGGGGCATTGGCCAATACGCGCTCGCCTTCGGCGATACGTAACTCACTGTCGTTAAAATCTAGAATCAACATCAGGCTGTCTGCAAATTCTGTATCAGCCCGCGGTCACAGGCTGTTTGGGTGTCGAGCACCAAGCGCTCTTGTATCAATTGCAGCTGGTACAGGGCAAACATCAATACGATAGACAACACCAAGGCAATCAGGGTCGAATTAAAAGCCAAACCGAGGCTAGCAGTAACACCGCTGATATCGCCTTCCACCGCCTTATGGGCCAAGCCCAACGCCTCACCAATACCGCGTACCGTTCCGATAAAGCCGATCGACGGGATGGCCCAAGCGATGTAGCGCACCATGGAAAGTTCCGACTCCAAGCGTTCAATTTCCGTGTCACAGGTTTGCATCACCGCGTCGGCGACGTTCTGAATATTTCGCGTTGAACGAAACCGGCGTAGCGCCGTGAGTAAGGCACGTGGATAAAGGAAATTGCGTTCCGATTCAGGTAGTGCCTCAATAACACGCGCATGGTGGCGCGCGTCGTCGGGTAATATAGTCTCGCCTTCCGATAAATGTATTAAGGACTGACTTAACTGCTCGCGCTGCCGACTGACCGAAACGGCCTTCATGGCCAATAGGGCAATGGCCCAAAACATGAGAATGAAACAGGTCTCCTGCTCAAAGTCGCGAATAATGACCAGCAGCGAGCGCTCAGGCTCGAAGTCCGAATTGGCAGCAATTTGCTCGCGCTGCTCGGTTTCGATTAGCCGCGCTTCAGGGCGGATAACCGTTACATACAGGGTATGCACCACAATGACGGAAATTAGCAGCGCAAACAGCTGATACACAAATTCGTTGGAAAATTTTAGTTTCATCGGTGATTCCACTCAGTCTATTTTATTCCTTCTCAATGCCGAATCTAAATGTCAGCCGGAAGCGTCAGCATAGTATCGGCCATGATTTCCTCGCTGGGCTGGAAATTGGCCCCGGCTTTTGACGGCGCCTTTGTTTCAGGAGACTTGGACTCCACAGCGGCAGACTCTTGAGTCTCCGGCTCCGACGGCGTCTGGGCACTCGCGCCGTCCTCCTGCGCCAGCAGCGGTGAAATGGTCAGTGCAAGCAGCCACGCGAGTGATTTAATGTGCATAGCGCGCCACCCTAAAACCGACATCATCGCGGCCATCTGCGCCACTATCGCGATACACCACCCGCAATTCAGTGATGCGACCGTGACGCCAACTCGAACCGCGAATCACGTGTAACTCACCTTCGCCTAAGCCCACGGGGTCTTGTTCGACCACCGTGGAAACCTCTGCTGCCAGTACGTCATTGACCCATTCACTGACATTGCCGCCCAGATCATAAATGCCCAGCGGGCTCGCATCAAAGCGCCCGACCGGTGCCGCTGCCGCATACGTGTCGTGGTATTGGCTCAGGGTTTTACTCGCGATGCCCTGGGCCGCAACATCAGCATAATTGCCCGCCTTGCCAGTGGGCGGCATATCGTTGCCCCAGGGATACTTGCGCTCCTCCAAACCTCCGGAATAACGCGTCACCCAGACCCACTCGGCCTCTGTTGGTAGACGGTAGCCTGTCGTAGCCGGCTGTATCAACTGTCCATTGCGGTAGGCCGCCGGCAGACCGTCTCGCTTGCTCAGCCAATTACTGAAGGCGATCGCGTCACTCCACGATACACGTGCAACTGGGTAATTATCATTGTCCAGCGTCGTTCGCTGCACGATGCCGGAGCTATGACCGCTGCGAAACAGGCGAAAAGCTTCATTTGTCACTTCTTTGGTAGCCATATAGAACAAGCGAGTAAGCTTAATATCGCGTTGTACCTCGTTGGCCTGTCGACCCTGCTCCCGCCGCTCCGAACCCAGACTAAAGGTACCCGGCTCGACCAATCGTAGGCGATCACCGGTCGACGTTTCTATTTCCCGCGGGAAGCGCGCCAGGAAAGCCTCGCGCTTGGTCAGCAATTTCACCTTAACCTGCTGCTGCAAACCAGCACGTGGGGCGACCGCTTGTTTGTGGCTGGCGTAGCCGTCTTTTCTAATTTCTAAGCTGTGCTGCGCGGTAGTCAACTGCAGGGTCTGGTTTGCGCGCCCGCGCAAGACTCCGTCGATATAAAGAAGCGCATCGACCGGCTGCGCGCTCACCTTTAATTCGCCAATGATGGGCTCCAAACGAAAGGATAGCGTTTTTTGCTCAGCACTTTGCATTATCAGAGTCTCACCCTGAGAGCGATAACCCGCTTTTGCGGCAGACACGGTGTTTGATTCACCAGGGCGCAGTTCTATTTCCAAGGGTGCCAAGCCTAGGTACTCTCCGTCCACGAGAATGCGTGCACCGATAGGTTTACTTTCAACCATCACCTTGGCGTAGAGCGGCTTCAGCTTAACAAGCGGCAATGCCTGCGCTTGATTGTCGGTGACAACAAGCGCGTGCTGCCAATCCTGATAGCCATCCAAAGCCAGTCGGATATCATGTTTGCCGGGCATGATTTCAGCGACAAAACCTTCGCTGCCTGTTTTGCCAAGCCCTACATCATCGACCAAAACCCTTGCGCCAATCGGCTCAGATTGTAGCGATACATTGGCCCACAGTGGCTCCAGCTCAACGTGGAGTCGCTGCTGCCGGCCCAAACCTTCAATTAATAGCTCGCCTTCCAGATCGCGGTAACGCGGCGCTGTCAGCAGGTATTGGTAGTTGCCACTTTCCAAGGACTTCTCCAGCAAGGGGCTTCGACCCATCTGCGCACCATTTAGACTGAGCTGGGCTCCGACTGGATTGCTACTCAAACTTAAAACACCCGGCAGCTTTTTCAGAGCAAACTGGAAGCGAGTATCAGTCTGGGCAGCCACCGTGAAATTTTCTTCCAAACGGTGGTAGCCCGGCTTCTCTGCACGCAGCGTATAGTGCCCGGGGCGCAACAAATGGTTACCGCCCAGCTCGATCGCCAAGCCACCCGAAATATCCAGCTGCGCCGGCAAAGGCTCGACCTCTATCTTGATGGCAATTGCCGTCAGCACAAACCAGAGTACGTACAACAAGAGCAAAGCGAGCCCAGCGAGCAAAATTTGCCAAGGAGGAAGTCGTTTTTTGGCAGCGACCGCGCGCTGTTCCGGTGGCTGAAAGCTTGCCGGCTGCACCCTGTCGTTATGGCTATCTGAATCGCTTGTCATCGTTTCTCAAATTTTTTCTGTACAGCGAATATCGAAGGGCGCAACCGTGTCCATATCCGGGCGAATGCTGAGCGTTTTACGGGCATCGCGGTAGCCGTCACAGCGGCCCACCACCACGTAATCGCCGGGCGTAAGCTGCAATTGCGTCTTCTCGAACTCACCCAAGCGACCCACCCGATACACCATGACGCTGGTGCTGTTATCCGAAACCAGGGTGACCGTGAGTTTGCGCCCGGCGCGCTCAATGGCTCGCCGCAGGGCCGTCGTTTGATTTTGCAAGCTTTCACCTGCAGGCTGAATGCGCCGCGCTTCGGCGAGCAACTCAGCAGCCTGTTCGCGCACAGGCTCACTGTATAAGCGCTCTGGCCGAGATATCAGCTGCTCGATTGACTGGTCAAGCTCAAGTCGCCGCTGCGCTCGCGCCAATCCGTCCCTGGCAAAATTCAGCGTGGAATCCAATTCAAGTACTCGCCGATAGTCGCTTTCGACCCGTGCCCAGGCTT
>JBLHMO010000167.1:0-6270 GCA_047622145.1 Paracoccaceae bacterium | reverse complement strand
AGTGAAATTTCCCAGTCTGTGCTGCGCCATCCGAGTTTGAGATTGATGCGTGCCAGTGCAGGCTGATCATGGCGAGGGTCTATTTCCGAACTGGAATTAACGGCTGATTTATAAATGTAATCAGCGCGGGAATAGACGCTGCCTTGGAATAAGTCTGTTTCCCACTCTATTGAGGCTAGGCCGTTGAATTTAGCGCCGACTGGCAGTTTCTCGCCGCTCAAATCACACTGGCCGTCGGCATTGTCAGGTGTACGACCGTAATAGCATTGGCCTTGGGTGTATTTGTCGTAGATGGAATCTACATAGGCTATATCGAGGCCTAGGGTAAATTTATCATTAAGAATATACGTGCCGTCGACTTCAAAGCCTTGTACCGTTACCAGTTCCGCTGTGTTCACCACAAAGAACAGGCCTTTGTAACTGGCTTCTTGATAATCTTTGTATTCGGTATTAAACAAGGCGCCATTCAAGCGTGCGCGGTTATCGAAAAATTCTGCTTTCCAACCGATTTCATAGTTAGCGATATCTTCGCTGTTATAGGGTCTAAGCGCCGCTGGCGCTGTGCCATTCTGCAAACTGTAGCCGCCGGACTTAAACCCAGTTGAGGCTGTTGCGTAGACCATAAAATCATCGGTGATTCGATAGTTAGTCTGCAATGCGCCGGTTACAGCACTGAAAGTGGCGGTTTTGGCAAAGTTGTTGTTTTCCGGTGTTACCGAGCAGATGAAGCTGGCGTTCAGCGGTGGCACACAACCCAGTGGCGAAAGTTCTAATGATTGTACCAGCGAGCCGGCCTTTCGTTCTTGTGAATAGCGCAGCCCCAAGGAGCTGCCCCAGGCTTCGGAAATCTGGTAATCAAACTTACTGAATATCCCGAACGCAGTGGTATTAAGTGTGGCGAGGAAGTCGCCCTTATCGCCCTCTACGCCAATCAGTGGCACCGGCGGCCCAGGGATTGGGACGGGCAAGACGCCTCCGGGCGTTGGGCCTGAATGGGTCGCGACATATTTCGCGATAGCATCCCCCAATTCTTCTATTTCCTCTTCAAGTACGAATTCAGCTCGTCCAGTATCGCCTTGGCGAAAAAGGTTTTCGTAATAATACAGGCCAGCCAGAAGGTTGGCATCATTGCCTAAGTTGATATCAAAGCGAATTTCTTGTGAAAAGGTGCGACCAATTTGGGTATCATCATAGATGGCGATACTCAGGCTCATTTGTTCGGCGTCGTGCAAGGCGCTTAGTGCGTCATAGGTGTCGTAGCTGGTAATCGACGTTAGCGACCAGCCGTCAGTTTGGTAGGTGTTGTTCAAAATAATATCCAAGGCTTCCATGGTGAAGCGATTGAAATCATCGTATTCAACCACGCCATCGCGTGGATCATTATTGGTAACCTGGCCACCTGCGTTGCGAATAATTTCTGTCGTTGCGGGACTCACGAATACATCGCCCTGTTTGGGATGTAGGTCTTTATCAACATAGCCGATAATGAGCCGCGAGCTAAATTCATCGCTGTGATCGAATAATAGTTGGGCACGAAGCGCATCTGAACCGCGATCGTTGTGATCTTCGCCGATGAGATTTTCCATATACGCATCGGATCGCGTGGTAACGGCGCTCAGCCTACCGGAAATTTTTCCGCTTAAAGGTCCGCTTACGTAAGCCTTGGTCTGGCGTAGATTAGTGTCGCCAATGCTTGTTTCAATCATGGCTTCGAATTCCCGTGTAGGCTGCTGCGTTGCCACGCTGATCACACCGGCACTAACGTTCTTTCCATACAGGGTACTTTGTGGCCCTTTCAGTACCTCCACTGCAGATACATCGACAATGTCACCAAGCCCCAGTCCGGAGCGTGCCCGAAAGGCGCCGTCAATAAATAGGCCGACTGCGGGTTCAAAGGAGGGAATGGAGGAGAACTTACCGACATTACGAATTCTAAAGCTGGTCGATAAGGGCGAAACATTGGTCCCCACCGTTAATGACGGTACGTAGTCAACGATGTCGTCTACGTCATCAAAGGAAATATCCGCAAGCTCATTGGCGCTAAAAGCAGATACCGAGACGGGTACATCTTGCAGCCGCTCGGCACGCTTTTGGGCGGTGACAATAATTTCTTCTAGTTGCGGCCTGCTTTTGGCTTGCTTATTAGCGGTGGTGTTATTTTGCTCCTCGTCAGCCCACGCTTGGGTAGTCAGGAGTATGGTCGCGCTGGCCATCATAGTTCCCCAGTTTTTCATTACGTCCCTCCTATGATTTGCTTTGATCGCTGTTATTGCACTTGTTTTAAAAGCAGTCGTGAAACGAATTGCATCAATCGGGGGGATATTCGCTGTAACCACCAACTGATACCCACTTCTATCCTTGGCGTGAGACTGAATAGCTTGTCCTTGCTCACATCACTTAGAACCGCTTGTGCGATTTGGTCGGGCGTGGCCGCATGCTTTTCGTAAAAAGCCTTGGTCTTGTGTTTACGTTCAAGCATTTTCCCGCGCAGTTGGGCGTTATCCAGAATCGGTGTGTTCACAATTCCGGGACATAGCACGGTGACGCCAATATTACTGCCGCGCATCTCAGCAGCCAGCACTTGGGTGAGTCCGACCACTGCATGTTTTGATGCGCAGTACGGTCCTAACCCCGCAGAGGGGGTCAGCCCAGCACCAGATGCCGTATTAATAATGTGTGCAGCTTTATTTTGGGCTTTCATGCGCGGCAGGAAAACATGCACGCCGTGGACTACGCCCATCACATTCACATCTAACAGGCGTCGCCAATCGCTCAATTCGCACTCGAGAAAATTTCCGCCATGGGCAATGCCGGCGTTGTTGAATAGGAGATCTACACGACCGTCGTTGTCATATATCTTGTCGGCAAGAGCAAGCATCGCTTCGGCATCCGTTACATCCACTTGATGCGCTATGGCATTGCCAATATCTGTGGTAACTTTTTGTGCGCTTGCTAGATTCATGTCCACGCAGTGCACTTTACTGCCCAATTGACCTAGCAAAAGTGCAATTGAGCGGCCTATGCCTGAGCCCGCGCCAGTAACGACGGCAATTTTATTTTGGTAAAAGTTTTTCACGTTGCCCCTTATACTTATATCTTTCATCTAATTAGAGAAATTTCATGGCGCCGTCTTCAAGTCGACCACCAAATAATTTTCGGCGGTCCTTGAGGTAGTTCTGATGTAAACACCAAGGCGCCTTATCTCCTTGCTTAGGAATACGATCTGCAGACCGCGTAGCGTAACCCGACGAGATATCCATCAGTGGAGCGGTGCCGGTCATTCCTGGTTCGGGGCTTGGTACACATTGGCCATAGCCTTTGCGATCCATATGCTTGATTAAGCGACAGACGTACTGGCTGGCCATGTCGGCCTTGAGCGTCCATGGAACACTGGTATAACCAACCACAAAAGAAAAGTTGGGCACATGGCTGAGCATCATGCCCTTGTAAACGAGAGATTCGTTTACCGGTCGCGGCGAGCCATCGACCAATGGCGTGAGGCCAGCCATGGGCAATAGATTTAAGCCCGTCGCCGTCACAATGATGTCCGCCTCGATGTGCTTGCCGGACTTAAGCTGAATACCGGTAGCCGTAAATCGCTCAATATGGTCAGTGACAATCTCAGCTTTGCCGGATTTCAGCGTCCTGAACATATCGCCGTCTGGCATAAAACAAACACGTTGCTCGAAGGGGTTATAGCTGGGATTGAAATGTTCATCGACCGGATAGGTCTCACCCATTATGTCTACCACATGCTTGCGTAGCATGCCGCGCACTTTGTCTGGCTTGGTCTGGCAAAGGTGCACGATGAACATGGCCATGCCTATCTGCTTCCAGCGCGTGAGGTAGTAGGCCCACTTGCGCGGCATAAACCGAGTCAAAAGCTTATAGGTTTCGTTAACACTCGGTTGGCTTAGCACGTAGCTTGGCGAACGCTGCAACATAGTGACGTGTGCAGCCTTCTTAGCCATATTGGGCACGAGAGTGACTGCGGTCGCGCCGCTGCCAATAATAACCACTTTCTTGCCGCTGTAGTCGAGGTCTTGTGGCCAATGCTGTGGATGAATTTGTAATCCTGCGAAATCTTCACTGCCGGGAAAGTCCGGGAGATAGCCCCGATCATAGTCGTAGTAGCCGGAACAGCAGTGCACAAAGCTGGCCTCGAACTGGCGCTGCTCACCATCGGGAAGCAGGGCGGTGACCAGCCAAGATTTGCGTTCACTACTCCATTCTAAGGCATCCACTTTATGGCCATGATGTACCAGGCCATCAACCTTGTATTCACGTGCCGTGTCCTGAATGTAATCAAGAATTGCTTCGCCATCGGCGATAGCCTTGTCGCCGGGAAATGGCGCAAAGCTATAGCCGAGGGTGTACATGTCAGTATCGCAGCGTATACCGGGGTAGCGGAAAAGATCCCAGGTGCCGCCTGTTGCTTGGCGGGCTTCTAAAATAACGATGCTTTTCTCTGGGCAGTCTCTTTTAAGGCGGCAGGCCGCGCCAATACCGGATAAGCCTGCGCCAATAATGAGTACGTCGGTTTTCGTTGTCATGCTAACTTCTATCCTGACAATTTATTTTGTCAACATTGCTTTTTTTCCCTGGCAATGTCAAGATAGAATCCATGCAGACACCAAAAAATAAAAGCGTAAAACGCAGTTTCCTCGGTAAAACACCCGATGAGCGACACGAAGAACGACGGGAAAAATTTCTTGTCGCGGGCAAAGTCATCTTTGGTGATCGAGGCTTTCAGGATGCCAAGGTGCGAGATATTTGTGCTGAGGCGGGCCTGACTGAGCGCTACTACTACGAGACTTTTGGTAGTTTGCCAAAGCTCTATGAAGCGGTTTATTATCGGGAGTTGGCTGTGTTGCAGGGAACCTTAGACAAGGTAGTTGCAACCGGGCCTCGTGAGCCTGAGGTGATGGCGCTGGCTTTGCTTCGCGCCTATTACAGTCTGCTCTTTAATGATCAGCGTTTGGCGCGCATCCTAATTATTGATATCTATGGCGCGGCCTCGAATATTAGAGAATTGTACAAGCACGGTATTCAGAAGTTTTCTGATCGCTTTGGCTTGCTTGCTGCATTTGGTCTTAAAAGTATTGATGATAAAAAATTGGATGATGCCATGATTTCTACGGCACTCATTGGCACCGCTTCGTCCCTGGCAATGCGTTGGTTTATTGGCGGTTATCAGGAGCCTATGGAGTCCGTAGTGACTAACTGCTACGCCATCTTTTTAGCCGTCATTAGAATGTCGCAGTCCGGCGAGTCATTTGACTTGCCGACAATACCGAATTGAATCTTTTACGCGCCTGTTTTCAGTGGCGCGCTGGTAGTCATTACTAATTCACTTTCCACATCCGCTTGGCTTCTTGCAAACCGTCGCGCAGCAAAATAGAAGCAGGGCACCGCAAGGAGTCCGGGAGCGCTCGCCAGTGTCGCAGCCCAAGTTTAGGGCTCGGCCAGACGCCGCTGTTAGCATATCGGCAAGTAGGCCGACGATCAGATTTCCTGATTGCGATGTGAAACATCACTCCGTCTGGATCAGCGAAGCGAAATATCAGTGTTAGCGGAGTCGCTAACAGATAGATGAAGGCCAGAAAATAGAGTCGCCCATCTTTGTATCTGGATTCGAGCATGTCGCTGCCTACGCCGCCGAGCAGGGTGCCCAAAACCCCTGCCAGCAGAAACATGGTGCCGCTGAGTTGCTGAGCGCCGACGGTCGTAAATACGCACTCTTGGACCATCCAGACTTGATCGAGTCCCAGCGCTCCCTGCGCGAATGTCACAGCGACGCCGCCGATAATTGCCAGTCCCTGCGCCGGTGAGTCAAGCAGCCAGCGTTTGAATTCAGGAACTGCGCTGGCAATACTGTTCTCACCGTTGGCCGTGGCTGCCTGATGGGCAGCAGATCGCGGGTCGCGTAGTAACAATAGAATTAGTCATAAAAACATCCCCAGCGCGGCAAGGATAAAAAAACCGTTGCGCCAACCAAGTTCGCGCCCGAGGGACGCGGCGATCAGGTAGGAACCACCGATACCAATTGGCACACCTAGGGAATAAAAACCTGCGGCAAAGGCGCGTAGCCGTGGCGACATTACATCACCCAGCATGCCGGGGTCAGCGTTGCTTCGCCGACACCGATAAATACTCGGGTCGCCGCCATTTGTATGAAATTTTTTGTGTTACCCGTGACCATGGTTAATGCGCTCCACAGCAACAGGCCACAGGCCATTAGGCGTGGGCGATGATAGCGATTTGCTGCCG
>JBLHMO010000166.1:0-6289 GCA_047622145.1 Paracoccaceae bacterium | reverse complement strand
TCCACTCCATGATATTGGTCAGCGAGCTTAAATGGTGTGGTCGAATAGAAGCCAAGCCGGTTTCATATAAATTCATGCCCGGCATTTTGATCAGTTTCACCCGTGGATCAAGGTGGGGATAAGGCTGGCCAGAGATCACATCCACTGCATGCCCAGCCTCAACTAGCGCCTTGCTTAAATATTTCAGATAAATGCCTTGGCCGCCACCAAAGGGGGCACTGCGGTAACCGAGCAGACATACCTTGAGGGCGCGACGCGGCCTAGCATCCCCAAGGGGAATAACCGGAGCTTTTAGGGCTTGATTGGCAATAACATTTTCAATAGCTGAAGATTTTGACGGCATATCCGAGGTCGCTGTTATTCATTTTGGGGAACCGAGGGATTCTTCCACTGCCTAAGCTAATTCCTACAAAGGAGCTTAATTAAGACAGTATGCTTAGCCAATTAGGCTTAAAAAGGAAGAATGCCGCATTTCTTAGTGACGGGATTCTAACCAGCGAGTGATCATAAATCCACCAACGATGGCCTCACCAGGGTCGATCTGGCATTAAGACTTTGTCATGTTACACTCGCTAAAGCCCATAATTATAGCTTCAGAGACCATAAATTACATGTTCAAACCCGCTCGGCAAAAATATAAAATCAGCGTTTTATTACTGAGCAGTATCATCAGTGCCTGCGCCAGTTCTGGCGGTGGCAAGGGATACGGCCTGTTCGATACCACGGTCAAATCCGGCGATATTCGTTTATTTCGCTACACACTGCCGTTATTTCGCGAGCAGCCTCGGCCCATCACCGCACGCGACCAGAATCGCGTGTCGCAAGGCGTTGTTAGTGAACGAGAAAGCATAGAGGCTCAGCTTAAACGGGCCGATTACTACTTGCAGCGTGACCCACGGCTGAAAAAATATTGCCCGAACGGCTATGTGCATATTGATAAATACGCGGTGTTAAACGAGATTATTATTCGTGGCGAATGCATGTACGGCGAAAGCCCCCCTTAATATCAAGAGGGGCTTAAGATTTAGCGTACGGGTGTCGACCACTCAGGGAACTGCTGGCGGCGACCCTTAACCTGATCAAAGTACATGGTTTGCAAGATCGTGGTCAATGGACCGCGCTTGCCTTCGCCAATCATCCGGCCATCCAATTCCCGAATCGGCAAGACTTCAGCAGCGGTGCCAGTAAAAAAGGCTTCGTCAGCAATATAGACTTCATCACGAGTAATACGCTTTTCTTCCACCTCTATGCCAAGCTCTTTGGCAAAGGCAAAAATGGTATTCCGAGTGATACCGTCCAGGCAACTAGTCAACTCAGGCGTGAACAATTTACCATTGCGAACCAGGAAAACATTCTCGCCACTGCCTTCGGCAACATAGCCTTCGTTGTCCAGCAACAAGGCTTCTTCGCAGCCGCTATCTAGGGCTTCACGCAACGCCAGCATTGAATTGATATAATGGCCATTGGCCTTGGCCTTACACATCGAGATATTGACGTGATGGCGGGTATACGAGGAGCAGCGCACCTTAATACCATTGTCACGGGCTTGCGGGCTCATATAGCTCGGCCAGTCCCACGCGGCAACAATCACGTGCATTTTCAAATTATCTGCGCGCAGTCCCATACCCTCGGAGCCGTAAAAACACATAGGCCGTAAATAAGCTTCATCCAGACCGTTTTCACGCACTACCGCACGCTGAGCCTCGTTGACCTGCTCTTTAGTCACGGACATTTCCATGCGCATAATATGTGCAGAGCGGAACAGGCGGTCGGTGTGCTCCTTCATGCGGAAAATACAGGTGCCACGGTTTTCAGTCTGATAGGCACGAACACCTTCAAATACGCCCATGCCGTAGTGCAGGGTGTGGGTTAAGACATGGACTTTGGCGTCGCGCCAAGGAACCATTTCGCCATCAAACCAGATCAGGCCATCACGATCAGCCATAGACATCGCGGGTAACTCCTCAAAAAAAAAGCGGGCAAGCAAAATTTAAATCACTAAGCAGACAACATCAGTTGCTGCCAGAACCGGCTGACAATGTCCCGCTCTGTACCCAAGGCAGAATTAGCTATCCGCCCGCTCTGCTCTTGTAAGCTGAGGCGATGCGCCTGACTGCGAAACGCCTTGTAAGCGCCAATCAGTGCCTGGGTATCTGTGTCCGAAAGCAATGTGGCTTTACACAAAGATTCCAGTATACGGATGTTATCAGTGTAGTTAGTAAGCGGTGGGTGCTGATGTGACCATGCTAAAACAGCATATTGCACCATAAATTCAATATCAACGATACCTCCATCTCCCTGTTTAAGGTCAAATTCGGCATTTTTCTTTGCATCACCCAGCAAGTGCTGGCGCATTTTGTCGCGCATCGCCACGACTTCGCCGCGCAGGATTTTAATATCGCGCTGTCGACTTAGGATCTCAGCCCGCAATTTCACAAATTTTTGGGCCAGAATATCGTCGCCGGCCACCGCCCGAACTCTTACTAGAGCCTGATGCTCCCAGGTCCAGGCCTTGCTGCGCTGATACTCACTAAAGGCGGCCAACGACGATACCAATAGCCCGGAATTACCCGATGGCCGCAGACGCATATCCACCTCGTAAAGTGCGCCCAGCCGTGTGGTAGTGGTCATGATGTGAATAATGCGCTGACCCAGACGGGTAAAAAACATGCTGGCATCAATCGGCCTCGCCCCATCAGTGATAGCGCCACCGTCTACATCATGTAGAAATACCAGATCAAGGTCCGAGCTGTAACCCAGCTCGATACCGCCGAACTTGCCATAGGCCAATACCACAAAATGGCGCTGCTCCACCCCCGGCGCAAGTGGGCTGCCGTATTTGTCGCTCAGGTTTTGCCAGGCGATATCCAATACCGTATCGAGTAGCGTCTCGGCAATATAAGTGAGGTAATCACTCACTTTCATCAGTGCCAAGCTGCCGGTGACCTCGGAGGCAGCAACCCGCAAGACATGAGCAAGACGGAAATAACGCAGCGCTTCCATCTGAGCTTCAAGGTCACCTGGCTCAATCCGCAGCATCCGCTGACGCAACTCACTGTCTAGACCGGCTTTATCCGGCACTGAATACAGGCTGCGGGCGTCGAGTAGCTCATCTAGCAACACTGGATGTGCCGCCAGCTGCCGCGCAATCCAGGGACTGCCGTCACACAATTGCACCAACCGTGCCCGCGCCCCCGGATTTTCAATCAACAGCACCAAATACGCTGTTCGTCGCAGCACCGCCTCAATCAGTGGAATCAGGCGCAATAAGGTTTCGGTGGGAGATTCGGCGCTGCGTAAATCTTCCAGCAACAGGGGTAAAAAATCATTGAGGCGATCGCGGCCGTGGCCCTGCATGCGCTGAACACTGGCACCGCGCAGCAGCGCTACCAGCAAACGGGCAGCTTCTGCCGCATCGTCGAAGCCGCCCGCCTCAAGTGCGTCGCGCACCTCCTTTTCATCAAGGTCATCGAGCATATCCCGCCAGCTTTGCTGACTGAGATGGGGCTCTGCCGGCGTCGCCTCCGGTGGCGCAATAATATTGGCAAAATGCAGCGAAACCTGCTGCCGATGATTTTCTAAACAGGCTAAAAATGCCGCCCAATCATCACCAAATCCCATTGACCACGCCAGCGCACTGCGTGCCTCTGGGCTCTCTGGCAACTGCTGGGTTTGTTCGTCGCGCCAGGCTTGAATGGCGTGCTCGGTATTGCGCAAAAACACATTGGCCTGCTGTAACTCCGTCACCGCTTGAACGGGCAAATAAGCCATTTCAGCCAATTCATTGAGAATCCGCTGTAACTGCAAAGCCTGCAGCGCAGGTTCTTGACCACCGCGAATTAACTGAAAGCACTGAGCGATAAATTCAATTTCACGAATCCCGCCGCCGCCCAGTTTAATATTGTCATGTAATTCTCGGCGCTGAACTTCGCGCTGAATCATGGCCTTCATGTCGCGTAGCGATTCTATGGCTGAAAAGTCCAGATAACGCCGATACACAAAGGGGCGCAAAGCACTCATGATCTGCTCGCTAGCCTCTGGATCCCCCGCCACACAGCGAGCTTTTATGAGGGCATAGCGCTCCCAGTCTCGGCCCTGCTCCTGATAGTATTCCTCCAGCGCATCGAAGCTGATCACCAAGGGACCACTTTGCCCATAGGGCCGCAGGCGCATATCTACCCGAAACACAAAGCCGTCCTCGGTACGGCTATCCAGCGCCTTTATCAAACGCTGTCCAAGACGAATAAAAAATACCTGATTATCTTCACTGCGCGGGCCACCGACGGTATTGCCAGCTTCAGGGTAGGTAAAAATCAGATCGATATCCGAGGATAAATTCAGCTCCCCGGCACCGAGTTTACCCATGGCAATAACCACTAGCTGCTGAGGTTTACCGGCGAGAGATTGCGGTTCACCACGTTCGGCACTGAGCTGGTGGTGCAGGAAGTCCAGCGCACAAGCGATGCATGCCTCGGCCATTAAAGACAGCTCAGCGACGGTTTCTTCCATGCTCGCGAGTCGATTGAGATCGCGCCAAACGATGCGCAACCAGTGCCGGTAGCGGAATTCACGCAGCGTCTTGGCTAGCTCTTCGGCCGAGCTACAGGCCGCGCAAAGGTCGGCTAGTTCACGCTGCCAGACATCATCAGGCAAAGCCCTGGCCAAATCGCCGCTGGCCACCCAGTCGGGTAAGTAATGAGGATAACGAACGCAAATATCCAATAGCGCTGGGCTACAAGCAAACGCCTTTAATAACTGCCCGCGTAACGCTGATGCGGCAAAATCCACATACCATTGCCACTGTACTTCACTGCAACGCTCACTTAGGCTTTGCCAACGGGCGGTTAATTCGGCGTTAAGATGCGCCGGTATTTCCTCGGCCAATAGGGTCAAATTCGCTGCGGTCATGAGCGCTCCTTTTTAACGATTTCAGCCGGTTTGCACTGGTGGCGCCACCCGCAGCACTTCGGCTACCGTAGTTTCACCGCGTGCGACTTTTTGGGCACCGCTGAGGCGCAGGGTTCGCATGCCGTTTTTCATCGCCATACGGCGCAAATCGTCCAACTCAACATCGTCTTTAATGGCGCTCTGCACGCCGCCATCGACTGGCAGAATCTCATAAATACCCTGACGGCCATAAAAACCGGTATTGCGGCACTCCAAACAACCTGGCGCATGATATGCCTGCTTGGGCATAGTGATTTTCCATGGCGTGGTCAGGGTCGTCCAATCCTGTTCCGTCAGGCTAGCAGGCTCTTTGCAATGCGGGCACAGTGTTCTGACTAAGCGTTGGGCCATTACACCCAGTACCGTGGCGCGAATCAAATAAGCAGGCACACCTAATTCCAACAGCCGCGTGACTGCCGATGGCGCGTCGTTGGTGTGCAGCGTAGAAATCACTAGATGACCCGTAAGCGCGGCCTGAATAGCCATTTCGGCGGTTTCTAGATCACGGATTTCGCCAATCATGATGATGTCCGGATCCTGACGCAGTAAAGCTCGCACCCCACCGGCAAAATCGAGATTGATATTGTGCTGGACCTGCATTTGGTTGAAGGCGTCCTCGACCATTTCGATGGGGTCTTCAATAGTGCAGACATTCACTTCACTGGTGGCAATCTGTTTCAGACTGGAATACAGCGTGGTGGTTTTCCCCGAACCAGTAGGCCCGGTGACTAGTACAATGCCGTGGGCCGAGCGAATCATGCCGTCCCAGCGCTGCAGATCCTCACCGCGCAAGCCCAGTTCGTCAAAGCTGCGCAGCAAAACCTCAGGATCAAAAATCCGCATGACCATTTTCTCGCCAAAAGCGGTGGGCAAGGTGGACAGGCGCAATTCAATCTCATCGCCACCAGGATTTTTGGTTTTTAAACGCCCATCCTGGGGTCGACGCTTCTCAGCCACGTCCATCCGCCCCAGAATTTTCAAACGGCTCACCACCGCGGTCAGCACCGAGGCGGGCAGTTCGTAAACATTGTAGAGCACCCCATCGATACGAAAACGGACATTACCCTGCTCGCGGCGCGGCTCAATATGAATGTCACTGGCGCGCTGATCGTAAGCATATTGCAGCAGCCAATCGACAATATTGACGACATGACCGTCATTGGCGTCGAGATCTTTGAGGTTACTGATTTCCAGTAATTGCTCCAGATTGGCGCCGGCGCTGCCGCGGCGATTATCGCCACTGGCGCCACGCACCGATTTGGCTAGGCTATAAAACTCCACGGTAAAACGGTCTATAGCCTCGGCATCGGCAAGCACGCGGCGAATCGGCTTGCGCAAGACT
>JBLHMO010000165.1:0-6330 GCA_047622145.1 Paracoccaceae bacterium | reverse complement strand
GGCATGTCGGCGCCACCGATAGGCAGAACCAGGGTGAGCCCAAGTACAGCGGCCAGTCCGATTGCGGCCCAGAAATACATCGTATTCGTCGGGTCCACCGCCAACATCACAGTCAGCGCCAGTGCGCTCAGCAATAGCAAGCCATTGAAGCCGGTCATGCCGGGGAAGCCTATAGGCTGGCCGGGTATGATTTCCTGCAGCTTGGCGAATGCAACCAGTGAACCGGTCAGTGTGACCGCACCGATAATAACGGCGAGTGCAATCGTGACGACGGTAATGACACCTACAGCGCCAGGCGCGAAGCCCGCGCCGCCCAATGTCTGCAGGTAACTTGCAGCTGCAAGACCCAGTGATGCGCCACCGCCAAAACCATTGAGTATTGCGACCAGTTGCGGCATGGCCGTCATTTGAACTTTCTTGGCAATCACGAAGCCGATAACGGCGCCGAGCACCGCGCCGCCAATGATCATGTCATAGCTGACGATGCTCTTGTCGATTAGCGTTATGACAACAGCGAGCAGCATGCCGGTTGCTGAGAGCAAGTTTCCGCGCACAGCTGTTTTTGGTTTTGTCAGGCCTTTAATGCCCAGTACAAACAGTACCGCTGCGAATAGGTAGGCAAGATCCATCCATATATCCAGCATGATTAATTCTTCCTCTTGAACATGGCGAGCATACGGTTAGTTACCATATAGCCGCCTACCACGTTAATGGTGGCAAAGGTCACAGCAACAAACCCCATCCAGCGAGCCATTTCTCCGCCGTCGGTGTTGCCGGCGGCAAGAATGGCGCCAACCACGGCAATGCCAGAGATGGCATTGGTGCCAGACATCAGGGGGGTATGTAGCGTTGGCGGAACCTTGGTTATCAGTTCTACGCCGAGTAACAGGGCGAGCACAAATAGGCTCACCTGCATCAATAAAATTTCCATGGTTATTCTCCTGTTTTCTCGTCGGCGACTTCTGCCGGAGGTGTGCCCAGTTGCATGGCGGGCAGTTCGAGAATGTTGCGAATCATTGCGTGGGTGACTTCGCCTTTGTGGGTGACCACAGTGCCGGCAACAATTTCGTCGTCGAAATCGAGCTGTAACACGCCGTCGTCATCCAGCAGGTGGCTCAACAAAGTCGTCATGTTGTTGCCAAACATCTGGCTAGCATGGAAGGGGTGGCGTGCGGGCAGGTTGAGCAGGCCGCTGATAATAACGCCTTCAACATTGATCACTTCGCCAGCCTTGGTCGCCGCGCAGTTACCGCCGCGCTCGGCAGCAATATCGACAATGACAGTGCCCGGTTTGACCGACTTCAGCATGTCTTCGGTGATCAGCACCGGTGAACGACGGCCAGGTACGGCGGCCGTGGTAATGATGATGTCTTGGGTCGCCAGTACTTTCGCTAACGCGGCTTGCTGCTTGGCAAGCTGGTCGGCTGATTGTTCCTTGGCGTAGCCGCCGGCGTCTTCTGCTTCCTCGTTTTCCAATTCCAGCTCGATAGGCTTGGCACCCACGGAAAGGATCTGGTCACTGGCAGCGGGGCGAATATCGTAGGCCGAAACAACGGCGCCGAGACGCTTGGCTGTGGCGCAGGCCTGTAGGCCAGCAACGCCGGCGCCGAGAATGAGGACGTTGCAAGCTTTCAGGGTGCCCCCAGCCGTCATCATCATCGGGAAAATGCGAGGAGCCAAGCTGGCGGCGTGTAATACAGCGGTATAACCACTGATGGTGGCCATGGACGAAAGTACATCCATACTTTGGGCGCGGCTGATACGGGGCACCATTTCGAGGCCCAGTGAGGTAACGCCGCGCTCGGCAATCTGTTTGGCGAGATCGGATTCACCCAATGGGTCGAGCATGCCAGCGATCATTTGGCCGTCCCGCAAGCGCGCAAGGTGTGCGTCACGCAGGCTGGTGTCCGGGCTTACGGGCTGAATGCTCACCACCAGCTCCGAACGCTCAAAAATCACCTCCGAGGACGCGACAATTTCTGCGCCAACCTCTTTAAAGTCTCCATCGGAAATCCCTGCAGCCTTACCGGCTCCGGTTTCTACCAGACAGGTTTGGCCCTTTTCAATCAGGGTTTTGATGTTCGGGGGTGTGAGCGCTACGCGGGTTTCACCGGCGGCATGCTCACGGCACAGTCCTATTATCACACCAAGCTCCTTTGTTTGCTGCTTGTGGGAACCCACGCTGTATGCTGGTTAGCGGGCTTCGTGGGCGTAGAGGGAGAGGGATTGCGGCGTTATACAGCCAAAAACTCCCCCCAGGAATTAGGCAATTAGCCGAGCAGTATACGTATTTTCAATTCATTCAGGCAATTGATAGTGCTTATAATCCCCATTAATTGTATTGATGGGGGACGCGCTAGCCCAAAATTTGCCGTATTGTGCCTAAATAAATCAAAAGCGTCACATTTTTTTGTAACCCGAATAGAGTAGGGAGCTGGAGGTAAAGGATGGCAGACCAACGTACGGAAATAGAGGCGGCGGTATTTCGGCGCTTGTTGGAGCATTTGGACAGTCGCAAAGATGTTCAAAATATCGATTTAATGAATCTGGCAGGGTTTTGCCGGAATTGTCTTTCCAGATGGTATGTGGCGGCAGCGCAAGAACAGGGCGATCAAGGGGACTACGAAAGCGCCCGTGAGATTGTTTACGGAATGCCTTATAGCGAGTGGAAGACCCAATACCAGAAGGACGCTAGCCCCGAGCAAATGGCCACGTTTGATAAAGGGTAGCCCTTTGAGGGCTTAGATCCGGCCGTTGGGGATGTAGTGGTTGTTTGTGTTGGCGCGGATCCAGAGCAGCTGGTCCTTGCTGAGACGCTCGCCACGAGCCTTTAATAGCTTATTGATCCAGATGGCTGGCGAGTGATCTTCCGCCTCCCACCCAGGTAATAGCATTTCGGCGCGCACGAAAAACATAAGTAGCTGGTTTAGATTTTCGTTTGAAAATTTGTCGAGAATCAGGGTCCATTGCTCTTGCGGCACGCGAAGCAGCGGCGCTTGGGTGTGCTGGTCATCCGCGCTGATTCGTTCGGCTATTTGCTCCAGCTGACCCGCTTGAACCATTGCGAGGCAGCGCTGCAGGAATTCAAGGTCGATTGACGACTCAGTGCTTGGGGCGCTTGGGTTCCAGTTTTCCACGTTCATAACTTATGGCAGGCTCTTGGTCGGAATGTGTAGTGCGCAGTATTGCATATTCGGCAAGGGCTGACTGTTTACGTGGGGCGGAATTCAGTCGGGCTGGCAGAAATTCTTGCGATAGAAGGTGCGTAATAGGGTGCTCGGAGCACCTGCCAGATAGTGCTGTTCTCGCCGAAGCGCGATGGTATTTTTAATTTACGACAATTAAAGCGAAGGAGTTTACCTGTGAGCGAAATTGATCCGGTTATGTTGGTAGATCATGGCCCCTTTAAGGCATTGATTGGGGTTTCGGAAGGCGGCATGCTATGGATATCTCGCCAAAATCCGATGCTGTCGAAGAAAACCGCTATTATGAAACCATTATCTTTGAAGCGGCGGGTGATGTGACCCATGCTGAAACCCAAAAACTCGCCATTTTTCGCTACCATCAGGTCGTCAAAAGAAAGCGCAACGACGAAGTGTTTCACGACCAGATGGGCTACTGGACCTGGGGCGCGGCTGATAATAGGGTCTCTTTTTCGCTGGCAATACCCCGCGCGGTGACTGTGCTGGCCGGTGGTACCCACCAGGCTGGAAGTAAGGAGCTCATAGTGGCGGCCAAGGCCGGCGGCGCCGATTGGGGGATATCGCAATCGCCCTTTATTTTCGAAAAAGCCAAGACCACAGCGTTTGAAATGCAGGTGTCGGTCGATGGTGACGCGATGACGTACCGGCAAACCACCTCGTTGAGTATCTTCGGCCGAGAGTTTCCGCATACTGATGGAAATACGCTGCAGCGGATCTCGTGAACTGTATTAGCCCCGCGGTGATCGCCGGGCAATCCCCCCATTTTGATAGGAACGTTATGGCCTCATGTATATGGGTAGACGCGGACGCCTGCCCGAAAGTGGTTCGTGAAATACTGTTTCGCGCAGCGCAGCGCACGGGAATCGAATTGATACTGGTTGCTAATCAGTCGATCGCAACACCGCCCAACGCGAATATCCGCTGTGTACAGGTACCACCGGGTTTTGATGTTGCCGACAATGAAATTGTGCGGCGCGCGCAGGCAGGTGATCTGGTTATTACCGCCGATATTCCGCTGGCGGCAGAGGCGATGGAAAAAGGCGCCGAGGCGCTAAATCCACGCGGAGAACGCTACACGGATAACAGTATTCGCCAGCGACTCAATATGCGTGATTTTATGGATACCATGCGGTCCAGTGGTGTGCATGCCGGCGGGCCGCCGCCAATGGGCCCGAAAGAAAGGCAGGAGTTTGCCAATAATCTGGATCAGTATCTGTCGCGCTGGAGCGCAAGAAAAAAGGAATAAATAAACGTTATCGTTGATGCCCGCGAAGGCTTGTGAGCCGCAAAAAAACGGCTAAATGAATAGTGAAAATAACGGCGGGCCATTAGCGGCCGCCGCGGAGTGCTAGGGTTTCCTAGAGTTTTTCCAGTACCAACGGCATGTTATCCAGCGGCTTGGAGAAGGGGAAGTGCTGGATTTTTGCCGGGTATTGATAGCCATCGACAAACTTTATTCGGTACTTCGGCAGCAGATCCGCAAGCACGCATTTGTATACCATACCTGCAAAGTGGAGGCCGATACATTTATGCGCACCACCGCCAAAAGGTGCCCACATAAAGGGGTGTTTCTTGTGCTCTTCGCGGCCAGGGCCAAAGCGATCGGGGTCGAAATCATGAGGATTACTCCACCATTCTTCCATACGATGCGTGTACAGCGGTGAGCATTGGATCAAGGTGTGCGCTGGGATGCGATGGCCTTCCAGCTCAGAATCGCGAACCGTGCGACGCATAAATTGCGGCACGGGCGGATGCAGCCGCAGTACTTCCTTGAACAGCATTTCGGTATATTTCATGTTGTCGCCGAGATCTTCAAAGTCGATCTGCGGTTTGTTCAGCGATAGCACTTCGTGACGGATGCGGTCTTGCCAGTCCTGATGGCGGGCGAGAAATGAGGCTGTCATCGTCAATGCGCTGGTAGTGGTGTCATGTGCGGCAAGCAGCAGAAAAATCAAATGTTCACCAACGACTTTTTCTGAAAACAGATTGCCTTCGTCGTCGGTTTCTTTGGCAAAGAAGCTGGCCATATCGCGACCGTCACTTTGCCGTTTTGAGGGGACTAGCCCGATAAAAAATTTCTCTAGCTCGCGGCGGCCATTCATTCCTCTTCGATACAAGAGTCCTGGCCAGTCCTTGCGTATTAACGAGACTGTTGCGGCCATCATATCGAGAAAGTCTTTATTCAGTTTTTCGGTTTCCGGGCCTTCCATGTCCATGCCGAGAAACACTTTGGCAGCTACATCGAGCAGAAGCTCTTTGATGTGGGGGTAAAAGTGGAAGTCCTTGTCATCGCCCCAGCTGGCAATGCTCTTGTCGGTGACGGTATGGATGTCGTCAACATAACCGCGCATGGCTTCGTTCTTGAACGCAGACTGCATAATCCGACGGTGGATTTTGTGCTCGCCAAAGTCGCGCATTAGCAGGCCGCCGGCGAAGAAATCACCGAGTGGGGCGTCGTAGCCCATGCGCGGGGAGAATAGCTGATCTGGGTCTAACGTCAGGAGTTTGATGTATTCTGGTCCCAGCGCAACGACCATACGATTGAACGTTAGTGAGGCCTTGGAAATCGGACCGGAGTTCTTGTACATCTGGTCGAGTACATTGTATGGATCAACCAGGAAGGGAAAGGTATTGCCAATAAGCGGCAGGCCGTATTTGCCGGGTAGGCGGTCTAACTTTTTATTGTCTTTCGCGTGGACATAGCTGGTGTCAATTTGGCTGGTGGCCATGGAATTCTCCGTGTTGAGCAGGCGCCGATTGATGGCGCTATAGGCTATTAGTTGTTAGTTTCGGGCCCGAATAGATAGCCTGATCATACGCGCGCGCTGTTGCGCTGACAATGTGCAGAACCTTGCATTTCATACATGGTGGCACTGGGCTATAGTTGCAGAAATAAAAATTTGGAAAAACAATGACCTACATTAATAAAACTCGTGTTTGTATCTACGGTGCTGGCAGTATTGGCAGCTATGTGGGCGGCCGTTTACTGGCCGCGGGGCTGCCGGTCAGTTTTGTCGGCCGGGCGCGTATTGCTGAACAAATGCAAAGCCAGGGGCTGCACTTGAGTGATTGGCAGGGCGCCGATATCCACATTGACGCCAAACAACTCGAATTTCATACGAATGAT
>JBLHMO010000164.1:0-6346 GCA_047622145.1 Paracoccaceae bacterium | reverse complement strand
CCGCCAATACACGCTTCCGGGAGGAAGTGACTCAGGCGCAGTGGGATGAATCCGCGGGCTTGTGGCTAGTAAAAACTCAGTTGGAAGATGGCTCCATTGTTGACTACACCGCAAACGTATTGGTGAGTGCGGTTGGCCAACTCAACCGCGCGTCTATGCCTTCGATCGACGGCTTAGAAAATTTCAAAGGCCCTAAATTCCATACCTCTAACTGGGATCACGCAGTTTCCTTAGAAGGTAAGCGGGTAGGCATGATCGGTACCGGTGCCACCGGCATGCAAGTCGGTCCCGCGATTGCGCCGTTGGTTGGCAATTTGACTATTTTCCAGCGCTCACCCCACTGGGCAATGTGGAATCCACTTTACTTTAAAACGGTTAGCGAAAATAAAAAGTGGGTTTTGAAAAACATTCCTTATTATTCCAAATGGTTCCGTTTTCAGCTGTTCTGGTCCTCGTCTGATGGCTTCCACAAAATGCTACAGATCGATCATGAGTGGCCGGACAAGCAGCGCTCGCTGAATGCCCATAATGCTGAAATTCGCAAGCAGCTGGAAGAGTATATCGCTAAAGAAGTGAATAACGACCCAGAGTTGATCCGCAAATCAGTGCCTAATTATCCGCCTTACGGTAAGCGTATGCTGCGCGACAACCACTGGTACCGGATGTTGACCCGTGAAAACGTGGATCTTGTGGATACCCAGATTGATCACATTGAAGAAAATGCGGTGGTGATGGCTGACGGCACACGCCACGAAGTGGATGTGTTGGTACTGGCAACCGGCTTTAAAGCCTCGAAAATGTTGGCGCCAATGGATATTCGCGGTCGTGGTGATGCCACTATTCGCGGTCGCTGGGGTGACGATGATCCCCGCGCCTACCTTGGTATTACTGCGCCTGAATTTCCAAATATGTTCTTGCTGTACGGCCCGAATACCAATCTTGGTCACGGCGGTAGCGCGGTATTCCACAGTGAATGCCAGGTTGGCTACATCATGCAGGGCATACGCGAGCTGATTGAGTCGGGTTCCTCGGTGATGGAGGTGCGGGAAGCGCCGTTTTGGGAATACCAAGAAAAGGTCGACCACAAACATCGCAATATGGTGTGGTCGCACCCCGGTGTTGGCAGCTGGTACAAAAACAAAAATGGGCGTGTAACAGCAAACTCGCCGTGGCGATTGGTGGATTATCGAGATATGACGGCAAAATTTGAGCCCAGTGATTACACGTTTAAAAAAATTGATTCAACGGGCAGCAAGGAGGCATCTGTATGAGCCTGACGTCACTTCTCAAACCTAATTCGATAGCGATTATTGGCGCGTCGTCGACTCCAACTCGCGTTGGCGGTATTCCCCTGCATTTGCTAAAAGATGCAGGATTTAAAAATCTTTACCCAGTGAATCCGAAAAGCACCGAAATTGCCGGCATAACGTGCTACCCGGATATTGAGTCCATTCAAAAGCCAGTCGACCTTGTGCTATTGGCAATCTCAGCTAAGGACACCGTAGCGTATCTTGAGCGCTGCCATGCATGTGGTGTGAAAGCCGCTGTGGTTTTTGCTGCCGGCTTTGCGGAAACCAATGAGCCTGAAGGCGTCGCGTTACAGGATGAGCTAACGGCCTTTGCGAAACGAACCGGTATGCGTATCTCCGGCCCAAACTGCATGGGCAATGCCAATTTTGTTGACGGAATTTTCACAACCTTCGGCACTTCTTTCCGTCCTGGCGACCCAGCGGGTAATGTGGCACTGCTTACCCAGAGCGGTAACATGTGCGCCTCTATGTATAGAATGGCGCGCCGCGAAGGTGTGGCTTTTAGCCATGTAATCAACACCGGCAATGAAGCCGACGTTGAATTTTCAGATTATCTGAATTTTCTCGCCGACGACCCAGATACCACAGCAGTACTCTGTTATATCGAAGCGCTGCGCAATGGCCCTCGTTTCCTTGAGGCGGCGGCGGCTTTTAAAGCCAAAGGCAAATTGCTTGCGGTTTATAAAGTTGGTACTAGCGAGAAGGGTGCCGACGCGGCCGCATCACATACTGCAGCATTAGCGGGTAATAACAAAGCCTACGAGGCGGCCTTTTCACAAGGCGGTGTTGCTCGTGCCCATGAATTATCGACATTGACTGACTTAGCCTATCTGCACGGCTTTGGAGCGCGGATCAGGGGTAGTGCCAGTGCAATCATCAGTGTCTCTGGTGCTGGCGGCGCAATACTGGCGGACGCCTTATCGCTCTACAATGCCGATGTGCCTGAATTTCCAGAAGCGGTTAAAACCAAGCTTCGCGAAAGTATTCCCGCCTACGGTATGGTTGCTAATCCGGTTGATGTGACTGGCAACTTAGTTAACAACAATGACTTCCTATTCGACGCAATGAAGCTCGCTGTTGATCCAGAAAATATTGACGTCATTATTGCTTATTTACCAGGCTATTTCTTGGATCGGGCCATTCCCCAGTTAGCACGTTTGGCCGACAGCACCGATAAAAGCATTGTGGTAATCGATACCTTTGCCGTGGCTGATCGCGCGGCAGTCGAAAAACTAGGCATTGCCTATTTTGACGATTTTGATCGCGCGGCACGGGCAATCGCAATTTATGGTGCTTGGCGTAAAGAGGATGTTCCAGCGCTTAGCTCGCCGGCTTCTTCCGCTACATGGCCAGCACTGCCTGCCGGTGCAGGCGCTTTATCTGAGGCGCAGGCCAAGCATGTGCTAGAAAAATTTGGTGTGCCCGTCGTCGAAGACGCTGTGACGCAGACCGTTGAAGAGGCTCGCGCTGCGGCTGAGCGCATTGGTTATCCTCTGGTGCTTAAATTGGTTAGCCCCGATGTTGCACATAAAACGGAATACGGCGTTATCAAGCTGGGTCTTAAAACCGCCGACGAAGTGGCGGATGCATTCGAAGACGTGATGGCGAAAGCGAAAGCATTGCCGAATGTGCGTATTGAAGGTATTACCCTCGAGCCGATGCTGGCTGGTGGCGTTGAACTGCTGGTTGGCGTGACCAAAGACCCTGTCTTCGGTTGGATGCTAACAGTCGGCCTGGGCGGCGTCTGGACAGAATTAATGAAAGACGTTAGCCATCGCCTACTACCGGTTAATGAAACTGGTGCGCTGGAAATGCTGCGCAGTCTTAAAGGATTTGGCCTGATGGACGGTTTCCGTGGTCAGCCTAAAGCAGATGTTGCTTCGGCAGCAAAGGCTATCGCAACGCTGTCAGTTGCCGCGCTGGCCACTGAAGCGCGGGTGCGTGAAATTGAAGTGAATCCACTGCTGGTGATGCCGCAAGGGCAGGGCGCAGTGGCTGTTGATGCCTTGGTGATCTTTGATGCGCAGGGGGGCGAAGCGTAATGAGTGATCCTAAAGACAAGCCAGGTATTGTCTACGAAACCGACGAACCGGTTACCTACCGTGTTGATGAAACCGGTATTGCGTGGATCACCATGAATCGACCTAAGTACAATAATGCCCAGAATAGCCAGATGACCTACGCGCTCGACGCGGCCTTTGTGCGCGCAGTCAATGACGACGCGGTGAAGGTAATCGTGCTCGCGGGTGAGGGGAAGCACTTCTCAGCGGGCCACGATATCGGTACGCCGGGTCGCGATGTAGATAAATCCTTTGATCGCAAGATGTTGTTGCCCGATCACGTAGGTAAGCCCGGTGCCGAGTTTCTTTACACCCGCGAGCAAGAAGTCTACTTGGGTATGTGCCGTCGTTGGCGCGATGCACCCAAGGCCACCGTTGCAATGGTACAGGGCGCCTGTATTGCTGGCGGTCTAATGCTGGCTTGGGTCTGCGATCTGATTGTTGCCTCGGACGATGCCTTCTTTCAAGACCCGGTGGTCAGAATGGGTATTCCCGGTGTTGAATATTTTGCTCACGCTTTTGAGCTGCCACCTCGTGTTGCCAAGGAATTTTTGTTACTGGGCGAGCGTATGTCGGCGCAGCGCGCTGAGGGTTTCGGTATGGTTAATCGCGTGGTGCCCAGGGCGGAGCTGACTGAGGAAACTCAGCGTGTTGCCGCTAAGCTGGCCGCGCAACCCAGCTTGGGTGTTTGGTTAACCAAGCAGGCCGTTAATCACGTGGAAGAATTGCGCGGTAAACGCACCGCGATGGATTCTGTTTACCATATGCACCATTTTGCCCATGCGCAAAATAATCTGGTGTCGGGCAATGCGCTTGGCGGTTTGGATGGTAAGAGTATGGCCGCTGCAAATAAAAAGCAGGAAGAAAAAGCATGAAATTGGAATATAGCGCCGACGAAAAGGCATTCCGCATTGAAGTGCGAGAGTGGATGGAAGCGAATGTGCCCAAGGCCAAGCTACCGTCTTTTGATTTGACGATAGAAGGTTTTGAAGCCCATCGCGAGTGGGAACGCACCTTGCACAAAGGGCGCTGGGGCATGGTCACTTGGCCAGAAGAGCTGGGTGGCCGTGGTTTAGATCTGATTCGTTGGTTAATTTTTGAAGAAGAATATTACCGTGCCAAGGCGCCGGTACGGGTCAATCAGAACGGTATTTTCCTGCTTGGCCCAACGATGATGGAGTATGGCACTGAAGAGCAAAAGGCGCGGTTTTTACCGAGCATGGCCGCTGGCGATGATGTGTGGGCTCAGGCTTGGTCTGAGCCGGGTGCGGGTAGTGACTTGGCTGGTGTGCGAGCAACCGCGCGACGCGAGGGCGACAACTATATTCTTAACGGCCATAAAATTTGGTCTACCCGTGCGGTATTCGCTGACTGGGCTTTTGGTCTGTTCCGTGAGCCGGGCAGCGAACGCCACAAGGGCATGTCTTTAATTTTATTTAAACTGGACACCCCGGGTGTTGATCGCCGGCCCATTGCGAGGCTTGATGGCGAGTTGGTGTTTGCCGAGATATTCCTGGACGACGTTAAAGTTCCGGTTGCTAACAGGCTTGGCGCCGAAGGCGAAGGCTGGAAAGTGTGTATGTCGACCGCGGGTTTTGAACGTGGACTTATGTTGCGCAGCCCAGCGCGTTATCAGGTTGCTGCACAGCGTTTGGTTGAACTCTACCGCAAGCACCAAGATGAGCTCGAGCCAGCAGTCCGCGCTAGCGTTGCCAAAGCCTTTATGGATGCCGAGGCGTACGCGTTGAATATATATGCATCTGCAAGCCGCTTAATGGCTGGAGGAAAAATTGGCCCGGAAAGCAGCACCAATAAGATTTTCTGGTCCGAAATGGATATTCAACTGCATCGCACCGCCCTTGAGATTTTGGGCGAGCACGCAGAGTTATTACCAAGTTCACCGGACGCTGGGGATGTTGGCGATTGGCTAGGCGATTATATCTTTTCGTTGGCAGGGCCTATTTATGCAGGCTCAAATGAAATTCAGCGAAATATTATCGCTGAGCGCATGCTCAATTTGCCCCGCTGAGAGGTTGTATACATGTTTGTTCTTACCGAAGACCAGCAGCTGATTCATGAGGCCGCACGCACTCTATTAGTAGAAAATTGCAGAACTGAACAGTTGCGTAAAATGCTGACCGATGGGCGGGTGCAAGACGAGGCACGCTGGGCGCAAATTTTAGAAATGGGACTGACGTCGATTCTGGTTGGTGAGGAGAGTGGCGGTTTAGGCTTGAGCGCTGTCGACTTTGTTGGTGTTGCCGAAGCTGCTGGCTATGTTGCTCTACCTGAGCCCTTAGTTGAACAAGGTGGTGTGGTCTTGCCACTGTTGGCTGGGCTTAGCGACAGCAAGGGCTGGTTAGATCGTGCCTTAGCGGGCGCAAGAATTGCGATTGATCACCCAGCCCAGCGATTTGTCGCCGATGCTGATCAGGCCGACGCCGTTATCTTTTTTGTCGATGGCGGGATTCATATCGTCGAGCGCGTGCACGTAGACCTTACTAAACAAGAGAGTATTGATCCCTTCCGCGAGCTGTCGCGTCCTGTGTTCAATCCTACGGCGGACACTCAGGTTGCCAGCGGCACCGAGGCGCATAAATTAATGGCAGAGGCTTTTGAACGTGGCGCTTTGTTTTGTGCGGCGCAAGCACTGGGCTTGGCGCAGCGCTGTGTCGATATGGCGGTAAGTTATGCTCAGGAGCGCACTCAGTTTGGTAAGCCAATCGGCAGTTATCAAGCTGTAAAACATATGCTTGCGAATGTCCAAGTTCAAATCGAGTTTGCCCGTCCGGTTATATATGCGGCGGCAGTTGAGCTTTCTTTGGGCGGCCCTATTGCCCAGGCCCGTGTCAGTCACGCTAAATTGGCGGCGACGGAGGCGGCGGACTTTGCTGCGCGCACCGCGTTGCAGGCGCACGGTGCGATGGGATTTACTTGGGAAGTTGATTTACATTTCTTTATGAAAAGGGCGCTAGC
>JBLHMO010000163.1:0-6401 GCA_047622145.1 Paracoccaceae bacterium | reverse complement strand
TTCCCATCATTTGCAGCTCGCGCTCCTGCTGTAATTCGGGATTACCGTCGGCGTTGTAGAATGCGGCGCGGCCGTGGATGGCCGCTTCGGGAAAGTTTTCCTCTACGATGGCGTCGCAGGCTGGGGCGCCTTTTGTCAGCGCTCGGGCTACAACGTTCTGGCGATAGCCAAAAGTGGATTGGGTGTCGATGGCAATCTGGGTGTGGCTGCCGTGCCAGATATCAATCCATTCCGCAAAGGTGAGTCGCTCGGGCTTTTGCAGAAAGACCACCTGATTCATGCCAAAGGTTCGCTCGCCTTTGCCGGGGGTGTGTTTTTGATTAACCAGTGGCTCGGACTCTGTGACCAGATAGCCGGCAAATTTTCCGGTGTATTTCTGTAATTCGGCTTCAATTGGTTTGCGCGAAATTGCGGTGTCGACCCACACTGACACGATGGCATTGGCGGCGGATTTTGAGCTTTCCATGCGATACCCTTGGGCTGCTGCGACGCCGCTGTCAGACACACAAATTCGTATCTTGTGAATGCCATCACGAATAAGTGCAGGACATAACTCGTTTCGCAGCTTGTCGCGAAACTGGTCGCCACTGTCCGCTTCAGTTTTCCATAAGGCGTAAATGATTTTTTCCATTTTGGCATCCTGATAGTTGGCAAGGTGATGCAGACATCGTACAGAACTTCAGTCGATTGTCTTTGTTTAAAACCTGCGATTGCGTTAACTAAAATTCATATCTAATGCGAGCACTGGTGGGGCCGAGTTTGACGGTATTCCGCTTTCATTGTGTCGGTATAAGAAGTTAATCCCTCGGTGCGATGTTGGGAGCGCCGGGCAGGAGTGAATGGTGTATCGTTGTATCTCTTGGGTGCAACCGAATTGATCAGTGGTGCCCGTGATTGTCCGCCATTCCACTTTAGGCATCTTCAGTGCGCGGGCAAGGGCCTGTTCATGCGCGAAGAAGATGCCTGCAACCCCCATAAGATGGGTGTGATGATAGGCGGCTGGTTAGAAACCCAATAGGCCGGTGAATCTGAGGCGAAAAAATAACGAGAAGCCGGTCGTTATCCACGCGGGTTGAAGGCAATGAGCAAAGGCACACACTTAATGAAACGACGAGCACTATTGGGCGGCCTTGCGGCCGCGCCGCTGGCGACAGCCTGGGCGGGGTCGGCTGCGATTCCGCAAAGTGAAGTGAAAAACTGGTTTGCCAGTGTTGACGTGGTGGTGGTTGGCTCCGGCGTAGCTGGCACTGCAGCAGCGATTGAAGCTAGTGCAGCGGGCGTAAAAGTGCTGGTGCTGGAGTCGCTGCCCAAGCTGGGTGGTTCGTCGGCCATGTCAGGCGGGGTGGTTTATGCGGGCGGGGGTACGGCCTTGCAAAAAGCCTGTGGAGTTGAAGACACTGTAGAGGCCATGCGTGACTATATTGTTGAGGCCAGCGGGCTTTACATTCAGCAAGACAAAATCGATCTTTATTGCGAAAAATCGCCAGCCCACTTTGATTGGTTGGTACAGCAGGGTGTGCACTATGAAGCGAGCTATACCCGCGAGAAGGGCTTGCCGGGCACTACTGATTCGCTGTATTACTCGGGCTCGGAGCAGGTGTATCGCTTTGCTCAGAACATAAAACCCGCACCGCGCGGCCACGTGCCCGGCTTTAAAGGTTGGACCGGGGGTCGCAGCCTGATGGAGGCACTGATTCCCTCTGCGCAAAAAGCGGGTGCTCAGTATTTAACCGGCGTGAATTGCGAGCGGCTTGTCGTGGAAAGTGATGGTCGTGTTGCCGGTGTTAAAGTCACTGTGGACGGAGAAACTCGTTATATTCGCGCAAAAAAGGGTTTGATACTGGCCGCGGGCGGCTTTATCCACAATCGAGACATGCTGTCGCTCTACGCGCCTGAGCTGGCGCAGTGCTCGGTGCCCTGGGGCAATATGGGTGATCAGGGTATGGGCATAAGCATGGGTATGAGCGTGGGCGGAACGGCCGCGCAGATGCACCACGGTTTTGCGATTATGCCACTCTATCTGCCCGATCATGTGCTCAAAGGCATTGTGGTGAATGAGCGGGGCCAGCGTTTCATTGGCGAAGACTCCTACCACGCCTTTCTTGGCCATGACATTGCCTATCACCAGAATGGCCGAGCCTGGCTGATCACCGACAACATTAGCCAGTATGGGTATGAGGATTACCGCGTTGCAGAAGTGGCGCGGGCGTCCAGCATTGCGGCCTTGGAAAAACAGCTAAAGTTCCCTGCAAACACCCTGAGCGAGAGCGTGGCCTACTACAATCGTCACGCCGCGAAAGGCAAAGATCCTCTTTTGAATAAAGCCGCGTCTTATCTCAGACCTATAGCGATAGCGCCCTTTGTTGCCTACGACCTGAGTGTGGACAAAGCTTTCTTCCCTGCGCATACCTTCGGTGGCTTGCGCACCAATACCCGGAGCGAAGTGCTCGATGCCTGGGGCGAAGCGATTCCCGGTCTGTTTGCCGCAGGCCGCACCACGGCCGGTTTACCGGTGGCGCCGTATATTGCCAGCGGAATTTCCGTGGGCGACGGCAGCTTCTTTGGCCGCATTGCCGGTAGAACAGCAGCGCAGGGCAGCGTATGAAAAAGACGGCTGTATTTCTGGTTTACGGGCTGTTTTTCAGCTTGGTTACGCAGCCTCTACTGGCCGAAATGCCAGAGGGTGATGCTAAGCGCGGGGAACTGAAGTTCGGCGCTTGCCGCACCTGCCACTATCCGGAAAAAGTCGTGGGCCACAACAACGGCCCAAGCCTGTGGAATATCTTCAACACAAAAGTGGGCAGCCAGCCGGGCTTTGACTACTACTCCGATGCCCTGAAAAGTGCCGATTTCGTGTGGACGCCAGTCTTGATGGATGTCTGGCTAGCGGACCCGCAAAAATTCCTGCCCGGCAATATGATGATGAGCCTAGGCATTCCCGATGCGCAGGATCGCGCTGACGTGATTCAATATTTGAAGACTTTTTCGAAGATAAATTTGGAGGCAGGCTCGGAGAAACTTTCTGAGACATTCCCACAGTAAAGCTCTAGTCTGGCCCTACACACTGTTTGCGAAGCTACTGTCGATGACTGCAAATCTGCGCGCCGCGTGCTGGATGGTCGGTGCTATTGCTTCATTTTCCGCGATGGCTATTGCCGCTCGCATTGTATTGGGCGACCTCACGCCCCTGCAGCTGATGTTCTACCGCAATATCATTGCTGTGATGGTGCTGATCTTCTGTCTGCCCATGATTGGTCTGCACCGCCTGAAAATTCAGCAGCCACTCACCCATGTCATTCGGCACAGTGTACATTTTTTCGGACAGTTCGCCTGGTTTGTGGCTATTGCCTTGATACCGCTGGCGCAGGTTTTCGCGCTGGAATTTACCGTGCCCATCTGGGCGGTATTGTTTGCGGCGTTACTTGTGAATGAGCAGATTACCCGCCAGCGCTTGTGGGCGTTGTTGCTGGGCTTTGCCGGCACCATGGTGATTGTCCGGCCCGGGTTAGTGGCAGTTGAAACCGGTACCATCGTTATGCTGTGCGGCGCGCTGGCCTTTGGGCTGGTGCATACGCTAACGCGAAAAATTACGCAGACAGACAGCCCGATGTCGGTGCTGGTGTTGATGAATTTTCTCCAGTTGCCGATGGCAGCCATCGCCTTTAGTGTTGATCCGCTTTGGCCTCCTAGCGGGCAGTGGCCCTGTCTGGTGTCGATTGCGCTTACGGCCTTGACTGCGCACTACTGCTTAGCTAAAGCCTTGTCGCTGGCGCCGGCGAACATTGTGATCCCAATGGACTTTCTGCGACTGCCCTTAATTGCGGTGCTGGCGTGGTGGATTTTTCAGGAGCCGCTGGAAGTGTGGGTATTTGCTGGCGCGGCTTTGATGTTGACGGGAATCTGGATTAATTTGCGCCCTCTGCAGCGCTAATAACGCACTGCAGCGATAGTGTAGTCCTTGGCGCCATCAGGCGTATGTACCACAACCTCGTCATCCAGATGCTTGCCCAACACTGCTTTGGCGAGTGGTGAATCCATCGACAGCAAGCGTTTTGACAGGTCAAACTCGTCGGGGCCAACAATGCGGTACTCGCTGGTGCTGCCGTCGTCTGCCTCCAGAGTCACCCAGGCACCGAAATGCACTTTGCTTTGGTCAGTGGGTGGGCGGTTCACCACAGTAAGATCTTCTAGCCGCTTGGTGAGAAAGCGCACGCGGCTGTCGATTTCACGCAGGCGTTTTTTGCCGTAGATATAGTCGCCGTTCTCTGAGCGGTCGCCATTTTTGGCAGCCTCGCTCACGGTCGCGGTAACCTGTGGCCGCTCGACTTTCCACAGCTGGCGAAGTTCATCGCGCAAGGTTCTTTCCCCTTCCGGGGTAATGTAAGCTGAACCGCGCGGGCGCGGCGGACGGTAACGACTCATAGTATTTGGCGCTTGTTGTAATTGATTGGCATTCTATCAGTGCTTTTAACGGGAGTGATATGCGCGTTTCGTTATCCTTTTTTATGCCCTTATTGATATTTTTGAGTACGGCTGTGGCCGCATTCGAATTGCAGGGCGAGCAAACGCAGGGTGGCTTGTTGCTGGGTAAAGCCAAGCCGGGAGAGCAGGTCTTTTTTGACGGTAAGAACCTACGCGTGACGGCTGACGGTCGATTTGTGTTCGGTTTTGGTCGCGACGCCAAACCGCACTCCACCCTGAAAATATGCTCTGAGGCGGCCTGTACCGATCACACGATAGCTGTTCGCCAGCGCCAGTACGTAGAGCAGCGAGTGGATGGGGTGCCGCAGAACACGGTTACACCACCGCCCCAGGTGCTGGATCGAATTCGCCAAGAAGGCGCCATGGTCAGCCGCGCACGTGCAAAAGTCAGCGATAGCCTGGCGTTCAGTCAGCCCTTTATTTGGCCGCTAAAGGGCCCGATTACAGGTGTATTCGGTAGTCGGCGTGTTTATAATGGGGAGCCTCGCAGGCCCCACTACGGGGTTGACGTGGCGGCGCCCACCGGCACGCCGGTGGTGGCGCCGGCTGATGCCATTGTGAGGCTGGCGCACGCGGATATGTATTTCTCCGGTGGGACGCTGGTGATGGATCATGGGTTTGGCGTGACATCGACCTTTATCCATTTGAGTGAAGTGTCAGTCGAAGTGGGGCAGCAGGTTCGTCGGGGTCAGCCGGTCGGTAAGGTTGGCGCCACGGGGCGAGCGACCGGTCCTCATCTGGATTGGCGCATGAATTGGTTTAAAGTGCGCTTGGATCCGGTTCTGCACGTAGGGGCCATGCCAGTGGATAATGTGGCAGAGAGTGCGGCCATGCCGCAAACACCGTGATAGATAAAGCGAAATACTGAATGCGAGAAGCCCAATGATAGACAAGAAACTTCTGGAAATACTGGTGTGCCCGGTGAGCAAGGCGCCACTGGAATACGATCAGGAAAAAGACGAGCTGGTGTGTAAGGCCAGCGGGCTGGCCTACCCTGTGCGCGATGGCATTCCGGTGATGCTGGAATCCGAGGCGCGTCAACTGACCGCAGACGAGAAACTGGGCTAATCGCATTTCGCGAACGTCGACACTTCCGCTAAGGATACAGCTGGCGCGGGTTTCGCTATAATTCCCGTCTTTTATTAATCACCCCTGCAGGGCTCTTTCATGATGGAAGGGCGTCGGCAGGTTTTATGTATCTACATTTGGGAAAATGCATGAAGAGCGCTGAAATTCGCGACGCCTTTATTCGGTATTTTGAGAGCAAGGGGCATACCCCAGTTGCCAGCAGTTCGTTGGTGCCTAGTAATGACCCGACCCTACTGTTTGCCAATGCGGGTATGGTGCAATTCAAGGACACCTTTCTGGGCGATGAGCCGCGCGGCTATGTGCGTGCTACCAGCTCCCAGCGCTGTGTGCGCGCCGGTGGTAAGCACAATGATCTGGAAAATGTGGGTTATACCGCCCGCCACCACACCTTTTTCGAAATGCTGGGCAACTTCAGTTTTGGCGACTACTTCAAGCGCGAAGCCATTCAGTTTGCCTGGGAACTGCTGACCGAGGTATTCAAACTGCCGCCCGAAAAGCTTTGGGTAACGGTACACGTCTCCGACGACGAAGCTGCCGATATCTGGCTGAAAGAAATGGGCGTAAGTGCCGAGCGCTTTTCCCGTCTCGACGAAGATAATTTCTGGCAGATGGGTGACACCGGCCCTTGTGGCCCTAGCTCTGAAATTTTTTACGACCACGGCGAAGACATTCCCGGTGGCCCACCCGGCAGTCCCAATGACGACGGCGACCGCTATATCGAGATTTGGAACCTGGTGTTTATGCAGTTCAATCGCGATGCCAGCGGTGAACTGGCGCCCCTGCCAAACCCCTCAATTGATACCGGTATGGGCTTGGAGCGCGTCGCGGAT
>JBLHMO010000162.1:0-6410 GCA_047622145.1 Paracoccaceae bacterium | reverse complement strand
CCAAGTGCCATGCCGCGTATGACGACGGTGAGAGTTTGAGTGCCCGCCACACCGCCCATACTGGCAACAATGGGCATCAGTACCGCAAGGGCAACCACCTTGTCGATAGTGCCTTCAAAGAGATTAATGACGGCCGAGGCAACAAAGGCGGTAAGCAGGTTGATACCCAGCCATATAGCGCGGCGCGGTGCAGCTTTTGAAAACGGGGCGAAAGTGTCCTCATCCTCATCTAGGCCGGCCATACTCAATAGGGAGTGGTCGGCGTTTTCGCGGATAACATCGACCACGTCATCGATGGTAATCCGGCCGAGCAGTGTGCCGTGCTCGTCGACAACCGGGGCCGACACCCAGTCGTGGCGCTCGAACAATTTGGCGACTTCGCTGGCGGCCATGTTTGCCGGTATGGCTTCGATATCGGTACTCATAATCTCGCGCACGGTAACACTGGGGTCGGACACCAGTATTTTGCGCAGTGGCAGTACGCCGATATAGTCGTCGGATCGGCTGACCACGATAAGATGATCGGTCATCTCCGGCAGGTTTTCGTGACGCCGTAAAAAGCGCAGGGTGACGTCGAGAGTGATATTGGGCCGCACAGTGATGGTGTCGGTGTTCATCAGGCCACCGGCGGTATCCTCACCGTAGGAGAGGATATGTTCGACCCGATGGCGATCCTGATGATCCATCGATGCCAGGACTTCCTGGATTACCCGGTCGGGCAGCTGCTGCAGAATATCAACTAAGTCATCGGCTTCGAGCCGTTCGGTGATGGCGGCAACTTCTTCAGCGTCCATTTCGCGCAGGAATTGAGACTGCACTTCATCGCCGAGATATTGAAGAATGTCACCCTCGTTTTCGAGGTCGACCAGCTGCCAGAGAATGGTTCGTATCTTGGGCGGAGTCGATTCGATCAGATGCGCGACGTCGGCGGCGGGCAGGCTGTTCAGCATGCGCCGAATTGGCAGGAACTCGCCGCTGCTCAGGGCAAGGTTCAGCTCTTCCAGATGGCTCTTTGCATGCTTTATATCGACGGTCTGCGCCATTGGACCACCTTGCCAGACGTGAAGTGCGTTAGCCTGTGATTATCCTTGAAAGTCTATGATTCAACAACGTGCGTTGCCGTTCTGGTAGGCGAAATTAAATGCTGGACGGGCGTGGCCGTTTATTCGGCTTCGTCGAAGCGGTTGTTAATGAGGCTAATGATGGCGTTAAGTGCTTCGCGCTCGTCGTCACCGATGCATTCAAGTTCGATGTCGGTACCTTTGGCGGCGGCGAGCATCATCACTGACATAATGCTTTTGCCGTCGACACTTTGTCCGTTTGCGGTAACCGACACGCGGCTGCCAAAACTGGTGGCAGTGGAGACGAGCTTGGCCGCTGCGCGTGCATGTAGGCCGAGTTTGTTGATAATTTTGAGCCGTGTCTTCGCCATTGGCCGGGGTTCGGGTCCAGGTTGCGGTTTATTCTGATCGCGCTGCGTTTTGCAATTCCCTATGGCGAATTTGCAGGTTCTCCTGCGTGGGAGCAAGCGCTGCCGCCAAGCGCTCAGCCATGTATACTGAGCGATGTTGCCCACCGGTGCAACCGAGCCCTATCGAGACATAGCTGCGATCACTGGCGGCCAGTTTGGGTAGCCAGTGATTCAAGAATTGTAGAATCATCTGGAACATATCTTCGACGTCGATCTTGCTGTCGAGAAAAGTACGAACGCCTTCCTCTAGGCCCGTCTGTGAGCGCAGCGATTCATCCCAATGCGGGTTTGGCAGCATGCGAAGGTCAAAAACAAAATCGGCGTCGACGGGAATCCCGCGTTTGAAGCCAAACGAGAGCAGCAGTACGGCGGTGCCAATGGCATCGCTGCCAATTAGGCGTTCGCGCATGGAGTTGCGAAGGTCGTGAGGGCTTAGGCCGCTGGTGTCGATAATCAGATCAGAAGCCATAAAAATAGGCTCCAGCCGCTGACGTTCGTCATGCAGCGCTTCTGCCAGCGCCACATGTTTACTGCTTAGTGGATGCCGGCGCCGAGTTTCGCTGAAACGTTTTATCAAGGTCTGGTCGTCTGCGTCCAGCACCACAATCTGCAGATCGACCAAGGGCTTTATTTGTTCGATAATGGTATTGAAGTTCGACAATTCGCTCTGGGTGTTACGTGCATCAATACACACGGCGGCATTGTAGTGCTCGCTCTGAGCGCTATTGGATAGTTCAGTGATCAGCCCGATTAACAGGGAAATCGGCAGATTATCGATGCAATAATAGCCGTCATCTTCCAGCTGATTGAGGGCGCTACTTTTTCCAGAGCCTGAGCGTCCGCTGATAATGATAAGTTTCACGGTGTTGCTCGCTCTGCGGAAGTAGACAGGTAATTAACGGCGGTATGGAAGAGAATGTCCGCACTGTCGGCAGCGCGTATTTGCTCTCTGAAGGCGGGATCGTTGAGTCTTTCAGCAATGCTGGCGAGGGCTTTCAGATGCTCGTCGTGCCCCTCCTCAGGCGCCACTAGCGCAAACAGAATGTCTACCGGTTTGTCGTCGACAGATTCAAAGTCCACTGCGGACTTCAATGTCACCAGAGTGCCTATTACGCTGGAGCAGTTTGATACCCGGCAGTGCGGGATGGCGACGCCTTCGCCGATGCCGGTACTGCCTAGGCGCTCCCGGTTTAGTAGTTGCGCATAGATTTCGTTGGCATTGAGCGCGTGAACATCGTTACTAATAAATTGTGCGATGTCTTCCAGTAGGCGTTTTTTGCTGGTGCTTTGTGCTCCGCAAAAAGTGCGCTCTTGGGTAAGAATTTGGACTAGTTGCATGTCTCCCTGTCTTCCATCGTGAGGCGGTGCTGTGTCTATAGGTCGAAGCGTATTGATGTTTGGAGCATTGTTGATGCGCTCGTTATCAAGGTGGATGACGCCATTTTTTTACGGTGCCATCCACACTCCAAGTCAGTGTCCGCGATGTTTTTCTTTGTGTTTGATTAATTGGCGGTCGAGCTTGTCTGCAAGCAGGTCGATCGCGGCGTACATATCTTCCGATTCTGATGTGGCGAAGAGGTCTGCGCCCGCAATATGCACGGTGCCTTCAGCCTTCTGGCGCAACTTTTCTACCGTGAGAGTGATGTCGGTATTGGTGATGTTGTCGAAATGGCGCTGAAGTCGGTGAAGTTTATTGTTAACGTATTCGCGCAAGGCTGGAGTAACGTCGACATGATGACCGCTTACAGTAATTTGCATAAATCGCTCCTTATCGTATCAATCCCAACGGGCTTAATGATGAGTCACCAAGCCCGGTTGCCGGCAATTGCCGGCGATTCAGACCAGACATTTCCGCTCATTTGAGGGCGGACTACTCATTGCCTCACGGTACTTGGCAATGGTGCGTCTGGCGACCTGAATTCCTTGTTCCGCCAGCAGATTGGTGATCTTACTGTCGCTGAGAGGCTTTCTTGGATTTTCCGCAGCGACCAGCTTTTTGATCAACGCCCTGATGGCAGTAGATGAACATTCTCCGCCAGCGTCGGTGGACACATGGCTCGAGAAGAAATATTTCAATTCAAAAATACCGCGAGGTGTGTGCATGTATTTTTGAGTGGTAACGCGCGAAATCGTGGACTCGTGCATTTCAACCGCGTCGGCGATGTCATGCAGAATCATCGGCTTCATCGCCTCATCACCATATTCGAGAAATCCGCGCTGATATTCAACAATTTTGCTTGCGACTTTCATCAGTGTTTCATTGCGGCTTTGTAAGCTCTTCAGAAACCAGCGCGCTTCCTGCAGGTTGTCACGAATATAAGAGCTGTCGGCGCCGCTGCATTGCTTACCCAGTGAGGCATAGTGGGAATTAATCCGCAATTTTGGTGCGATATCCGGGTTTAGTTCGACCACCCAGCTGCTTTCGCGCTTGCTGACAAATACGTCGGGCACGACATACTCGGTTTCAGAGGGCGATATCATGGCGCCCGGTGTCGGGTTCATCGTTTTGATCAGTGCAAGTGCCTGCTTGAGTTGTTCTTCATTCAGGCGTGAGCGGCGCATCAATAGGTTGTAATCACGCGAGCCGAGTAGGTCCAAGTGGCTGCTAGCGACATCGGTAGCCTGTTTGAGCCAAGGTGTGTCCACGGGCAACTGTTTGAGTTGTATCAAGATGCATTCACGTAAATCGCGGCCTAGCACCCCGGGCGGATCGAATTGTTGCATGCGATGTAAGACCGCTAGAACTTCCTCTTCTTCAACGTCGGGTTCGTCGGTGAAACTGTAGAGGATGTCTTCAACTGTGCAGGCAAGTCGTCCGTCGGCAGTGACCGAGTCGATTATGGCCATGGCAATAAGGCGGTCGAGGTCCGACATACGAGTTAGGTTTAGCTGCCAGCGCAGGTGGTCCTGCAGGGATTCGTCGCTACTACTGCGCGCTACAAAATCCTGATCGCCACTGTCGGCGCCGGAGCTCTGGCGCACGGGTGTGGCGGGTTGGTATACATCGTCCCAGCGGCTGTCGACCGGCAGGTCTTCGGGAATGCCGTCATTCCAGGTTTCGTCGACGCCTGTGCTTTCTTGGTCATCGCTATGAGTGGTATCGTCCGGTTCTTCGCGGCTGAGGTTGCTGTCGGCCTCGCTATGACTATCAGCGGCCTGAACGTCGTCGTCGCTTACTTCCAACAGGGGGTTGGAGTCGATGGCTGTCTGGATTTCCTGCTGTAAGTCGAGGGTTGAGAGTTGTAGTAATCGGATGGCTTGCTGCAGCTGCGGGGTCATTGTCAGCTGGTGGCTGACTTTTAGCTGTAGCGATTGTTTCATAGGCTAATAAGAATACCGGTACCACGGGGAAAAGGATTAGTTACTGCCCCCTCACAAGAAGTGTAGACCTGCTTATGGGTCCCTGCAAGAGCCGTGCCTAATTGGTACATTTTTTGTTCAATTCTGGGGCTGCAGACCCTAAAGCCTGAATTGGTGGCCCAGATAGATATCGCGGACCACTGGGTCGTTAAGCACTTTCTCGGCGTTGCCTTCGGCAACAATCTTGCCCTCGCCGACAATATAGGCCTTTTCGCAAATATCGAGGGTCTCGCGCACATTGTGGTCGGTAATCAATACGCCAATGCCGCGTTGTTGCAGGTGGCGAATAATGTCTTTGATGTCGTTGACGGAAATGGGGTCGACACCGGCAAAGGGTTCGTCCAGCAGGATAAATTTGGGTTCAATGGCGAGTGCTCGCGCGATCTCTACCCGGCGGCGTTCACCGCCTGATAGAGCCATCCCAACAGAATCGCGGATATGGGTAATATGGAACTCTTGCAGTAGCTGCTCCATCAATTCTTTGCGCTGCTTGCGCTTGAGATCCTTGCGTGTCTCCAAAATCGCCATGATGTTGTCGGCCACCGACAGTTTTCGGAATATTGAAGCTTCCTGAGGCAGGTAGCCGAGGCCGGCGCGGGCGCGGCCGTGAACGCTATCAGCGGTAATGTCGTGATCATCAATACGAATGCGGCCTTTGTCGGCGTTCACAATGCCGACAATCATATAAAAGCAGGTGGTTTTGCCGGCTCCGTTGGGACCCAGTAAACCGACAATTTCCCCACTACTGATGCTCAGTGACACGTCGCGAATGATCTGGCGACCCTTGTAGGCTTTGGCTAAATTGTCAGCGCGCAGTACTGCCATGCTAATTGGTTTGGTCAGGGGTTTGGCCGGGAGTTTGCTCCGTGGCTTGCTCGGCTGGTACTGGTTTCTTCTGCGGCTGTAAGGTCATATTGACCCGCTCTGACTTGCCGCCTTCATCACTCCCTGCCAGTACGGTTTGTTTTTCGCTGTCGTAGACAATCCGAGTGCCGCGTATTTCCGAGCCCCGTTGCTGAATGACAGCTTGTTCGGTGAGGATGATTTGGCCATTTTTGACGAAGTATTCAATGGAGTTGGCTTGAGCGCGAACGCTGCCGTCATTCTGGGTGAGTACGGAGGGCTTGCCCGATGCGAGAATGCGATTCACCTCGCGGTTCTGCTCGTCGATGATCAGGCGCTCGGCTTTAATGGAAAGGGTGCCCTGTATTAGTTCAACCCTGCCTTCGTAAATGCCGGTGCCGCCCTCATAGCTGGCGCGATCAGCGCTGATATTAATAGGTGCTTGGGCTGCAAAGGTCTGGGTCGCAACGAGAACCAGCGCCGCAAGCAGGGCCGCAGAGGCTTTTTGATAAAGTGTCTCAGGGGCTTTCATATCGACCTTTTACGTCTGCCAGAAACTCGATGCGTTCACTGTCCATCATCGCGTGCATGCCGGTTGCGGTGGTCAGAGCATCGGGGCTGGTGAACTGCACTGGGTGGCTGGTGCGTAGTTGATTACTGGCGATGTCCAGTGTCAGGGCCTGGGACTCGATTTTTGCAGTATGCACGAAATCCTTGATGATCACGTCCTGATCAA
>JBLHMO010000161.1:0-6578 GCA_047622145.1 Paracoccaceae bacterium | reverse complement strand
GGCGGTGGGCGAGACTCTGGCCGCCGAATATCGCGTGCCGATGCTGGCGCACACGCCGATGGAGCCACCTAATGCCTTGGTTAGCATTGGGCCGAGCAAGGTCGAAGTGTGGACCGGTACTCAAGTGCCCGACACGGTTATCGGTCTAGTGGCAGCCGCGATTGATCGCCCTCGTGAGCAGATTGTTGTTCACAATCAGATGCTTGGTGGTGGCTTTGGTCGCAGGTTGGTGCCCGACTACATTGTTGAAGCCGCTAGGGTCGCCCAAAAAGTCGGCAAACCGGTCAAGCTGGTGTGGAGCCGGGAAGACGACGTGCAGCATGATTATTACCGGCCCCCTGCGGCGGCGCGCTTGAGCGCAACCATCGATAAAGGACGTGTAACGAGCTTCTACGGGAAAACAGTGGTACCGAGCCTCTCGGCGCAGTTGATGCCGCTATACGCTGAAGCTTTGATGCCCGAATGGCTGCCACCTGCCATTCCGCGTTCGCTCGCCGGTATTGCAAAGCACTTCGATACGTCCATGACCGAAGGGCTGGCCGATACCAATTATGAGTTCCCGTATATCAAGGTCGATACCGTCCGCGATGATACGCCGATCCCTGTTGGTTACTGGCGCTCAGTGGGTCACTCACAAAACGCATTTTTCACTGAAAGCTTTATGGATGAGTTGGCCCACAAAGTAGGGCAGGATCCGGTCGCTTTCCGACTTCAGCACATGCCGCAGGACTCAAATCGTTATCAAGTGTTGGAAATGGCAGCGGCGAAGGCCAATTGGGGTAAACCGCCCGCCGGACAGTTTCAGGGCGTAGCCGCCCACGATGCGTTCCACAGCGCCGTAGCGCAGGTGGTCAATGCCTCCGTAGACGGAAATACCATTCGAGTTCACAAGGTTGTATGCGTGGTTCACTGTGGTCTTGCCGTGAATCCGGATATTGTTCGCGCGCAAATGGAAAGTTCGGTTATTTTTGGCTTAACGGCGGCGCTCAAAGGCAAGATATCCTTGGACGACGGACGTGTTATACAGAGTAATTTTCACGACTATCAGATGCTGAGCCTCGCCGAAACCCCTGAAATTGAAGTGTACATCGTGCCGTCAACTGATTCGCCTACGGGCGTGGGTGAGCCCGGATTGCCGCCCTTGGCGCCGGCATTGGCAAATGCTGTATTTGCTGCGACCGGCCAACGTTTGCGTGAATTGCCCTTAAAGCTGACCTAGGCCTTCGGGCTAATGCCGAAAGGGTACTACTTTAGTGCCGCCCTTTTCCGTCAGTGTCGGGCTGCTGGCAATTGATTTAGCACAGGATTCACATGACAGAATTGCATTACCCGTTTGATACAACGCCGGAGCCGGGTGACTGGCTGCCGGTCGCGGACGGCATCTACTGGTTGCGCATGAGTTTGCCTATGGCCCTAGACCACATCAATCTCTATGTCTTTGAAGACGATGATGGTTGGTGGATCATCGATACCGGTATGGGGCTGGACTCGACACAAGAGGCTTGGGAAAAGCTGTTTTCCGGAAAGATGAGTTCCAAGCCCGTTAAAGGGGTGATCGTTACGCATATGCACCCGGATCACGTCGGTCAGGCGGGCTGGCTGTGTGACAAATGGCGAGTGCCGCTGTACATGAGTTTTGGCGAGTACTACAACGCGCGTGCATTTTCGACCATGGCTCGCGATACGGTGGCCTGGACGGCTCGTAATTACTATCACCAGTCGGGTTTGACGACAGAGTATCTCGATCAGATGCGGGCCAAATTTCGCGGTTTTGGCTCCATTGTCGAGCCTATTCCCATGGCGTATTCCCGCTTACAGGAAGGAGACACCCTGTCGATTGGCGGCCGGGAATGGCAGGTGATGATTGGCAGTGGCCACTCGCCGGAACATGTCTGCCTATTTAATGACCGCGACAAGCTGCTCATTTCCGGCGATCAAATAATTCCAAGAATAACTAGTAATATCAGTGTTATGCCGGTTGAACCTAATGCAAACCCTCTTCAGGATTGGTTTGATTCACTGGCGCGATTCCAGCGTGACTTGCCCGAGGAGACACTGGTATTTCCAGCTCACAATACCCCCTTCACCGGCGTGCAGGCACGACTTCGTTACCTCGTTGAGCATCACGAGGATCACCTGCAGGCGGTTGAAGAAGCCTGCGTGACACCGCGCACGGCGGTGGAGATGTTGCCCGTATTGTTTTCCCGTGAAATCGATACCTCGCAGATGAGTCTGGCCTTGGGCGAAGCGGTAGCCCACCTTAATTATCTGGTGAGGGCTGGCCGACTCAGTCGGGAGCTGGATGCACGGGGCGTTTACGTCTATACCGTAGTGGACCTAAGTGTATCCGAGCGCAGCGGCCGTTCTCACAGCAAAGACCCCGCGCCTATGGAGGTTTAGTATTGGCAGCTGACTGTGTTTTCTGCAAAATCGCATCCGGGCAGGCGCAAGCCTATACAATCTACGAAGACAAGTGTGTCCTAGTCTTTTTAGACTTGTTTCCGGCAAACCCGGGTCACTGCCTGATTATTACCAAGCGTCACAGCGACGACATTTTTAGCGTAGAGCCCGCCGATATCGCCGCGGTTGCCCAACTGTCAGTGCCGCTTGCCCGCGCCATTGACAGTGTTACCGGCTGTGGCGGTCTTGGTGTTCACCAGTTGAACCGTGCGGCCGCTGGCCAAACCGTATTCCACTACCATATGCACCTTATCCCGCAGTCGAGTGGTGCGGGCTTGAGTATTCACGGTCGCGCCATGGGCGATGAGGCTGAGCTTGCGACGATGGCTAAGGCATTAACGGCAGCTTTGCAGCGAGAGCTAAAAACAGGCGGAGTGAGACAATGAAGCGTCGAGACCTTGTCCGAATGAGCGATACAGCCGTATGGGAGTTTATCGCCGCGCAGAAAAACGTACAGCTAGCCACTCTGGGCAAAGACGGATGGCCGCACCTCACTACCTTGTGGTTTGCCATCGATGAAGGTGACGTGGTGTTGGAAACTTTCACTAAGTCACAGAAAGTCAAAAACCTAGAGCGCGATAATAGAATCACGGCACTATTTGAGAGCGGTAGTGAGTATGAGGAGCTGTGCGCAGTTGTCATCTACGGTCGCGCTGAGCTTATTCGCGATCCTGAAGAGGTGCATCGCCTCCATATGAAAGTGCTGCTGCGAAATAACAGTCGTGACTACCCGGAAGAAATGCTAGTAGAAGCAACCCGCAGTATGGTGCACAAGAAAACTGCGATTCGCATTGTGCCCGAACGTATAGTGAGCTGGGATCACGGCAAACTAGATGTTGCATACTGAGTGCTAGTGTGGGCGCGACATGACTGTTTTCCTGTTAGAATCGCGCGCGGGGGCGAGCAACAGTGGTACTCAGCGAATAATGGGCAAAATGACGAAAATTCTCGCGATTGACGATACACCCTACAATCTCGATATTCTCAGGAACGGACTTGAGGACGAGGGCTATGTGATGATCACTGCGCTGAGCGGGCGCAGAGGTCTCGAGCTGATTGAATCGGAAAGTCCGGACTTGGTGCTGCTGGACATCGGCATGCCTGAAATGGATGGCCACCAAGTACTCCAACAGATTCGGCTTAGCGATGAATACGGTGATCTGCCCGTCATTATCCTTACCGCAAATACGGAAGACAGCAGTTTGGCGTGCTGTTTAGAGTCCGGCGCCAATGACTATGTGACAAAACCCTTTAGTTTTACAGCCCTGATTGCCCGCATTAATAACGTTGTGCGCACCCAAGGTGACACCCGCGACCTGAATCGCGATGTCGCTGAGCTGCGCGACCTGGCCTACCGCGACGATATGACTGGTCTGTTGAATCGACGTGCCTTTTTTGATCGGGCCAGCGCTGAGTTTGAAATTGCAAAAACCTCGAGTGAACCATTGGCGGTTTCGATTCTGGATATTGATCACTTCAAGCAGATCAACGACACTTTCGGCCATGCAGCCGGCGACAAGGTATTGCACCGCTTTGGAACGTTATTAAAAAGCAGGATGCGTTTACACGATGTTGTGGGCCGCATCGGCGGTGAAGAGTTTGCTGTGTGTCTTCCCAATACCACGCCTATGCAGGCCTACAATATTCTGGAGCGACTGCGCACCAGCCTTTCAAAAGAAAAGTTCTTGAAGAATGAAGATGGCAGTGATCGCGAGGTTACTGTCAGCATTGGCGTGGTCGGTAAAACTGATCAGAAGGAGCTGGATAGCCTGATGATACTCGCCGATATGGCCCTGTATCGCGCCAAGAACCAAGGCCGAAATCGCACTATCGTCGAAACTGGCATTAGTATGTGATCGCTTTAAAATCAGCTACTTGCTTTATTTTCTAGTTGGTCTATGACCGAATTTGCGTGTTTATCTGACGTAGTTTGCTATTGAGGCACTATCTAGCTTTGCGCAGAATGGTGTCATTCTACTGCCCGTGTCGGGCACTCAAAAGTGAAAAAAAGGAACATACCATGCCAATGCCAAGTGATTTCAAGATCATTGATCTGATGCTCAATGTACCGGGCGAAGACAATAGTCAGTGGTACGAATTCATGAAACCTCTGCTCATGGATCAGGAAAGCCGGGAGATGTTCAAATTTCCAGCCCAGTACATGTTTAAGGATGTTCCTCAGATTGGTGGCAAGGAAGACTACATTGCCTACACCATTGAGCAAATGGACAAGCACGGTATCCAGCGTGCCATGCTGGGCATCGATGACACCAATGTTGTGGCGAAGGAGGCGCTGGAGCGCTTTCCTGATCGTTTTTTCTGCAGCTACGAAGCCAACCCCAATAACGGCATGGAGGAAGTGCGGAAAATCGAGCGCCTGCATAAAGATTATGGGATTAAGGCCGTTACCGCCTTTGCTTCTGGTCTGTGTCCACAAGTGCCGTACAACGAAAATAAATGGTACCCAATCTATGCCAAGCTGGTTGAGCTCGATATTCCGTTCTGCCCTTGTATTGGTGTGCCCGGTCCACGTTTTCCGATGGCCCCGCAGAAAGTTGAGCTGCTGGATGAAATCTGCTGGTTCTTCCCTGAGCTGAAAATCGTCATGCGTCACGGCGCCGAGCCATGGGAAAAGTTAGCCTGGAAACTGATGCTCAAGTACCCCAATCTTTATTACATGACGAGCGCTTTTGCGCCAAAGCATTACCCGGAAGAGATCATCAAGTTTGCCAACAGTCGTGGCAGCGACAAAATCATGTATGCCGGATATTTCCCGATGGGTCTTTCTCTGGATCGCATTTTCAAAGACATGCCCAACGTACCGTTTAATGATAACGTCTGGCCGAAGTTCCTAGGTGACAACGCTCGCAGGGTGTTCAAACTGGAAGACTGAGGGTAGCTTTGTATAAAAAAGGCCGCAATAGCGGCCTTTTTTGTATTCGACATATAGGTGGCGTGTTATTCGCGACTAAACACTAGTCTTTGACGTAAGCCAGCAGGTCTTCTTCTCTGACATCCACCAGTAGCAGGAGATTGTTATTCAAACCAATACCGTAGGTACGACATAGCTGTTGTCGTTCTCGATCCATATAAACGGAAGACTGAATAATGTGCGTGTCGCCCTCACGCACTTCAAGCATGGCTACCAGCTCTGCGAAATAGAGGCTCGTACTCCAGTTGTAGCCGTAATATTTCCGGTCGACAGTGAGCTTGTTCAGCAGATTGTAGTTAGAGGACACTTGCTCACCATTGGGTGTGCAGGTAAAAAAACGAAAGACACCCAGTTCGCGCAGTCTGCCATAATGGATGCTTTTGACGTCGTCATTCTGCATCAGGGACTGAAGTGTCTGTATTTCTGCTTCCACTCGAACTTGATGTTGGGCCGAGCGAGCCAAACGTTCTACCCGTTGTTTCAGGTAGAGCTTACGCAGCCGCGTCACGTGGTTTCTGAAGGTGTCGACGGGAGCCATCTCGGCTACCGCCGGCGAAAAAATAAAACCCTGGATATAGCGGGCGCCGCAATCCATGGCAAACATAAATTCATCTTCGGTTTCAACGCCTTCGCACACCACATGTATGCTATTGCGCTCGGTCACATAACGCAGCGCCTGTAGATAGTCGGCCCGCACACCGCCGCGCGTAGCCAAGCGAAGTAGGTGCATATCAATTTTCAAATAGTTGGGTTTCAGGTCAAACAGGCGTTCCATATGCGAGTGGCCGGCGCCGAAATCGTCAATGGCAATTTGCAGGCCCGCTTGGTGAAAGCGTTTGCTGATTTTCTGAACGGCTCCGCGCTCGCCCGGGCTTTCCAGAATTTCGGCGACCACTCGGCCAGGGGCAATATTGTATTGATTCAGCATTGAGATGGTGGCGCCGCCACTATCGTCTCTAGTAGGGTCCATAAGGGCAGGGGAGATGTTCAAACTTAGAAAGGCGTCGCCGCCCAGGGTGGAAAAGGTAGAGAGCGCTTTGGCGCGAACATAGCGACAGATTTCTAGTTTTTGCTTGGTTGAAATGTCGTCGTCGCTGAAAAAAGGCCACGCACTAACAATGCTGCCGTCCAGTGCCTTGTGTCGTGCAAGTGCTTCGTAGCCGCCAATTTCTCCGCTCTGCACATC
>JBLHMO010000160.1:0-6650 GCA_047622145.1 Paracoccaceae bacterium | reverse complement strand
AGCGTCACAATAGCGGTCAGTCGCGGTTGGCTTAACCAGAAGCAACATCGTCGATCTCGCCACGCAATTCTTCTTTTTACGACTCACAGCGGAAGTAAACCATCGTGTATTCGATGGATGCCGTGGCCTATCAAAAGACGTTAGTATACCTTCGCTTTGTATTTAACCAACGAGGAGATAGGCACATGACTGAAGCTGAGCTATGGGAACTCATACTTATGTCACAATCGAATGCAGGGACATTCATGGCAATATTTCTAACGGTCACATCAGCTTACCTTGTCGCGGCTTACGCTGTTGGAATTCAGTTGACACGCTATCAAATATTTATCGTGAATACGATATTTTTATCAGTTGCGAATTTGACCATGTTTGCGGGATATGCTGCGATGAGTCGGGCAGCATTTCTACTTGATTTCACTAGCCCCGAATACAACTCGCCAGCGTCTGCTGGCATCATTGTGGCGCCGTGGGGACTAGTAATAACTCACTTCATGCTCGTAATCGCCTGTCTGGTATTCATGTGGCAGATCAGACACCCCAAAAGCAAGTGACCGCTATGAGGTGATGAAGGACAGCATTAATTCCAATGACGACCGTCTGCTTATTACCAACTACAGACACAATGACCACTGGCATTGACCGCTAAGTACAACCCTACTCAATAAGAATTGGCACAAACCAATAAGTTATGCGACCACTTAGTGCTCGTGACGGTAACCAACTGAGTTTGGGAGCCAAGCGGTCGAAATTCGTCCTCTCCAGAGATGGGTTTGTCACAGATTTGTCACTGAGACGTCACAGCCAAATTTCATGCATAAAAAAACCCGATGCGTTAACATCGGGTTTCAGTTTTAAGTCAAAGACTTATGTATGGTGCGCCCGGGACGATTCGAACGTCCGACCCCCTGGTTCGTAGCCAGGTACTCTATCCAGCTGAGCTACGGGCGCGCAATCAGCGCGCTGATTGAGGCGCGTACTATAGGCAAGCCACAGGTTAGTGTCAACCTCAAGACTAGCCTTCCAACCTCGAAAAAGACCGTCGGCTCGCCGGTTTGATCAGTAATTCAGCGACAGGGTAATACCGTAGGTCTGCGGCATGCCGGTGATGCGGTACTTCAGATCACCCACCCCTTGGTGGACGCTATTGACGACGTATTCGCTGAAGATGTTTTTACCCCACAAGGTCACCATCCAGTCGTTAGAGCGGCGGCCAAAGCGCAGGCGTGCATTGGTCACGCCGTAGTCCGGATGAGCAAAGATCGGGTCACTCTCAATGCTGGAGTTGGTTTCATCCACGTAGTGATAATCCACTCCGGCTCCCAGCTCGTAGAGATCGCCAACCAGAAAGCTGTAGTCGGCCGTTAGCGAGTACGACAGCTTGGGGGAGTAGTTGAACTGCTGCCCGGCGAGGTCGACGTCGTCGCCCTGATTGTTGATTGCCTGAAACTCCAGTATTTCGGTTTTCAGGTAGGCGATGGCGCCGGCTAGATAGAGGCCTTCCAGCGGGGTGACGGTAAAGTCTAGCTCCACGCCTTTGATCTCGGATTTGGGGGCGTTGCGCAGGGCAGGTAAGGGCCCGAATACGGCGTCGTTAAAGCGCGACAATAGCTGCTTGTCGCGGTACTTATAATAGAAGACGGCGCTGTTGATATGGGCGCGACGGTCCCATACATCGATTTTGGCACCCAATTCGTAGGCGTTTACCTGTTCTTGCTTAACCGCTTTTAACTGGGCGTGGTCTGAGGTTTGGAACAGCGGAAACGAACCGGACTTGAAGCCGCGCGTATAAGAGGCGTAGATCAGGGTTTCTTCGTTGGGCGTCCAGTCCACCACGGCGCGATAGGACAGGCTATCCTCCTCAAGCGTTTCATTGTAGGCACCAACCTTCCCACCTTCACCGACACTGAAGCAACCATTCACGTCTACGGTTTCGGGTGTGGTTCCTGATTCCAGTGCGCGCTGGGTGGCCAGCGCCTGGAACAGGGCATACATGCCGCTGACAGGGCTCTTAGAGCCCGAGCAACCAGAGTATGCGCGCTCCTCCTGCGTATAGCGCGCGCCTAACACCAGGGTGAAGTTGTCGACAAACTGCCATTCGACGTTGGCGTAGGGCGCTTTGGATTCGTAGCTCAGGTCTGCCACGGAAAAGTAGTATTCCGACACCAGTAAACTGCGCTCAATAAGCGGTGCGGGGAAGACCACGCTGGCGCTGCCACTCATGATGAGATCGAGATATTCATCAACCTCATCGCGCGGGGTGCTGTGGTATCCGAGCAGCCAGCGCAAGCTTTCGGAATCATTCGAGCCACTCAGGCGGGCTTCAAAATCGACAACCTCCATGGTGAGGTCGACTGCCAGCTCGGCGTGGCGCTGATCGAAAGCGCCGGTAGGAATTTCAGAGTCGTCGCTCACAAACTCAGTGTAGGAACCTAGCAAATCCAGCTGCAAGGTATCGTTAACATTCCAGCGCGTTTGCAGTGATAATTGTTTGAAGGTCTCGTCCAAGGTGAAATTCATTGGCCGCCCGTCGGAACGCACACAGTTAGGGTGGCCGCTACACCATTCCGCAACACGGTTGTCTTGGGTATCGCGACTGACAAGCGGGTAGTCCTTGACGCTCTGCGCAACCACACCAGAGCCGGAGCCAGAGCCGGGAATGGTCGTCTCACTGGCATAAGGGTTTTGTGGCACAACCGCGATAGGCTGCCCCGCTTGGGCGTCACTTTGGTCGCGCCACTGGGTACCCACCAAATAGAAGCTGAGCGCGGCACTCGGCTCCCACTCCAGCGCTAGCCGGTAGGCCGAGCGATCCTGCTCACCGGTTGTTTTATCCGGGCTAGTGTTGCTGTATTGCCAGCCCTCTTCGCGCTGAATATCGCGCGCAGCCAACCGATAACGCAGGGTGTCAAAAATTGGCCCGCTCACAAAGGCTTCGACGTCTTTGGTTTCGAATCGGCTATAGCTTACCGTTAGGCCGGCCTGCAATTCCTGGGTTGGCTTATTGGCAATAAAGTTAATGGCACCACCGGTGGTGCTGCGCCCGAATAGCGTGCCTTGCGGCCCCTTCAACACCTCTACCTGCTCAACGTCGAAGATCGCGCCCTTGGACATGATCGAGTACGGAAGGTTTACCTCATCGAGATAGACCGCCGTGGTGGGCGTTGCAAAATAGCTGCTGTCGGTAAAGCCAACGCCACGCAGCGTATAGACTGGCGCGCCCTGCCCGCCTTCGGATACCACCAGCCCGGGGACAATACCGCCGAGTTCACGCGCATCGCTGATGCCGAGCGTTTTGAGCTGTTCACCTGACAGGGCGGTTACCGCGATAGGTACGTCGGTAACTTTTTGTTCCCGGCGCTGCGCCCGCACCACGACTTCTTCCATTTGCATGCGGCTGCGAAATTCAGACCGCTCCTTGTCGGACTCAGCCGTTTGCGCCATCGCCGGCGCGGCAGTCACAAGTATGGCCATCGTTAAGGTGGCGAGGCCGAAAGTTGGGGTCAGCGCGTTATATCTGGCGTTCAATGCGTTTTACCTAAGTATTGGAATAGTATGAAAAATAGCAGCGCGCATTGTAGTGAAAGAGGACCGTAATGAAAATTTTCGACTTCTTAAGGCTACGGAGATGCAAAACAAAGCACCGATTTTAGAAAGCGACTAGCAGGGCGACAATAGCCGCGGCAAGGCAAGCGCTACATCCGCAGAAAACAAACAAGATGCTGTTAAATAACAATTTTATTTTTAGTTGCGGTTGAAAAGAAAGAACGCTGAGCGTTAGATTTTAAGGACGCCAGAAATACAGGGCATCGCAAGCAGCGCCCTATATTCCATACAGCTATATCGCTAGAACAAAACAGTCCTACATCGGCAGTCTTTTACTTACGACGCCGGTATTCCAAGCGCCGTAGAAAATCCTCCATAAAGGAGCTGTACAGCTGGTTTCCCAGATACTGATCTTCGACGCCAGAATCGATACTGGGGTTGTCGTTCACCTCGATAACTGCTACCCGGTTTCCCGATTGCTTCAGGTCGACGCCATAGAAGCCATCGCCAATCAGCTTGCAGGCGCTTAGCGCTGCATCAACCACGGCCTTAGGCGCTTCAAAAGTTGGCATCGCATCAAAGCCGCCCGACTTCACACTGCTGTCGGCGCCGTGCTTGTAGATTTGCCAATGGTTTTTCACCATATAATAGCGGCAAGCGTATAAGGCTTTATTGTTGAGCACCCCAATCCGCCAGTCGTATTCCGTGTACATATATTCCTGTACCAACAACAGCGCAGAGCTTTTCAATAACTTGCCGCCCTCCGTTTCCAGCTCCTTGCGGTCGGCCACTCTCACCACACCTCGAGAGAAAGATCCGTCCGGCACTTTGAGCACCAGCGGAAATCCCATATCGACCAATTTCTCGGCGAGCTCGGGCGCATCGCTTTTGTGGAGTATGCGTGTCTGTGGCGTTGGAATATTTTGCTTGTTGAGCAATTCAGCAAGATAAACCTTATTGGTACACCGCAAGATGGAGGTTGGATCGTCGATCACAACCATGCCTTCAGCTTCGGCCTTTTTCGCGAACTGATAGGTATGGTGCCCCACCGCCGTTGTCTCCCGAATAAACAAACCGTCGTATTCAGGGATGCGCATATAGTCCTTGGCGCCTATCAATTCAGCGGAAATTCCCTGCTCTTCCGCCGCCTTGATAAATTTCTTCAGCGCAACTCGGTCACTGGGGGGCATCTCTTCTTTGTCGTTCGCCAGTATTGCCAAATCATAGCGAAAACGTTTACCCGATTTGGGCTTGCGCCAAAGCTTGCTGCTGAACCGCTCGAAGGCATTGGCAAAAGCCTCCTGCTCTTCGTTACTTTTCAGGTCGCGCAGGGAGATAGGGCGAATCTTGTCGACTTTCCAGTCTTGGTCACACTCAAGTGACACCTGCATCAAGGGACAAGGAAAACGCTCAAATAATATTTTTGCCAAGGATGCAAAGCGCCGGTCTGCGCATTCGCCGAACCATATTCTTACCGCTAGATTTTTCTCGCCACTGGTGTGCGGTATTTTTCGCAGCGAGGGATCGATGCCATCCAACTGAATAGAGGACAGCGACCTCGATCGAAAATCGCTAAGCGTACGCACCGAGGGAAATACGTGATGGCCTCGCGCCTCTGCCAACAATGCGCAATACCAAGCACTGCCGAGATACTTATAGTTTCGACAAAGGTTAATAACCCGCACACGCTCCGACTTTAGTGTGGCAATTTGGGAGAGGTAGTCCTGAAAAGTAATGACATTCTGACTTGGGTAGTACGGCGACCAGTCGGAAAGTTCATCCACAACCACAAAGAAACGAGCCATGCTTGGATCTCATAAAAAGGTAGAGAAGAGCAGCATTGTCGGGCCAATCACGGCATACCACAATACGCTTTCAATACTTATTTACACAGGTCAAAAGCGGCGTATGATTCAGCTTCTCGCAACTACCTGTTGAGGTATTTGGCCATGCATCAACTGCTGCCCTCGTTAGACCTCAGCGCCTTCTCCATCGACTACCAGTATGCGCGCGGTGAGTTTTTGAAGCGCGCTCAAGCCCTGCCTAAATTAGGCTTGGTCGAGCACATTCACCACCGCCATCCAGAACCCGGCCCAGACGGAAAACCCCTGTATGCGGACTGGCTGTTGCTATCCAAAACAGCAAACCCAAGCAAGCTGCTTGTGCTCGTCTCCGGCACCCACGGCGTAGAAGGTTTTGTCGGCTCGGCGATCCAATGCGACTTGCTCGGTAGTGGCGTGGCCGAGCTACTGGAAGACGAGTCGCTCGCTATATTAATGATTCATGCGCTCAACCCATGGGGCTTTGCTTGGCTGCGCCGCTGCGACCATGAGGGCATAGACCTGAATCGAAATTTTATCGACTTTAAAGGCGGCCTTCCCAATAACGGTTCCTATGCCACCATGCACCGCTTGCTGAGTCAATCGGCAGAGAGCGTACTCAACGGACACACGCCCTTGTCGCTGGATGCGATCACGCGCGGCCAGTATCAATACCCGCAAGGTTTGTATTTTGGCGGCCACAGCCCCAGTTGGTCGAGACAATGGCTGGATTCACGCAAGCACTCGGCCATCTTTACGACGCTCAAACAAATTGCCGTTATTGATCTGCATAGCGGATTAGGATCTTTTGGCTACGGTGAAGTGATCAGCGACCACCCGCGACAAACAACAGGCTTTGAACTGGCCCGCAACTGGTATGGGGCAAACGCCATGTCCAGCGAATTAGGAGAATCCGTGTCTGCGCCCAAAACCGGTTTAATGGATTTCTACTGGCACAAATTATTGGGCGAGCGCGGCTGTTTTGTCACACTGGAATTTGGCACCTATTCCGACCGTGAGATGATCGACGTTTTAATCGATGAGCAGAGCTATTTCCGGCGCTGTCGCGACGCGATGTCCGCGCGGGACCTTACAGATCCCAGCGTACTCGCCTTACGCGATTTCTTTTATCCGACCGGCGCGAGCTGGCAGCAGGCTGCACTGCTGCGCGCTCGCCAGATTATCGATATGGCACTAAAAGGACTAGAACAAGCGTGACAATTTCTATTCGCGCGGGCACTCGCTTTGACATTGATACGCTCCTTACACTGGAACATGACAGCT
>JBLHMO010000159.1:0-6695 GCA_047622145.1 Paracoccaceae bacterium | reverse complement strand
TGCGAAAATTGTCGTCGCTGGAATTGAGCACGTACTTAGCGCCCTGTGATTTCAGTAGCTCGACCTGCTCGGGTTTGCGAACAATATTGATCAGGTCAATACCGTCATTCAGGCAGATGCGATTCAGCATTTGGCCCAAGTTGGATGCGGCGGCGGTATGGATAAGCGCCTTACAGCCGTCGGCCCGCATGGTTTCCACAAAGCCCAGTGCGGTTAAGGGGTTTACAAAGCAGGAGGCGCCTTGCCGCGCTGTTGTGCCTTCATTGAGCGCTATGCATTGCGAAATATGTACTTTGCGATACTGGCAATACAGCGCGCCATCCATAACGGCAACGGTTTTACCGAGCAGGGCTTGGGCTGCTTTACTAGAGCCGGCCATGATGACCGTGCCGGCGCCTTCATTGCCCATTGCCAAGGGTTTGCCAACACGCGGTTTTACCAGGTTTTCTAAGCCCGCTCGCAATTGGGCGGTATAGACAGTATCGGCGCCGCTGCCGGTGGTTATGCCGCTGGATACGTCCGCAGGAGAAATGAGGGTTGCCTGATCGGAAGGGTTCAGCGGTGTCGCTTCAATTCTCACCACCACTTCGTCATCGCCCGGCTCTGGCACTGGCGCTTCTTGTAACAAAAGCTTCAGATGTCCGTCTTCAGTAACCAGTGACCGCAACTGCAGGCCCGACTCCGGCTGTGTTTGACTCATTCCGTTCTCCTTCATGCGTGGGTGGCATAGGGTAACACCTAGAAAACACCGGTGCGGGCTTCAGCCTGCTGTAAATTGCAGATGGTCGCTGCAAAAACGCAGGATGTACCGGCAAAACCCACCAAGATTTCGCTCTAGCGCTTATGCAAGGGGGATAGCGAGTACGCGCAAAACCCATTACCCTGCCAGCATCTATTAGTGCAAGGCAGGGTAACAACAATGAGGGACAGCAAAGAATATACGCCTGCGAAGGTATGGACTTGGGATCAGGAGAGCGGTGGCAGATTCGCTAGTATCAACAGGCCTATCGCCGGTGCAACGCACGACAAGCCGCTTCCGGTTGGAAAGCATCCACTGCAGCTGTATTCGCTGGCAACGCCCAATGGTGTGAAGGTCACGATCTTACTGGAAGAGTTGTTGGCGCTCGGTAAAGACGGCGCGGAATACGATGCCTGGTTAATTAATATTCTTGAGGGCGATCAATTTGGCAGCGGATTCACTGAGATAAACCCGAACTCAAAAATTCCCGCTCTACTGGATAGCAGTGTCACGCCGCCCATTCGGGTATTTGAATCGGGCGCTATTATGGTTTATTTGGCGGAAAAGCATGCGGCCTTCCTGCCAGTAGACGCCGCGAATAGAGCCGAGTGTCTGTCGTGGTTGTTTTGGCAAATGGCGAGCACACCCTTTCTGGGTGGTGGTTTTGGTCACTTCTATGCCTACGCTCCGGAGAAACTGGAATACCCGATTGATCGCTATGCCATGGAAGTAAAGCGCCAGTTGGATTTGCTCGATCGTACGCTGGCTGAACGACAGTTCCTCTGCGGCAACGAATACACCATTGCCGATATGGCGGTCTATCCTTGGTATGGCGGTTTGGTAGAAGGCGAACTCTACGAGGCCGCAGAATTTCTCGATGTGAAGTCATACACCCATGTCGTGCGCTGGGCGCAAGAAATTCATGATCGCCCCGCGGTAAAAAGGGGGCGTCGGGTCAATCGCGCTTGGGGTGATGAGGAGGCTCAGCTAATCGAACGCCATAGCGCCAGCGACCTAGATTGACTGTTTATTGATCAATCTGTTAGTAAGAGGCCCGTCGATTTGTCGATGGGCCAAGATCGAATTCAGACTGCGGTGCACGGTGAAGCGGTCTCGATACTATCGTTTCTCCCCGGGCATTTTTTGTACTACCTCTTTCTCGAAAGCCATCGATCGTAAAAACCTATCGCTTCGTTAGGTTAATGCAGTTATACCTATCAGTCGCGAGCTTGTATGCTGCTTCCATCGTCAGCGCTATGCGAGTGCAGGTACTTGAGCCGTCAGCACGCTTGATCTCCTTGCGCACGATATTGACATACACACGATAGAGAGCGGTGTAGGCTGCTGTCGGTGCCAGTGACTTGCCCCCCCTTTGATTTCGTTCTCATCACGATAAGGATATATGCTATGTACAAGTCCGCGAGATCGCCACTAGCCGTGTTAGCAGTGGCCCTTACCCTCTCAATATCCAGCCATGCCGGCAGTACCGGAAAGCAGGCCACGACCAATGATTTCTGGTGGCCGGATAAGCTAGATTTGTCGCCCCTGCGCCAGCACTCGACGCAATCCAACCCGCTAGGCGAGAGCTTCAATTACGGGGAGGAGTTCAAGAAACTTGACGTGGCAGCCCTCAAAAAAGATCTCGAAGTACTCATGACCTCTTCGCAGGATTGGTGGCCTGCAGATTACGGTCACTACGGTCCGTTTTTTATCCGCATGGCCTGGCATAGCGCTGGTACCTATCGCGTCGACGATGGCCGTGGCGGTGCCGGAGGAGGACAGCAGCGCTTCGAGCCCCTCAATAGTTGGCCGGATAACGTGAATCTGGATAAAGCGCGTCGCCTGCTTTGGCCTATCAAGCAAAAATACGGTAATCAGATTTCATGGGCCGACTTAATGGTGCTCACTGGTAATGTCGCTCTTGAGTCTATGGGTTTTAAAACCTACGGTTTTGCGGGTGGTCGTCAAGACGACTGGGAACCAGATCATGTCTATTGGGGTTCAGAAAAGAAATGGCTGGCAGCAGAGCGCTACCACGGCACGCGGAAGTTGGATAAGCCACTGGCCGCTGTGCAGATGGGCTTGATCTACGTGAACCCGGAAGGTCCGAATGGCAAGCCTGATCCGCTGGCCGCCGCCAATGACATTCGTGAAACCTTTGGTCGCATGGCCATGAATGACGAAGAAACTGTCGCCTTGATTGCAGGCGGCCATACCTTTGGAAAGGCCCACGGTGCCCACAAGCCTGATAAATGCGTCGGTGTCGATCCAGCTTCAGCGCCAACAGAGCAGCAGGGTTTCGGCTGGAAAAACAAATGTGGTAAAGGCAATGCCGAAGATACCATTAGCAGTGGCCTAGAAGGTGCTTGGTCGGTAAGCCCAACGCAGTGGACAACCCAATACCTGGACAATCTTTTTGCGTTTGAATGGGTACAAAGTCGCAGCCCAGCAGGTGCTATTCAATGGGTTCCTTCGGATGATCAGGCTAAAAGTTTGGTGCCGGATGCTCACGTCGAAGGCAAGCGCCACGCGCCCATTATGTTTACCACCGACCTGTCCATGAAGTTTGACCCCTCTTATCGCGAAATCTCCCTGCGCTTTAAGGAGAATCCCGAACAGTTTGAGAAAGCGTTCGCCCGCGCCTGGTTCAAGTTGACCCATCGCGATATGGGGCCGCGTGCGCGATATATTGCAGTCGATCTTCCCGACGAAGCTCTTATGTGGCAAGACCCGCTACCCGCAGCAGGACATGGTTTGATTGGCTCTGGCGATATCAAAAAGCTGAAGGCCAAAATTCTTGAGTCCGGCCTCAGTGTGTCTGAACTGGTTGGGGCAGCTTGGGCATCGGCAGCCAGCTATCGCGATACTGATATGCGCGGCGGTGCCAACGGTGCGCGATTGCAACTTGAGCCGCAAAAGAGCTGGACGGTAAATAACCCTGCTGAAGTAGAAAGAGTGCTCGCCAAATTGGAGGTCATTCGTAAAGAGTTTAACGACTCCAAATGGTTTGATACGCGTGTCTCGCTGGCCGATATGATTGTGCTCGGCGGTGCGGCCGCAATAGAAAAGGCGGCGCAGGATGCAGGTCACGCTATTAAAGTGCCATTCAAACCCGGCCGTACGGATGCGTTGCAAGCCCAGACCGATGTTGAGGCATTTGCGGTGCTTGAGCCAAGAGCTGATGGCTTCAGGAATTACTACAGCAAAGCCAGCCGCTACTCGCCAACGGAGGCCTTGGTAGATCGCGCTAGCCTGCTGACCTTGAGCGTGCCGGAGATGACGGTGCTGGTAGGTGGCATGCGCAGTCTGAACGTTAACGCCGGTGGCGCTGCACTAGGTGTACTGACAAAGCGACCGGGAACCTTGAACAATGACTTTTTTGTGAATCTGCTGGATATGTCCACGGCGTGGTCCAAGTCTGAGCAGAGCAAGGGCATCTATGAAGGTCGCAATCGCAAGACAGGCGAACTGAAGTGGACAGCTTCACCCGTAGATTTGATTTTTGGGTCGAATTCGGAGCTGCGCTCGGTGGCTGAAGCCTACGCGGTTAATGGTGCGGAAGAGAAATTTGTAAAGGATTTCGTCGCGGCATGGACGAAAGTGATGACGCTGGATCGCTTTGATTTGAAATAGAAGGCGGCAGTATGTGTGAAAAGGCCTCCATTGGAGGCCTTTTTTTGTTTTCATGGAAATCGATACAATGCCTGTCGAGGTTACAAAGGCGAAAATAAACCAGCAGATCTGGGCAAGCTTTCTCAGAAAAATTGCGATGCGTTGTTTGTCAGGGCTAGTTGATTTGCCCCAGAATGACTTGAGGAGATTTATTGAATTGAACGTAATGTTGTTCTGTCTGTTCATTCAGTACACGGGCACGAAAATTCTTGGGCCTAAAATTAGCGCCCCACAAACTAAAAATGTAGGTGCGCGATGAAGGTTGGAATGACGCTGCCGGTCACTGAGCCCGGTTGGACAAGAACGATACTTAAAGACTGGTGCCGCAATATTGAAGACGGCCCCTTTCACAGCTTGGCCTTAGGGGAGAGGATTTGTTTCCCCAGTCCCGAGATCATCGCGACCCTAGCTGCCTGTGCGGTGCTAACTGAGCGTGTAAGGCTTCATACAACCGTCATCGTCTTGCCGATTCACGATCCGGTAGTGCTTGCCAAACAACTCGCCACGATCGATGTTTTTAGCGAAGGGCGCTTGACTGTGGGCCTTGGCAGCGGCGGGCGCGAGGAAGATTATAGGGCCAGCTCAACGCCACTGAATCGCAAGCGGCTGGCGGTGATGGAAGAGCAGGTAACCATCATGCGCAAGGTGTGGGCAGGCGAAAATGTCGTGGCGGGGGCACTGAGGCCGGTAGAACCGTTTCCCCTTCAAGCTGGCGGACCGCCGATTCTGGCCGGAGTGTTTGGCCCCAAAGGCATGGCCAGCGCTGCAGGCTGGGCCAGTGGCTTAGCTGGAATGAGTATGAGTGGCCATGTGCAGGAAGCTGCCGACGCCTTTGCCAGTATCAAGCAGGCCTGGACGAGTGCGGGCAATTCAATACCGCCGTATCTCATGTCGTCTTTTTGGTTTGCCTTGGGTGACAACGCAGACGCTCAAACCAGTACCCATCTGACGCGCTACTTTAACTGGCTGGATGACGCATCGCGGGAAGGGATGGCGAATTCTTGTGGGTTCAGAGGGAGTAAACAGGCACTGACCGATAGGCTTAAACAGTTCAGAGATGCGGGTTGTGATGAGCTGCTATTGGTTCCTACCAGTATTGATCCGGATGAAGTGAACATGGCCGCGGAGGCGGTTGCGGGGTTGTGAATTAAGTAAACTGCGCCCGAAATTTTGTCTAGCCGATGCTGCTTCCATCTAACGGGCTTGTTTGTGGCTAGGTTTGCTCACTGTCACGGAATTAGCGTGCTGGACGCGCTGGAAGCCGGGGTAATTTTTGTCGTCTCGATAGGTTACAATTACCTCAAGATTTATTCGCTTGAGTGTTTTTTGCACACACCGCCGGTCAAGGGCTTACAGAGCTATTTTCCACACTTTTTATTCCAGCAGCACAGCGGTTAATAAATAATAATAAAATGCTGCGATGGCTAAAGGCTGTTGTGGAGGGACGCCAGCCGCAGAACGTGCAGCAGCGACTGCTTAGTGGGCAGATACCCTTAGCCCGAACAGCGAATTTGCTGGCTACGAGCGCGGTGTGCGCCCTATAGGTTCAACGCCATAGATGCCTGATTTCTACAAACTACATATCCATGGATATATTCGTACTGATAAGGGGTTTTAATGAATGTTGCTATTTTCCTGCTGGCGTGTATTGTCGCCGCGGCCATCTTTTATCTATTCAAGAAAAAACCCAAAAAATCTGCAGAAAGCGCTAGTGAGGCTGGCGGCGAAGACGATGCTGTCGATCCATTTCACTCCCTGCTTGCCCTAAACATTGTTATCAGAAAAGAAGGTATGAGCCCGGATCTCGCCACTCAGGCAGAGGCTGTGCTTGATCTTCTGATGGCGATGCTGCCGCAGTTGGATACACCGGAACTGCTGTCAAGCGAGATGAGTTGGACAGTGCGGCGGATCGCCGATGATTACCTGCCAAATAAATGTATTAACCCTTTCCTGGCCTTGGATCAGGATGATCGATGCAATCCGGATACGAAAAAATCACTTATGGAAAGTTTGTCAGCGTTGACGGAAGAGCTTAACGACATTTCAGGCCTGATTGCCGAGAAAGATGTTCAGGCATTTCATCGCAAAGCAGAATTCATTAAACATCGGTTTAACATTTAAGGAGAATGAGAGTGACTCAGGCTATTACCGCACCCAAATGGGCCTCCGAAGACGATATACAAACGCTGTCACAAAAGGCGGACGGCCTTCTTGTCTCAGTGAATAAGGAATCAGGGCCGGCGCTAACAAGGATCGTGGACGGACTGGGGTCTTCAGCCCATAA
>JBLHMO010000158.1:0-6730 GCA_047622145.1 Paracoccaceae bacterium | reverse complement strand
ATTTACTGACGCCGCCAGAGGTGTCAGCAACCTGGATTGCAGGTGATCTGGTTTTTCGACGCGCTTTTCACTAAAAAAATTCCGACACTGCATCCACTAAACCCCAGTCGAGCGCCTGCTTTGCATTAACGCGTTTGCCTGACAGCGCCATTTGATTAAATCGATGCCGGCCAGTTCTTTTTGCAATACTAACGCAACCACCCGCCCCCGGAATTAAGCCAAATTGAATTTCCGGCAGCTGAAAGTAGGCGCTCGGTGTTGCGACTACGCGACCAGCAAAGGCAGGTAGCTCTACTCCGGCACCAATACAAGCGCCATGCACTCGCGCTTCGCAGCGGTTCGCTACTCGCGCCAGCAACCGCCCCGGCAGGCGCAAGGAGCGAATCATATGACCGCTGGCGGAATCGGGCACACTGCCAAATTCGCGCAATTCACCGCCGACACTGAAACACTTGCCCGCGCCTTGCAGCACTATTTTTTCGATACTGGCATCAACAGCGGCCAAGGCTAGTGCTTCGACCAGCGCGTCGCGCATTTCGACGGTAATGGAATTTCGCCGCTCCGGCCTATTTAAAGTAAGACTTAAAACCTCGCCTAAACGCTCAAGTAAAACAGGGGCTTGATCAGACAACGCTGGCATGGGTTCGGCTGTGTAGCTTTGCAGCCAGGTTTGATATTCTGCACCGCCTTGCAGACAGCCGTACGTTAGCGATTCCATATCCAATGCCGCCATGAGGTCTAGTTTATCGATGGCTTTCGACAACTGCACCAGCGACATCGCCGCAATGGGCGCCTTCGAAATATTCCCCACAATAGCTGTGAGCCACTTTTCGTCAAGGAGAACGCAATCCACTACGGCTGCAAGCGCAGTGGAGACCCGTTCGGCGGCAAGAGCGATAACGGGACAGGGCAGCTGCGCTAACAAGGGGATCAATTGTTCAATAATGTCGGTAGAAAATTCTTCCCGCAGCTCTAACACTATATAGGGAGAGGCGGTGAGCGGCGAAAACAGATCTTCGATGCCTTGATTGGAAAGCAATTCGACTGCCTGTTCTGGCCGATATTTTTCCTTCACATCAGACTCCGAAATCAATCACAGTAGAGCGCACAAACAGAATTAGAGTAAGGCTTGGATAATGGCGCTGCGGGTTTTGGCGGGTTCGATAACACCGTCGAACTCTAGATAGCTTGCCGCCTCTATCGCCTTGCCCTGATCATAAGCAGCCTCCAACAAAGATTCAAAGAGTTGTTGGCAAGCCTCGGCGCTAGCCTCGGCCTCAAGTTCCTTTTTAAATCCCAGCCGCACGGCGCCTTCAAGGCCCATGGCACCAAACTCACCACTAGGCCAAGAGGCTGCATACAGCGGCCGCTCGAAACTGCCGCCAGTCAGAGCCATCGCACCGAGTCCGTAGGCGCGACGCAAAAATATCGCTACCCACGGCACCTGCGCTTGAGCCCCGGCGGCAAACAAGCGCGACATGCGGCGCACGGCGGCCTCGTTTTCGCTGTCCGGCCCCACCATAAAGCCCGGCGTATCAATCAGCGATACAATGGGTAAGTTAAAGGCATTGCAGAGTTCGATAAAGTCTGCGGTTTTGTCGGCGGCCTCGGCGTCGACGGCGCCACCCAAATGACCGCAGTTACTGGCAATAAGGCCCAGCGGGCGCCCTTCTATTCGCACTAACGCACTGATCACTGCCGCGCCATAGTCAGCGCCCAGTTCCAGTACACTGTTTGCGTCCGACAATTGCGAAATAATCTGGCGCACGTCATAGGCATAGCGTCGATCTTCGGGCATGACATCGCCGATGCTCGTTTGATCGGCACATTCCCAGCTCGCGAGCCGCCCTTGAAAATAGCCCAGCGCCTGCCTAGCAAAGGCTGTGGCTTCGGCTTCATCTGCGGCTAATATATGCACGACGCCGTTGCGAGATTGCACATCCATCGGGCCTATTTCTTTCGGCGAGAACTTCCCTAAGCCGCCGCCTTCAATCATTGCCGGCCCGGCCATACCGATCCAGGATTCACGGGTAGCGATACGAATATCGGCTGCACCGAACAAGGCCGCATTGCCCGCAAAACAGTAGCCATTATTGACCGCGATGCGAGGCACCTGCCCACGCAATCCCGCCCAGCGCGCAAATGAGGGAACGTTTAAGCCAGCGAATTGTGTTAGTACATCGGTATCGCCAGGTCGGCCACCACCGCCTTCGGTATACATCACCACCGGAAGTTTTTTCTCGATGGCAAGCGACAGCGCGCGATCGAGTTTTTTGTGATGAAAGTAACCCTGTGTTCCCGCCAGCACGGAATAGTCGTTGATAATCACAAGGGCCTGCGACTGGTCTGCGCCAAACTGTTCAGCGTTTATCGTGGCCAGCCCGGTGACGACACCGTCGCCCTGGGTGTTACGCCGCAATTCGTCCAATTCCCGACGTTGGCGCTGGGCAGCGACCGCCAGCTGACCGTATTCGATAAAGCTGCCGGTATCGCAAAGATCATCCAGATTTTCCCGGGCGCTGCGAAAACCCTTCTCATGTCGCTTGCGCGTTTTCTCGCTGCGCTGGGCATCGTGACTGAGTGCCGCGCGCTGACGTAATTCATCAACTAAGCCGCTGTGCGAGGCTTGCTGCTGCGTCGTTACGCTATCAGCGCTGTCAGATGGCGAAACCACAAGCTCACACATTAGCGTCGCTTTCTGAATCGTGACACCCGCCTCAACGCACCAGCGCTTCACAACACCACTTTCTGGCGCGCACACCGGCGTTTGCATTTTCATGGATTCGAGCACGGCCAACTGCTCGCCTTTTTGAACAATCGCGCCTTCTAGAACCGACAGCTCGGTGACGGCGGCTGCAAGCGGAGAATAAACCGATACCATTTTTGTTACCCAATCCGTTTCTAGCTTTGCAGGAGCGACTTAACTATCAAGCGATGCCATATCGATAACAAATCGATATCTCACATCACTTTTCAGAACGCGTTCATAGGCCTCGTTGACCGACTGAATATCAATGAGTTCGATGTCGGAAACGATATTGTGTTCGGCGCAGAAATCCAACATTTCCTGGGTTTCGCGAATGCCGCCAATAAAGGAACCGGTAATGATTTTACGCCTTACCGTCTGGAAGGCACTGAACGCCAGCGGCTGCTCCGGAAGGCCTACCAGACAGCAGACACCATCTGTTTTAAGCAAGATTAAGTTGTCGTCCATACTGTGTTGCGCTGACACGGTATCGAGAATGAAATCCAGTTTGCCGCGCCAGTCTTTTACGGCTGCGGGATCGGTAGACAACAGGACATGATCAGCGCCCAATTTTTCCGCGTCGGCAACCTTGGATTCGCTACGGGTAATCATCACCACTTCGGCACCAAAGGCCTTGGCAAATTTCACGGCCATATGCCCCAAGCCACCCAAGCCGACTACACCGACTTTCTGGCCCGGCCCAACTTTCCAATGCCGTAGTGGCGACCATGTCGTAATACCCGCGCACAACAAGGGTGCGGTAGCAGCGAGGTCAAGTTCAGGGGCTATTTTCAGGGCGTAGGCTTCATCCACAACATAATTGTTGGAATAGCCGCCATAGGTCAGCGTTGTTGTGCCGCGCTCTACACCACCATAGGTTGCGGTCATGCCCTCGACACAAAATTGCTCTTCGCCCTGATGGCAGGCATCACACTCTCTGCAAGAATCGACAAAACAACCAATACCGGCGTAATCACCGACCTTAAACCGGCTGACGCCCTCACCGATCGCGGATACGCGACCGACAATTTCATGCCCCGGCACCAGCGGATAGCGGCTGCGGCCCCAGTCGTTATTGACGAAGTGGATATCCGAATGACACACGCCACAGTATAGGATGTCGATGACCACATCGTTTACGCCAGCACTGCGCCGCTCGAAGGGGTAATCGGCTAGCGCGGAACCTGCGCTCTGAGCGGCATATCCTCGTGACTTCATCGTCTATCCTCGCAGCAAAAAAGTGCTGTCGAGTGTAACGCATATAGGCGAGAGATTATTAGTCGCCGGACCGCAGATGACGTACCCGGCAGGATCAAGACTGCCGGCTGCCGTTAAAAGATAGCTTCCAGTTGGATGCCTGCCGTCCTGGGAGCTTGCGCCGCAAAAAGCGAGTAGTTGCCCGGATCCGGCATTGAAAAATGATGGGTAAACAATTGGTCGTGATTTTCGATGTTTTCGACAAAGGCCTCTACCCGAAAATGGGCATCCGCGCTTTGCCACGCCAATCGAATATCCGTTTTATGATGGGCATCCACCTTATCGATGGAATTGTCGTATGGGCGTCGCAGATAATCGTCACTCCAGCTAAATTTCAAGGCGGGGGTGAACGTGCCCAACTGCCCTAAATAGAAGGTGTAGCGCATCAGAGTACCAAAGGTGAATTCGGGCGAGTCTGACATCTTTGCACCCTCGAAATTATGAGGCTCGAGACTATTGCAGCCAGGCTGTACAGCCTGACTTTCAATTTCTTCATCCTTGCCGCAGAACTCTCTGAAGCGTGCGTCTAACCAAGCGAAGGAGAATATGGCGTAAAAGGCCTCATCCGGCGCCCATTGTATATCTGCCTCCAAGCCCCGTATTCCAGCCGAGCCGGCATTCTCTAGTTTGACGCCAGTAATAATGATTTTGGACACTTGCAGGTCAGTGTAATCGTAATCAAAGGCGCTGAAATTGAGTACTAAGGAACGATTGTCAAAAAGTGCCGTTTTCCAGCCCAGTTCCCACATATTGAGAAATTCGGGGTCGACATCGTTCAGCGATCCGTCTGCCTGCAGCTGGGTAAGGCCCGGCTTATAACCATTGGCAAATTTGCCGTAGAGCATACCGCCCTCGGCGTAAAACCACTTAGCGCCGACTTCCCCCGTGGTAGCGCTAGATTCTCCGCCCACGTCGGTGCTCTTGTCGGTAAAAGGAATAGTGATACCGGTAGCGCGCTCAGTAGCGTCTACAGTTTCACGGGCAGTTTTCAGACGAAACTCATCGCGGTTTTCGCGGATACCGGCAAACACTTCCACATCCGGCATAAATGACCACAGCGTATCGAGATCAAGACGGACATTGATAAAGGCGGCTTCATTTTTACTATTACGATTCTGATCGAGATAATTGACCTCGGCATCAAATATGCGCTCTGGCAAGGGCAAAACGGAAAGTTGAGGATATAAGGTGGCTATGCCCTCCTCGGTGCGGGCGTCTACGTGCAGCGTGTCATGGTCGTCATCGCGAAACCAGAACAGGCCAACAATCCAGTCAACACCCGTATCATTCTGCGAGGTGAAACGCAGCTCGGCATTACGGCCCACGCCGTTTAACCAGCTTATGGTCTCTAGAATTTTTTCTTCGGTGCCATCAACATCCACATAATCAAACTGCCGCCTGCGCTCGGCGCCGATAAAGAAATCCAGATCAACCTCACCCAGCACTGGCAATGCGGGCATGTTCCAAGTGAGTTCGCCGACGACCCGGCTGTTGGTGCGATAGGCATCGGGCAATTCCTGATACTTGCGTGAGCGCACTTTCAGTAGATCGAGTGGCAGCGGCTCGGCACCAAACTTTTCCAATATGCCGCTTTGTCGAGTAGAGATGGAGGGGCTAGCAACATTCGGCGCATGAATGTCGGCCGCCAGTTTAATCGCTCTCAGGCCAAGCCAAAGCCTGTCGTTAACTTGGCTGCCGAGATACATCCGGTAGAAGTAGTCACGCCCACTATTGGGCTCGTCGTCGCCGGACGCCAGCAGGTTATCGAGATGGCCACTTTTCTCTTGCGTTAGGCCAGAAATACGCGCCATCAACGCGCTGTTACCTTCCCCCGATATCGGCACATTGACAAAGCCTCTCACGCGCTCGGCATTGTAGTCTGCCAGCCGATAGTCCACGCCCGCAGCCCACTCTTCCGACGGTCTATTCCAACGCACATTGACCGCGCCCGCCGTCGCATTTTTGCCGTAAACAGTACCCGACGGCCCGCGTATGACTTCAACGGAGGACACATCATAAAATTCTTCCGGATGTTTGCCCGGTTGCGCCAGAAAGAAGCCGTTCACATGAAATGCCACTGGAGACGAGCCACCAAAGGCCTGACCAATGCCGCGTATCGATATATTATTACCTTCGCGCGATACCACCCCCGGGGTAACATCGGCGAGTTCCGAAAAACCCTGAATATTATTATCTTTGATCAGCGCTTCGCTAAACGCAGAGACCGCTGCGCTCACTTTTTGCACAGATTCCGTGCGTTTGCTAACGGTGACGAAAACTTCTTCTATCATCTGGGCGGGGCGCGCCTTGTCCTCACTAGACTCTTGTGCGTGCGCCGTCAGGCCAAAAGCTAGTACTGTAATCGCCAGCGATGCCTTGCTTCGGCTGCTCATGAACTACCTCTTCTTGTGTTTTATTTTTATCGATCTATCGTTATCACTAACCACAGTAAAAATTTCTCGCTACGAGTTTATCTCCCCTAGTCGATAGCAAGTGTTTCGGGCGAGCTAAGATAAACGTGCTGCAGTGAAGGCAATAGCAGTTTAAGCGCTTTTTCGTCTATATCAACTGCACTGCCAAAAAGGTTTAACCATTCAAGCCTGTGCAGTGATTCCAGCATTTTCAGATCGCTATTACCAGCATTACTGTTTCGCAAATTTAGACGCTGGAGATTACGCATACCGGCTAGTGCTTGCCATTGCTCATTATCTAGCTGCAGTCCGGTAA
>JBLHMO010000157.1:0-6746 GCA_047622145.1 Paracoccaceae bacterium | reverse complement strand
AAACGGCATGAGGCAAAGAAATCCGCAGCGTCGTCTTTAATCATGGTGCGCATTTGTTCGGGCGTATTGATATTGCAGGAGCCCATCAATGGCATATCGATGCCTTTGGCCTTCAACCCGGCACGCAAACGCTCCACATATGGCAAAGCCACCATGTTAGGCACATAGAAACCACCGCCAATCACGTCACCGGAGGGCAACTCTGGGTCACGACTTTTTGCTGGCAACATCGAGCCAAAGGTAGCATCGATAGCATCAATGCCTAAGGCGTGTAAACGCGGGGCGTAGTGCTCTACAAAGTAATCAACGTCGTAACCACCCTCATAGTTTTCGTCGCAACACATGCGTGGAATTTGTGGGTAGTCTTTGCCACACAACTCTTGAGCGCGCTTAATGATCTGCTCACAGAAAAGAAAGTGATCGGCATACTCGTCGTCGCGACCGCTGTTCTCTAAATGTGACAGGGTGACATGGGGTAATGAACCATGGCAGAAATGATATGAGATATAATCATAACCCGCTTCCTTAGCGCGGCGTGCAGCTTGGCCATAGGCTTCGACTAACTCGCGGTAATCTTCGGTCGTTAAAACACCGGGGTCTTTATTGCCGATAGGGTATTTTCCGCTTGGCCCCCACGAAACAGTACCTGGAATCCAGCCCTTGCCTGGCTCCAGTGGCACAGTTGTACCCAAACCAGGAATCAAACCGCCGTAAAATAACTGGATGCCCGCCAATGCGCCATTTTTGTGGATAACATCTACCATCTGCCGATGACTGATAATGTAGGTATCGTCGTAAAGACCGAACATGCGCTCGTTAATCAGTCCGTCCCAACGCACGCAGGTTGCACCCACACAGACTGCACCAAAGCCGCCGGCTGCCAACGCCTCATAGGTGCCAATACCGGCCTCAGTAACATAGCCCTTGTCGTCGGACATATTCATGGTGGTTGGCGCATGCACCATGCGGTTCTTAAACGTCAGGCCTTTGGTTTTAAAGGGTGTTAATAACTTATCTTTCATGGGATACCTCAATAAATATTATGCGCTAGCGGCACGGTCAACAACGATAGACGCGCCCGAAACATAACTGGCGCGATCTGAAACAAGAAAAAGAATGACGTCGGCAACCTCTTCTGGCCGGCCTGGCCGACCTGTCGTGGTTTTCGCGACGATGTCCTCGGGAGACCCAAGGACTTTCTGAATAGAGTAAAAATCTGCCGCCATCGACGTATCAATCAAACCGGGATGAACCGCATTGATACGGATATCTTGCGCCGAACGAGCTACCTCAGCCGCGGCGCTGCGGGTAAAATGCGCAACCGCGGCCTTGCTGGCACCGTAAGAGGCCATAATCGGGTTGCCCCGCAGCGACGCAGTTGACGACAAATTAATAATGGCGCCCTTGCCCGCTTTACGCATAAATTCCAGCGCAGTAGCCATGCCGAGCAACGCGCCCTGAACATTAATAGCAAAGGTTTTGCGATAGACTTCTTGTGAATCATCGCCAACCCGATCGCTAAGCGCGACGCCCGCACTATTGATCAAAATATCTAAGCGCCCCCAATTTGCGGCAATCCACGCGGCGGTATCGCGCCACGCCGCGTCGCTGGCCACATCAAGTGACCGCGCCTGCGCCAGATTGCCGGCCTCGGTGATCAGTAATGCGGTAGCCTCGGCAGCATCGATATCTAGGTCGAGCACCAAAACCCTGGCACCCACGTCAGCAAGCGCGATGGCCGTCGCGCGCCCGATACCTGATCCGCCGCCGGTAACAACAGCAACACGGTCAGTCAGATCGATCCACGATTCAGTTTGCTTAGTGGGCATACGCTAAGCTCACACCTTTTCCAATATGTGCACGCCCGCAGCACCCACACCCACGCCGAAGCCCAGTACGTGGGCTAGCCCTAAACGTGCGCCGGCAACCTGACGGGCGCCAGCTTCTCCGCGAAGGTGCATGACAATTTCAACTATATTGGCAACACCAGTGGCGCCAATCGGGTGCCCTTTTGATAACAGCCCACCCGATACGTTGACGGGAATTCGTCCACCTAATGCGGTATCGCCACTGTCGATCAGCGCGCCCGCTTGGCCTTCGCCGCACAGACCGAGGTTTTCATAGTGCAGTAACTCAGCGGTTGCGAAGCAGTCGTGTAGCTCCACAAGATTAAGATCTTCGGGGCCAACACCGGCCATTTCATAAGCACTAGCCACGGCCAAACGGGTCACTGAATTAGTGTTCATCAGCACGCCATTGCGAGACTCCCAGGGATCAGAGGCCAGCGCTGAACCGCGAACGCGAACGGCTCGACCAAGGCCCAGCTCTTTTGCTTTGCGCTCAGAAACCAATACCGTTGCTGCCGCGCCGTCGACGTTAACAGAACACATTAGCTTGGTGAGCGGCCACGCGATCATTTCGCTAGCCATAACCTCGTCCAGCGGGGTCTCTTTCTGATACATCGCCTTGGGGTTCATGGTCGAATGATGGTGATTCTTGACCGACACTTTCGCGAACTGTTCCATCGTCGTGCCGTATTTGGCGCTGTGGATCACCCCAGCCTCGGCGAAGAGTGCTGGCATGGTGCCTGAACCAAATAAACCTTCCGGCGGCGGCCCTTCGGAATTGCCAGCCGACAGCATGCCCGCTGGATTCTTCTCGGCACCAACTGCAACGACCACATCGTAAAGTCCGCTTTTAATCGCGATAAACGCTTCACGGAAGGCGGTCGCACCTGCAGCGCAGGCGTTGGAAACGTTAACGCAGGGAATACCGGTCTGGCCGATTTGAAATAAGATCTGCTGAGCAATCATCGAAGCGGCGTTAAAGGTCGATGCCGCATACAGGGCGCCAACGTCACCGATATTGAGACCAGCGTCATCTAGCGCCAATAGTGTCGCCTCGGCGCCAAGCTGGGCTGGTGTGCGATCGGGATAGCGGCCAAACTTAATCAGATCCGCACCAACTACATATACATCACTCATTGCTCAGCTCCTGACAGTGGCAGAAAATGGTAGCCCACATAGGGATTGCCCAGTGCATCGCTCGCGCCACCGGCGTCGTCAAAAATCATTTGCACTCGCATTCCTGCTGTTACTGAATCAAGGCTAACTTCACGCAAGGTGCCTTTTAAGCACAGACCGTCATCGAGGTCGACCACGACCGAGATAAAGGGCACGGCGATACCGGGGTAACTGCGACGCACTTCGGTAAAGGTGTGCACATGCCCCATATCAGACGCGCGGAATTCGAGGGCTGCGTTGCGGCTAAAACAGCGGCGGCACGCCATGGTTTGGTCGATTGCAACGCTCGCGCAATCCGGGCAGCGAAAGCCGGCAATCCAGGGCTGATCGTTTTCACCAATGCGGATATAGCGCTTAGCGGGGCTTAGCGACGTAGCTGAACTAGCTGACATTGTGTATTTCCCTCATCGAGCCAAATATAAAATTCGAAGAACAGTTTATCATTATAATGCAATACGCCATGTGCAATGCAAGTTAATACAGCGTAATCCGGCCGCTAATGATCAGTAATCTGCACTCACCCTGCTTCGCGCTTTCGGCGTTGCACTTGCTTGGGCACATTCGGCTGCCCTGAGTGAGCGGTAATGCCGCCATCTGCAACGACAATCGAGCCGGTCATATAAGAGGCTTCATCCGAGGCGAGAAATGTCACCACATTGGCCATTTCCGCTGGACTGCCATAGCGCGACAGTGGAATGGCATCCGTCCAGGCCCGACGGTCTTCCTCGGAACCGTGCGCACCCACACCCATAGCCGTGTCCGCAATCGCGCCGGGGCACAGCGCGTTGACGCGGATATTGTCGCGAGCGCAGTCAACCGCCAATGATCGGGTGTAATTGATCACTGCGCCTTTAGAGGCGTTGTAGGCACTCAAACCATAGTCACCAGCCAAGCCGGATATCGACGCGATATTCACAATGGCGCCACCCGCGCCCGTCGCACGCATTTGCGGAATTGCGACGCGGCAGGCGTAGTAGACAGATGAAACATTCACAGCGAATAAGCGCTGCCAATCTTCCTCGGCAAGATCTGGTGTCTCCGCAAGAATACCAATGCCAGCATTATTGACCAGAACATCTAAGCGACCGAAGCGCGCAACCGTTGCCGCGACCATGGCATTCACTTCGGCGGACACGGTGACGTCGGTGCGCTGAAATACAATTGCGTCAGTCAAGCTTGCCGGAGGGTTTAAATCGGCAACCATGACCCGCGCCCCTTCAGCTACCAGCCGTGACACCACAGCCGCGCCGATCCCAGAGGCACCACCAGTGACGATGGCGACCTTGCCTTTAAACCTGGAACTCATGAAACCTCCAACCGTGATAGCGCTTCTTGTATATTTACTTTTTGTTAGCGCCCGACCGAGCCCGCAAGGGACGCCTACCGCGCACCTTTTTGTGGCAAGAACAGCGTCAAAAATGCGTCTAAACGTGAGCTATACTCAATTTCAGCGCGAGTTTGCCACCGCAACAATAATAGAATACCATCGTTGCATTGTATATTATAGAGCGCCACAAAACGCCGCAAGGCTTGGCTGGTGAAATGCTATTACACGCTCAAATTAGCTGAGCAGGGACAGCTACCCCCTCGCCCCCAAATGGCATTACACAGGACAAATATCAGCCATGACTGAAGAAACGCTCGCATTTTATCGCCGCGAGGGCGATGCCTATAAAGCCACCGGGCTGGGTGTCAGTCCCTGGAACGACCAGGCGCAAATGGGCGTAGCGCTCGCTGGTCTTGCCGCCCACTGCCTTGAACAAATACCAAGCCCAGCGCCAATGCTCACCACCCGCCTGACCATCGACATTATGGGTACCGTGCCGCCCGTCGGGCTAACCCCCGTCAACCGGATAATACGTGAGGGTAGCCGGATGCAATTGGTTGAAGTGAGCCTCGAAGCGGATGGCCGCAGCTGGGTGCGCGCAACCGCTTCGCGCATTCGCACTCAACAAAGCCCTGAGATTAGCAATCCTGCCACGCGCGGCTTCCCCCCAGAGGGCCGCGATCCAAGCCTCCCCCGCGCCACAAAATGGGCGGAGACAATTCTTCTAGAGGGCGGATTTCATCAAACCGGACCCGGCGCCCAGTGGGTGCACTTCACCAGCTGCGTCGTCGCTGGCGAGCAGTTAAAACCACTGGAAAGATTGGCGATGATCGCCGATTTCGGCTCAGGTATTGCGCCGATATTGCCAGTAAAAGAGTGGACCCAAGCGAATACCGACATAAGCCTGCATATCAGCAGAACATCGAAAGATGAGTGGCTGCTCATTGATGCAAGTAGCGAAAGTGCTGGCAACGGCATTGCCGTGGTTCACAGCCGGATCAGCGATCGCGACGGCGCGATTGGCATGGCCCACCAATCCGTGTTCCTTAATCAGCGCTGATAAAAACCACCGAGAGAAGGTAAAACAATGCAAAGCAATCCCCCCTGGCGCCTCGCCTTTATGTTCGATGCACCCAATGGCGCATACGGTGCTTTAGAAGAGGCCCTAAAACGCATCACAAGCCAAGTTCAGGCGCTTGCGGGCGCTGCACATGTACGCGTAGGTATCGCTGACCGACACCCAGACCTTGCCGTAATTTTCGACGCAGAAACGAGCAACAGCCGATCTGTCGATGGCGCCATTGAAATCAGCGTGGATGGCTCACGTGAAGCCGAACTCGTCGCGACCTCAATTGGTGTCTCTAAATTGCTAACTGACATCGCCGCGCCAAAAACGCTGGAAATCATGGCTGGCCCCTACTACTCCATGGTGCCTGTACGCGACGGCAATGCCTTTTTATCCCTCGCCTTTCGTCGCGACCCTGACATCAGCTCGGCGCAGTTTCAAGACTGGTGGTTTAATCAGCACGCGGGTATCGCTATTCCGGCGCTAGGCGGAGGCCTTCTCGCCTACGATCAGGTTCATCTCGACCATTGTGCCAATGAAAAATTAGGCCAAGAACTGGGCATTCCAGTTGTGTATTACGACGCCTACGACAATCTGACTTGGGCTGACCGCTATGCCTTTCTGCATTCAATCAGCAACGAAGAAGACATGATCCGCGTGTATGCCGATGAAGTTGGTAAGATCCATAAAAGCTCTCAGCGCAGCGCGCTAATGCGAAAGATTAAAGTGTAAGCGAATTTCCGAAGGCACTATAACCTCAAGCAAAATACTGGTACTTGAGATTATAGCCCAAGAAAATAATTCGCCCCCACCAACAAATAGTGATTGTGCTAAAACTGAACGGCCAAACTCAATGGCGCAGGTGACACTCACTACAGAGTTTAGCGATGACGCAGCAAAGCCCCACGGAGAGATCATTCGCACATTAGGATCTTCTGATAAGCGCTACAAATTCACTGCGTGTAGCGTGATTATCCTTGAATACCTTCAGCATAGCGCTGGTGCGCATAACTGAGTTTTGCTTCTCGACACCGCGCATCATCATGCACATATGGCGCGCCTCGATGATTACTGCGACGCCTTCCGCACCGGTCACAGCCTGCATGGTATTCGCGATTTTCTTCGTCAGACCCTCTTGGATCTGGAGGCGACGAGCGTAAAGATCAACAATGCCCGCAACCTTGGAAAGGCCCAACACCTTGGCGGCGCGGCGTGTCGACTAAACCATCTAGCGGGAGGTCTTCACGAATCGCCTTAATAATTTCTTGATATTCTTTCCCAACAGACTTCCTCGTTACTTATTTAAATTCGTAAAAGTTGATATTCACTG
>JBLHMO010000156.1:0-6796 GCA_047622145.1 Paracoccaceae bacterium | reverse complement strand
AATTCCTTGGACAGTTTTTTGCGCACGCCGGTAATGCGCGATATCAGTTCCCCGCCCTGCTGCTTGTCGACCAGCGGAATCAGGCGGTAGCCCACTTCCAAGCCAACGACGTCGAGGTGGGTAACGTCTTCCCAGTTCAATTCTGTCGTTGGCGCTGAAGCGCTCGGGCCAACAGATTTCTCCGGGGCGTCGTCAACCAATTCGGCTTCTTCTTTGCGCTGGGCTTTCAGCATGTGGGCCATGCCCAAGCAGCAGCCTGCGAGAAGAAGGAATACCAGATTAGGCATGCCTGGAATAATCCCTAAGGTGCCCAAAATAAACGCAGTGAGGGTGAGTACATGGGTATTGGCCAGCATTTGGCCTTTGAGTTGCTGGCCCAGATTTTGTGAACGCGATATGCGGGTAACGATAACTGCAACGGCGGTAGACAGCAGTAGCGAGGGTATCTGGGCAACTAGACCGTCACCGATGGTGAGGAGTACGTAATTCTGGGACGCCTCGGCAAAGCTTAAATCATGTTGGGCAACCCCTATAGCCAGCCCGCCAATGATGTTGATAAACAGTATGGCGATACCGGCGACTGCATCGCCGCGTACAAATTTGCTGGCGCCGTCCATCGCGCCGTAGAAGTCAGCTTCTGTTCGAATTTCTTCGCGGCGTGCTTTGGCTTCGTCCGCAGTCAACAAACCCGCATTCAAGTCAGAATCTATCGCCATTTGTTTGCCGGGCATCGCGTCCAGAGTAAAACGCGCGGTCACTTCAGAAACGCGGCCAGCACCTTTGGTGACAACCACAAAGTTGATAAGAACCAAAATGATGAACACTACGATACCGACGGCGTAGTTGCCGCCAATAACAAAGTCACCAAAGGATTCGATCACCTTGCCCGCAGCGCCGGGGCCGGTATGGCCTTCCAGCAAGACCACCCGCGTAGACGCTACATTCAGTGCCAGACGCAACAGTGTGGCAAGCAGTAAAACCGTTGGGAATATGCTGAAATCAACCGGCTTCTCGACATAAATAACAGCAAGTAAAATAACGAGCGAAAGCGTTATGTTGAAGGTAAAGAACAGATCCAGCGCGAAGGGCGGCATCGGCAGAATCAACATCGCGAACATGGACATCATAAGCACTAGCACGCCAATACCACTGTCGGTGGCTCTTTGTACCCATGCTGGCATTGTTAAACTGCCGATTGCTGCCATTGCGTTCTCCGTTGGCCTAATGTCGGCCTAAATGCGTAAGCTCAAGCCCTTGTTAGCTTTTCAAGCCTTTGAGGTATTCATCGTCAATGCGCGGCTCTGGTTGATCGGGGTATTCACCGCCCCGAGCCTGCCAGTCGCGCAGCTGGTATACATAAGCGAGTATTTGAGCCACCGCGAGGTAGAGACCGCCGGGGATTTCTCTGCCGATATCGGTAGTCGCAAACACCGCTCGCGCCAATCGAGGCGACTCGATGATCGGCACTTCAAATTCAGTGGCGCGCTCGCGTATTTTCGCAGCGATAATGTCGGCGCCCTTCGCCAGCACGATAGGCGCACCACCTCGCACCGCGTCGTATTTCAGCGCAACCGAGTAATGCGTGGGGTTGGTTATAACAACATCGGCTTTGGGCACATCGTCCATCATGCGCTGTTGTGCGGCGGCCTGTTGCATCTCACGCAGCTTGCTTTTGACTTCCGGACGACCGTCGGTATCTTTCATCTCGTCGCGGATTTCCTGCTTGGTCATTTTCAGTTCTTTGGAGTGATTCCATTTTTGGAAAGGCACATCGATGGCCGCGATCGCCACCAGCGGCAAGCTGGTGAGCAAGAAAAACAGCGCCAGCATGCCAACTGCACTGGCGATGGCCCGGTCGGTGCTTTGGCTGACCAGAGACTGAATATCGTTTTGCATATACAGCAGTGCGTACAAAGCTGCGCCACCGACAAACAGCAACTTGCCGATGGATTTGGCCAACTCAACCAGGCTTTTCAGTCCAAACAGTTTTGCCAAACCGGATATCGGATTCATCCGCTCTGGCTTAAAAGACAAGCTAAAGGTCCAGCCGCCCAGAATCACCGCAGCAATCGCAGCGGCCACCATGGCAACAGCCATTAAGGGCGCCACGAGTAGTAAGCCTTCGGTGAACACCTGATAGAAAACGGTCGGCAAGAGCATGGGGTCTTTCAGCGTGAGATAGTCTGCGCTAAGGGTCTTTCTGAACATTTGCATCAGGCCATCGGCCAGTGGCTGTCCGAAAAACAACATCATGCAGGCACCGGCGAGTGTGATCAAAGTCGTCGATAATTCTTTAGACCGCGGCACCTGCCCTTTCTTTTTGGAATCTTCCCGTTTTTTGGGGGTGGCCTCTTCGGTGCGTTCCTGACCGCTCTCCTCAGCCATTGGCGCCTCCCTGCAGCAGCGCATTGGCGGCGGCAAAAGCCGATTCAACCAAGCCCTTCAAGACCGGCACCAAGGCTGGCATGAGCTGATCAAGCATGAGGTAGCCCACGAGAATTGCGATGGGAAAGCCCACCGCAAACAGGTTTAGGGTCGGCGCCGCTCGGCTGATCACACCAACGCCTATCTGAACAACTAAAAGCGCTATCACCGCGGGCAAAGAAATTTGCAGTGCGCCCTTGAAGACTTCACCGCCCCACTCGATCACCAAGCCCAAGGCATCAGGGCCAATCGCGGCTGCGCCAACGGGCCAAATTTTGAAACTGTTGGCAACCAATGCCAGAAACTCGAGGTGACCTCCCATCGCCATAAAAATCAGCAGGGTAATAATCAGCAAATATTGGCTAAGAATCGGTACCGAGCTACCGTGCTGCGGATCAACCATCATTGCAAAGCCCAGACCCATACCCATGGAAATAGTCTGGCCAGCGAAAACGACGGCTTCGAACACCAGCTGCACAAGAAAACCCAGACACAGACCAATCAAGAGTTCGTTCGCGGCGTACAAAATGGATTCCAGGCCTAATGGATTAATGGCGGGTGCCTGCGGCAAAACCGGAATGAGAAGCCCGGCGGTTAGCAGTGCAATGGCCAGCCTTACGCGTACAGGGACATAGTTGGAACCAAACAAGGGTGCGGCAATAACGGCACCGCCAATGCGCAAAAACGGCAACCAGGCGCTTGCCAGCCAAGTGTTGATTTGAGTGTCTGTTAGCATTGCCGCCGTAATCATCGCGATTAGCCCGACAGCGCTGGAATGGATTGAAATATCGCGATAGTGAAATCCATCATCAGACGTAACATCCAGGGCCCCGCCAAGCCGAGTGCCAATACAAAGACCACCAACTTAGGAATGAAGCTCAGAGTCATATCCTGAATCTGGGTTGCAGCCTGGAACATACCAATAAGTAAACCGGCGGCTAGTGCCGACAGCAGCAAGGGTGCTGCCAGCAACACCGCTAGGGTCATGGCCTCATGGCCCAGATGGACTACATCTTCAGGGGTCATTTATCCGCCTCAGGTATAAAAGCTTGCGGCCAGTGAGCCCATCAACAGCACCCAGCCATCGACCATGACAAACAGCATAATTTTGAAAGGCAGGGACACCAGCATGGGCGAGAGCATCATCATACCCAGTGACATCAGTACGCTGGCGACAACCAGATCAATGACGACAAAGGGGATAAACAGTAAAAATCCAATCTGAAAGGCGGTTTTCAGCTCACTGGTCAAAAACGAGGACATCAGAACAAAAAACGGGACGTCTTCTGGTCGTTGAAAATCATCCAAGCCGGCAATGCCGGCAAACATCGCAATATCGGCTTCGCGGGTTTGTTGCAGCATAAACTCGCGAATCGGCGCAAAGCCTTGTTCGATCGCGACCGGAAACGTCATGTCGCCTGCAAGATAAGGCCCTACTGCCTGTTCGTAAGACACTTGAAACACCGGGTACATAATGAACAGGGTGAGAAACAGCGCGATGCTCAACAAGACTTGGTTAGAGGGTGCCTGCCCTGTGCCCAGAGCCTGCCGCAAAATACCTAAAACGATAATGATGCGGGTGAAGGCAGTCATGCCCAGCAACATCGCGGGCAACAGCGTCAGCGCAGTCATCAGGGCTAGCAGCTGAATAGACAGGGTGTATTCCTGCTGACCTTCGGCGTTGGTCTGCAACGACACCGCCGGCAGACCCAAAGATTCGGCAAAGCTCAAGCCCGGCAGTAATAGCACGAATAAAAGCGCCAACCGCATCATTGTGTTGGCCCTTGGTCGTTGCTGTGATCGCTCTGTTTAAGGTTTTGTGGACGCAATTGCTGTTGCAGCACGGTGAAAAATTTATCGCCGCCGCCGCCGCTGCTGCTGTCATCTTTGGGCAGATCCGGGATGTCGCCCTGCCAAGTATGTAGGGAGCGCATATTGCCGCTGCTGCACCCCAGTAAAATATTTTCCTCACCGATTTTCAGGAGCAGTACTTTTTCTTTTACGCCGACCGCAAGATGCGAAACGATTTGAATTTGGCTGGCCTTCGGTTTCATAAAACCTTGTCCGCGGCGCATTACCCAGGCGGCTGCGAACAGGACGCCCAACACCACGATCAGACTGCCAATCACGTTGAGTGCACTGCCGTAGGACAGAGGTTGCAGCGTTTTAGCAGCAGTCTGCGTGGCCGCAGCCACCGCTTCATCAGCAAGCGAACTTGCTGCGGAGCTTGCGCTAAGAACTAAAAACGCTATGTTGCCGCTGATACGATTCATCCCTACCTCGCTCAGTTCAGTCTGCGTACGCGTTCTTCAGGGCTAACGACTTCCGTCAGCATGACCCCAAATTTTTCTTTAACGACGACAATCTCGCCGCGGGCAACCAGGGTACCGTTGATCAGCACATCTAGCGGTTCACCCGCCATGCGATCGAGATCAACAACCGAGCCCTGATTGAGTTTGAGTAGATCGCGAATGTTGATCTGCGCCCTGCCCAGCTCAATGGCTAGTGTGACGTTTACATCCAGCAGCATATCGAGGTTCATATCGCCGCCGCCGCTGCTACCGCCAACGTTGGGGCTCTCGGTGACTTCATCGATTGCTGCTGATTTAACGGGAGCTGCATCGCTAGGTTCGCTCATGGGTTTTCGTCCTTTACTTGGTTCGCGGCGGAGAGGTGCGTGTGGTTTCAGTAATTTTTGCGGCCATTTGACCCTCGTGCGTGCCGAAGCTCCCACGCATTACAGGGATGCCGTCTATATGAAGTGCAATGTTGCTGGGGTCATTGATCGCGATAACATCGCCTTTTTTGAGTTGCAGGGCGCGCTTAAGCTTGACGCGCGACTGGGCCAGTACAGCAACGAGTTCTACTTCAGTTGCATCGAGCCCCTGCAGCAGTTTGGAATGCCATTGCGGGTCGTTTTCACGCTTATTTTGGCGTACCACACCATTGAATTTTTCGCGCACCGGCTCAATGGCGTTCCAGGGAATGATCAGCCAGATGCCGCCTTCGGAATTACCGAAAGAGACATTGAAGCGTGTAACAATCAAGGCTTCGTCGTCTTCGAGCTCGTCAATAAATCGAGGATCGCATTCCCAGCCTTTTATTTCAGCTTTGATATCAATCAGGCTGTGCCAAACGGGACCTAGCTCGGCGACCAGTTCTTCGCAAACAAGATCGGAAAGGCGCGTTTCCGTTGCCGAAAAACGTTCGCCGGCTCGCGTTTTACGCAGACTGCTGCTGCCACCGAAATAGCGGTTGACCATGTCGAAGACGAGATCCGAATCGATCACCATAAAGAGTGAGCTAGCCAGCGGGGTCGCGCTAATATTGGCAATGCGGCACGGTGTCGCCAGCCGTGGGCTCAGTTCGGCCAAGCTGGTAATGAGAATAGCTTCTGCAGTCACGGACTCTACGCCCGCCGAGATGTGGGCGAGTCTGGCCTTTATCGCATCGGCATACTGGGATTGAACGACTTCCAAGGCAGGTATCAGACGGCGCAGCGCGTAGTGCTGTTTTGAAAAGTCAAAATTGTGAGCTGCGGCAGTGTCTCCGTTTTGAGCATCGGTATCCAACTCGCCTGACGACAGGCCGCCCATGAGCGCATCAATCTCTTCTTGCTCCAGTACTCCGGCCATGATGAGAACTCCTTTACTGCATCACGAATTTGGCAAAATAAACCGCTTCTACCGAACCTTTACCGCTCTCTTCTTTGAGAACGGCGTTAACAGTGGCTAGAGCGCTTTTTTGAAGGTTGGTTTTGCCATCGGGCAGTATCAGCTCGTCGCGTGTGAGGGAGCCAAATAACATCAGCAGATCATTGCGAATCCGAACGCCGTATTTCTCTACTTTTTCGAAATCGACAGGGTCGCGTGACATAAGCTCGACTTGCGTTTGCAGGAAGCGTGATGAGCCCTCGCCCTGCAGATTGACAACAAAGGCAGGTTCTACTGAGTAGTAAATGGGGTCTTTGGTGTCTTTTTTCAGCGCGGCAGCTTTTCGGTCTTTTGCTACTTCAGCCTCGCCTTCAATAGCGACCGGGAGGGATGTTTGTGTGCTTAGAAACAACATCCACGTACCGGCGACGGTGCAGACAATCAACACGGTTTGCGCCGCGACTATAATGAGAATGGTTTTGATATTCATGCTGTAGGCTTCCTGCTGCGGGGCTGCCTATTAGCGGCAACGCCAAATAAATGTAGTCTCAGCAGTTCTTTTGCAAGCCTTGTGCCAGTCTTGTGAAAAAAGGCAAACTATTGTTATATAAGGATAAAAATTCTTCTGTTTAAGGTTTGGAAGTAAGCTGCCAAACTATTGGCAGCTTGTTAAACCAGCGTTTACTAAAGCGGTAGTGAGAGCTTTGTGGGTAAAGGCA
>JBLHMO010000155.1:0-6849 GCA_047622145.1 Paracoccaceae bacterium | reverse complement strand
TCGTCACTGCGCATATCCATGACGGTCATCGTGTCGACCGGCATATCTATGCCTGCGCCCAATACCGGTTTGTCTTCGTCGCCATCTAGCGGTGTCAGGGTTAATCGGCCATAGACGCGGTCCCCGGCCTGGGCCGATTGCACCTGATACAAACATCCGTCTTCAAGATGAATAAATTGATGCCACTCGTCGATCTCACTCTCGCCGTATTCTTTATCCCAGCGCTTGCGATAAAAATTCTGCACTGACGACTGACGGCCTTCGTCGTTAAAGGTTTTTACATTGAGTGTTACACCGTTGTAGACAATGCCTTGCATGAACCACTGGGGTTCAATGCCGGCGGGTATCGGAAAGTCGTCGAAGTCACAGCTGGCCTGCAAAAAACTCGAGCATAGCAGCGCCGCCAGCAGTAAGGCATAACCACGAATGGCCACAGAGCAGCGGCAACCTGCAGTAAGACTAGTCGGGTTCATGATAGTAATGACAAACCCCCGCCAGCAAATTACATTCAGGCAGTCCTTCGGGTATCTCTTTGATGCCCACTCTGCCAAAGCCGTCGGTTAACAAGCCGCCAATCGTGGGCTCTAGTGCAACACCAAACAACTCGAAGTCCAGCACTTCACCTACCGTTTCGATCACCTCGTTATTGAGCATCGTGCCCAGCGCGAAATCGTCCACACGGTCGCGAAAATGTGCATCATTTTGCGCGTTCCAACCATCTGCAATGATCGCTCCGTAGGTCGTTATCGCAATATCGCTATGCCCCCCCTCACAACCATTGGCTTTGCCGGCCGCTTTCCCGCCCGCCAGCCCACATTCCTGACCACTCAGTCCGCTACGATTCAGCGGCACACTGAGGCTGGAAACAAAATAGCCTTTAAAGGTGTGATTGATCCGCCCAAAGCCATCGGTAATGCCGAGCCAGTCAAAAGGTGTCAACACAAAATCTACCGCTGTATTAAAAGCTTCAAGTACATCGTAAGGGCCGACAGTAATCTTGAACACGCCAAGATCCAGTTCGTCCGGCGTGCCATCTTGGCTCTCTGTGGATTGCATGTCAGCTAAGACAAACAGGCCATCTCCATCCAGAGTCGTGTGCAAGCCGTCCACCTCCCCCGGCTTAAGCTTGCTGCCCTCTACCTGAGTTTGATGCAGAACCTCACCCTGCCCGCCAAAAAATCGGGTGAGGGCTGTTTTCTCCAGCGTTGCCTGACTCATTTCTGCCAAGCTATCTTCATCTACTGCGCCGTCCGGCGTAGCGCCCGTGTCAAACCAGACCGTGCGCTCCCAATTAGCGTAGCGCCCAGCCATATCGGCGGCGAAACCAGTATGAATCCATTTACCGAGCATTGGCACCAAGACGAAGAGTGGCAACACCACGGCGCTGACGACCACGATAAACTCGGTCATTGCCTGACCAGATTGGATGCGAGCACGCCCACGAATCATCAGTTAAAGGGCAAGGCTTTTTCGCCCAGCTCCTTGACCATACCATCGAAGGGCGGCGGCACTAGCTCCGTCGCCTGATCAAGCATGCCTTCACTTGCCTCCTTGAGATAACGCCTTGCCAAATCTACGGGGTCATTAGCCACCAGGGAGCGCATCATATTCACGGGATCGGGCAAACCCCGCAGAATCATCACGGCAACCGGACTGTTTTCGACCAGCCTCGCATCCCAAAAAGGGCTGAACAAATTAGCCTTTTCCTTGGTATCGCGGCGTTTGTGGTATAGCTCGGCCGAACTCAGGCTCAACATGGGTTTGTCCGCGCCATTTAAAAATCCAGCTTCTTTAACCCCGACACTTTTTGTCTGCAAGGTTAGGTCAGTCCAGGCAGGCAACTGCTGCGCCGGAGCCCCTCCACTAGAGCTGCGTCCTATCAAGCCACGACTAACGCTACTGGAGCCACTATCGGAAACCGGGAAGTTGTCGGTAGTCGACATATCACCCATATCCTGTACAACCGCCAGCGCATAGGACGGGGTGCGGTGCTGGTCCCGCAAACCGTCATCAATAGACCAAAAAGAAGGCATGCCGCCAGCACCCTCAGTAACGACCCCATCTGGACGGCGCCCCGTATTCCGCCCCGTCAGGCCCAGCACTTCCATCCATAGCAAGACCGGAATATGGTAGAGTTTATCGAGGCTTATCGCGTCACCATAACCCCCCAGCAGAACGCCTGCGTCATCCCTGTCAACACCTCCTATGTCCTCAGGATCGCTAGGTACATCAGGCAATGCATCGCTGTCTAAATCCGCGGTCGGCACGCCGCCGCCCAACCACTGCGGAAAGGTCAGCAAACGATCGGTTTTTTTGTCAACAAACTGGTGCGAAGAGCCCCCTAGCGGAAGGGGGGCGCCCTTGATGTACGGCATCCCAGGAAGCGGAAGCCAGGGCGATGTCAGGCCGGCCAAGGTGACACGAATCTCGACATAAAAGTCCAGAACCCCGCTTATCACGTCCAGCGATGTCCACTGGTATTTCTCGGTGGCAGTAGTTGGCAGTGTATTCCAGCGATACAGGCTACCGCCATCCGTCTCTATCGCCATCCCCGCTTTAAAGTGCAGCTCAGCCTTACCTAAGCTGACACCGGCATCATCACTGCCAAGGTTGACTTCAAACCCGCCTTCGATCGCCGGAGGGCCTAAGCGGCGTCCGCGATTCAGCAAAAAATCACCGCGACTCTGGTTCACTAAGGCGGCATAGCGATGTGAATTATCCGCCACGTCACTTTCGTAAAAAGGATCAACGTCCGCCCGAACTTGATTTGCGACGGCACTTATCCCGACCGAACCACCAGCGCCCTTTTTGTTAAGGGTCAGTACGGAGGCGCCAATCAAGCCTTCATTTTCTTCCAAATACCGCTTTACATGCGCCCCCTGCGGGTCAGACTCACCGGCGGCGACTTGATACGCAGTTTCAAGAGCATTAAACGAAAATGGCCCGCTCTCAACTACGCCGCTGCGATAGTTTTGTGCCAAACGGCTCGCCAGAAAGAAATAGCCTACGGGCGCTACCGCCGGCCCGCCGCCCTCTCTGATTTGCTTGGGGTTGGCATGCGCCTTCACCACCGTCTGGGCCGCAGCAAACTGGGTGGCAGCCGTAGCGATGGCGAAAATTGTTTCAAACTTCCCGAGCGCCTGATTCCAGCCCGCCGAGGCTTTACCGACGACCGGCATCGCCGCAGCAACCGGCTTTCCTATAGCGGCAAACACCTTGGATACCGGCATGATTACAGGTCTGAGCACGTTGGCGATAGTCGCCGTAGACGGCGCGAGCGGCACTCTATAAAGCGGAAACGAGGAAACAAACCTATCCATCATCGCGTAGCGATGAAGGCTGGACACCAGCCCGGACATTTGCCCGACCAGAAGATCATTCGCAACCAGGGCCCGGTTCAGATAGGCGCTCATATTCAAGTGCCTGGCATCGAGCTTCGCCACGCTGTACACGGCAGCATCTGCGGCATTTTCATTCTGCATTTTATGGCGCAGCAGCAAACCTTGGTTATAGAGCACCAGTATCGTGAGGACGCTTACCGCCATAAACAACAACGAGAATACCAGCGCTTGGCCTCGCTGGCGTCCAAAGGGCCTTCCTAGCGAGGCGACTACTCGCCCCTCGCAGAAAAACGATTAGTCACTACTTTTCTTCGGCCTTGAAATCATCGAGGCCGTAGGTCTTATTGCCGGCTTCTTGCTTACCTGCTTCGCCTGCCGTCTTACCCGACCCTGATGCCTCCCCACCGCCCAACTCAGCAGCCATATCACCCACCTGGCCGCGCACGGTGTCGCCAAATATGTTGTAGACCGCAATAGCCGAAATAGCGATTAGCGCAACGATAATGATGTACTCGGTCATACCCTGACCCAGCTGCTTGCTTTTTAATCGCATAGAATCTCATTTTCCGTCTAGGTAAGCCCCAAAAATTGCGGCTAGTATTATTCCTTAGGTTTTGCCTCCCTTAATAATACACTATATAACGCCTCGGGTTAGAGGCTTGTGACTTTAAGGGATGCAAATACTCAAGATAGAGCGCTTCTGCTAACGCATAAACAGATCAGAAAAATTTACGCAGCAATAACTTAATGGATGGGCAGCTCGGAATGCGCGCGGGTAGGACGGCCCGCTGATTAATACTGAACAATCGGCGCCTTGCCAATCCAGTTGTCGTCGGAGAGCATCGTCAGCATTGCGTCAGCGCAATCCGCAAAACTGATACTCGATGCCCCGCTAAAACGATTAAAGCCGAGCCGATATTGTTTACTGTGAGCCCCTTTTTTCATTTGCAGGGGCCGCACGCCACACCATTGAATATCTCGATTGCTATCCAGCAGTTGGTATTGGGCCTCTTTGTCGTAATGTTTTTTCTTCATGAACAGGCTTGAAAAACCACTGACAAATTTCTCGCCGAAACCGACAACATCCTCAGAGACCAAGGTGCTACCGCCGCCACACCAGACAAAGCGCTTTACGCCTTTTGTGCGCATGACTTCGAGGATATTGGCCGTAATATCGGTGCAAAGATTATGTGGCGAATTTTTTACAACCCCTACCGCAAACAGCACGGCATCGACATCAGTGCCAATGCATTCGCTTACAGCACTTGAATTGAGCGCATCTCCGGACTTAACGGTAATGCTGCTTAGGATATCCGCCGGGAGTTTGCCAGCGTCGCGGACCAACACGGTCACCTGATGACCAGCCGCCACGGCCTGACGAAGACATTCACCACCGAGGGCGCCGGTAGCGCCGAATAAAACCAGATTCATACTCTTGCCCTTTTATTGCTTATTGTTGTGCGGGTGTTCTATTTATTCAGCAGCGCGGTAATTCAGCTTTGAGTGTAACCATCAGGATTACCGTTCTGCCAGCGCCAGATGTCTTCCATCATGGTGTCCAGCGGGGTATCGGCCGACCACCCAAGCTCAGCTTTGGCTTTATCGGCATTGGCCCACACAGCAGGCAAATCGCCGTCGCGGCGTGGCGCAAAACGATGCGGCACCGTTTGGCCGGTCACACGCTGGAATGCCTCTACCATTTCGAGTACGGAGTAGCCGCGCCCCGTGCCTAGGTTAAACACATGGAAGCCAGGATTTTCTAGCGCGTTGAGGGCTTTGTGGTGGCCATCGGCCAGATCGGACACATGCAGGTAATCACGCAAACAGGTGCCGTCAGGGGTGTCGTAATCACGCCCGAAAATCGCCAGCTCGGCAAGTCTGCCCGCGGCAACGCGGCTGACAAAAGGCATCAGGTTATTTGGAATGCCCTGGGGGTCTTCGCCAATCAAACCGGATGGATGCGCGCCAATGGGGTTGAAGTAGCGCAGCGCCGCAACCGACCACCGGGCATCGGCTTCGCAGAGATCGCTCAGTATCCGCTCGATCACGGCCTTCGAAGAGCCGTAAGGGTTGGTGGCACGCCCCAGCCGCATGTCTTCTTGGCAGGGCACGGCCGCTTCTTCGCCGTACACCGTTGCCGAACTGCTAAATATGATCTTGCGCACGCCTGCCGCGGCCATGGTCTCGCAAAGCACGATGGTGCCACCGACGTTATAGTCGTAGTAGCGCAGTGGCTGCTCTAGGCTCTCTCCCACCGCCTTCAAGCCGGCAAAATGAATGACCGCGTCTATGGGTTTACGCTGGAAAACGGCCGCCAAGGCAGCACTGTTGCGGATGTCGCCTTCGATAAAATCCGGTGATCTGCCGCAAATTTGCTGAATACGGTCCAATACTAGCCGACTACTGTTCACCAGATTGTCAAAAATGGTGACTTCAAAGTTGGCATTGAGCAACTCGACCACCGTGTGGCTGCCGATGTAACCGGCACCGCCAGTAACCAGAATATGTGTCATGAGGCATCCATCGCTATCTGTGGGCGTATTGTTCAGCAAAGCCTATGTGCGAGCAAGCACTGCCTGATAGCCGCTGCGATAGTCGGGGTAGAGGAATTCAAAGCCGCTATCAAGTAGTCTTTGATTGTTACCGCGCTTGCTGCCGGCCATATGCTGGTAGCCGGCGTCAGCCTTGTATTCAGCCTGAATTTGCTCGGCCAGCCAGCGATGTACTTCGGCGATTGGCGCGGGGGCGCTATCAACCGCTAAATAACAGTTCTCCAGTACCCGTCCGTCACGGTGGCGGTCAATCAGGTGTTGCAGTACCCGAACACAGTCTAGGCGATGTATCCGGTTGCTATAATGCACGGGGACCGCGGGCGCGCACTTTCCTGCGCGCACACGCTCCGCCAGACGCAAGCTGTCACCGCCATAAATGCCACCAAAGCGGATATGACTGTGCGGCAAGCCAGACGCGGCTAACAGTCGTTCAGCAGCCAACACCGCACGGCCACTGAACGTCTCCGGCAAGGTTGGACTCGTCTCGTCAACGACACTTCCGTCATTCTGGTGATAAACGCTGGTGCTCGAGGTAAACAGCACATGCTTAATCGAGTCGCGATTCAAGGCCGGCAGTAGATTGCTTAAGCCCTCTTCAAATATACGCTGGTAGGCCTCTTCACTGCGGCCACCGGGTGTCAACGTAATTACCACGTACTCCGCCACGATGTCCTTCAGCGGCAAAACCGCAGCGGCATTGCAAAAATCCATGGCTAAGCCACTAAATTCAGCGGGTACTTTATCGGCATTGCGGCGCGCACCAACAACCTTCCAGCCGCGCTGCAGATAATGCTCGCCCAGCGATATACCTAATTGGCCGCAACCCAAAAGCAATAATGTTGGTTTTTCTGGTGTCACACGCTCTCCGTCAAACTCTACTCTGGCATACCGCACAAAGGCCGTTACAATAACGGATGCGATCACAAGAAAATACTACCCGCTGAACTTCGGGAGCG
>JBLHMO010000154.1:0-6930 GCA_047622145.1 Paracoccaceae bacterium | reverse complement strand
TGTGTCGAGCTTCCAATCACCGATGGCCGCACGAATCAGGCGCAGGGTCGGAAAGCCGACATGCGCGGTCATTCGTCGAACTTGTCGATTGCGACCTTCACTGATTTGGATTTCTATCCAGCTTGTCGGGATTTCCTTGCGAACGCGCACGGGAGGTATTCGGGCCCACAAACCATCGGGCTCCACCATTTTTTTTACGTTAGCCGGGAGTGTCGAACCATCATTGAGCACAATGCCGTTGCGTAGTTTTTGTAGGGCAGGCTCGTCAATATCACCGTCAATTTGTACCCAGTAGGTTTTTTGTAGTTTATGCTTCGGATGGCTAATTTGGGCTTGTAGCTGGCCATCGTCGGTTAAAACCATGAGGCCCTCGGAGTCAAAATCGAGACGGCCGGCGGGGTAAACACCGGGTATATCGACGTATTTTGCCAATGTTTCACGCCCGTCATCGCTGCGAAACTGCGAGAGTACGCGAAAGGGCTTGTTGAATAGGACAACTTTACTCATAGAATTAGGCAGGAAATAGTCATTATAAGTTGCTATGATACTTCGCCTTTTGGCGTACAGCCAAGCGAGGGCCGGTTTTCGCGACCTGGCGCTCAGGCCTCACACTGAAAATAGATAATCCATGGAGTGAAGAATGGGATACCAACATATCAAGGTGCCTGCAGAGGGTGAGAAAATTTCCGTGAATACGGATTTTTCCCTTAACGTTCCCGATCGGCCAATTATTCCTTTTATCGAGGGAGATGGCATTGGGGTCGATATCACTCCGGTGATGATTGCGGTTGTCGATGCGGCGATTGAAAAAGCCTACGGTGGCAGCAAAAAAATCAGCTGGATGGAAATATACACGGGTGAAAAAGCCGCCGAGTTGTACGACGGCGATTGGTTCCCGGCGGAAACGCTTGATGCAATCAAAGACTACGTCGTTGCCATCAAGGGCCCACTAACAACACCGGTAGGCGGTGGTTTTCGTTCATTGAACGTGGCTCTGCGTCAAGAATTGGATCTCTACGTTTGTTTGCGTCCGGTTCGCTGGTTTGAAGGCGTGCCTTCACCGGTCAAAGAACCAGCCAAAACCAATATGGTTATCTTCCGCGAAAATTCTGAAGATATTTATGCGGGTATCGAGTGGCAGGCCGGCTCCGAAGAAGCCGACAAAGTCGTCAAATTTCTGCAAGATGAAATGGGTGTCACCAAGATTCGCTTCCCGCAACAAGTGGGTATCGGTATCAAGCCCGTATCGGAAGAGGGTACCCAGCGTCTCGTTCGCAAGGCGATTCAATACACCATCGACCAAGATTTGCCGTCACTGACCATCGTGCACAAAGGCAACATCATGAAATTCACCGAAGGTGCCTTCAAAAACTGGGCTTATGAACTGGCTCAGGAAGAGTTTGGCGGTGAGCTGATTGACGGCGGCCCTTGGGTGAAAATCAAAAACCCGAATACAGGCAAAGAAATCGTCATCAAAGACGTCATCGCTGACGCCATGCTGCAACAGGTATTGCTGCGCCCTGATGAGTACAGTGTTATTGCAACGCTGAACCTGAACGGCGATTACCTGTCAGACGCACTGGCTGCGCAAGTGGGGGGTATCGGTATCGCGCCGGGCGCCAATCTGAGCGACACGGTGGCGCTGTTTGAAGCTACCCATGGCACGGCACCAAAGTATGCAGGCCAAGATAAAGTGAACCCCGGTTCGCTGATCCTGTCGGCTGAAATGATGTTGCGTCATTTGGGCTGGAACGAAGCTGCGGACCTCATCATTGACGGTATGAACGGAGCCATTCAGGCGAAGACAGTTACCTATGACTTCGAACGCCTAATGGACGGCGCCAAGCTGATGAAGTGCTCGGAGTTTGGTAAAGCGATCATTTCGAAAATGAGCTAAAAAAGGCAAAGTCCGCGCGAAGTCATTTCAGGCCGCGCGCGGATTTTTTGGCTTTCGACGTTTGCGTTGCGTGTTGGCGGAAGGTTTAAGACGTTGCCTTTTTTTCGCTCACTTCAGCTGCTTCCTGGCATTTGATGTTGACCGCATGACTACCTTTGGGCCCATCTTCCAAATCAAATTGCACGCATTGTCCCGATTTCAGTGTTTTGTAGCCTTCCATGTCTATCGCACTGTAGTGAACAAAGATATCCTCTTCGGAGTTTTCTGCGACTACAAATCCATAGCCTTTGGCATTATTGAACCACTTAACTACGCCAGTATGCATAATGACTTTTCCGCCTCAGGTTTTTGGTATACTCGAGCTCTACCACTCACTGCGACATTGAATACCGCGATTGCTATATAACTTCCTTCGTGATCAATGTCTTAGTAGAGTTACGTTATACAGATACTGAGTGGAAGGTCAATATCCACGCGTATCTGAATAGTAAAATTTACTTATATGCAATCTAAGCGGAATCATGCAACGTATACTCAGTAGTTCCGGTCTTTCAGTGTCGGCAATCCGACTCAGCCAAGACGAAGAAGAAGATTTTCAAGGCGGAGGCGGGTTATCAGTTCAAGAAATTGAACCGGAGCAGAAGGCGCCGCCGCTGTATCGCGTCGTCTTGCTAAATGACGACTACACCCCCATGGAGTTTGTCGTGGAGGTGCTAGAGGTTTTTTTCAATAAGGATCGGCAAACGGCAACACATATCATGTTGACGGTGCACACTCAGGGCAAAGGCCTCTGTGGCATCTATACTCGAGATATTGCGGAAACTAAAGCCGCACAAGTGAATCAATATGCGAAGAAGAATGAACATCCCCTTCTAGCAGAAATTGAAGAAAGCAGTGACAGCGATTAAGAGGTAGTACACAGCTATGCTGAGCAGAGATCTTGAAGCCACGCTGGGTCAGGCCTTTAAAGAGGCCAGAACCAAAAGCCACGAATATATGACGGTCGAGCATCTGTTATTTGCATTGCTCGACAATGAGGCGGCCAAGAAGGTCTTGGTGGCCTGCGGCGTCGATATGCGGCAGTTACGTTTTGACCTAGTGGAATTCATTGAGGCCACCACTCCCTTGATTCCCGAAAGCGATATGGAGCGCGAAACCCAACCGACCCTGGGATTTCAGCGCGTACTGCAGCGCGCAGTATTTCACGTCCAGTCGTCGGGCAAGCAGGAAGTTACCGGTGCAAATGTGCTGGTGGCCATCTTCAGCGAACAGGAAAGTCAGGCCGTTTATTTTCTCAAGCAACAAAATATTGCTAGGCTTGATGTTATCAACTACATCACCCATGGCCTTTCCCGCATTGCCGAAGACGATCAGGCCGTCGATGGCAGTATTAAGTCGGATGAAGAGGGTGCCGAGACTGGCTCTGACCGACCTTTAGACCAATTCGCAGTTAACCTTAATAAGGAAGCCGAAGAAGGGCGCATTGACCCTCTGGTCGGTCGTCTGGACGAAGTAACACGGGTCGCGCAGATACTGTCGCGCCGCCGCAAAAACAACCCCTTGCTCGTTGGCGAATCGGGTGTTGGCAAAACCGCCATTGCGGAAGGGTTGGCAAAACTTATTGTTGAGGGTGAGGTACCTGACATCCTTAAAGGCAGCGTGGTTTACTCGCTGGATCTTGGTGCATTATTGGCCGGCACCAAGTATCGCGGGGATTTCGAGAAGCGATTTAAAGGCTTACTCTCGGATCTCAAGAAGCGCGAGGGCGCCATTTTGTTTATCGACGAAATACACACCATTATTGGTGCCGGCGCAGCATCCGGTGGCGTTATGGATGCTTCGAATCTGCTCAAGCCCTTGTTAGCGTCGGGACGTATGCGCTGCATCGGCTCAACGACGTTTCAGGAATACCGAGGGATTTTCGAAAAAGACCGTGCCTTGAGCCGTCGTTTTCAGAAGATTGATGTGCTTGAGCCCAGTGTTGAGGAAGCTCACGGTATATTGAAAGGTCTGAAATCCCGCTTCGAAAAATTTCACGAAGTGGAGTATACCGACGCGGCGCTGAAGGCAGCGGCTGAGTTGTCGAGTCGCTATATCAACGATCGCTTTCTGCCAGACAAAGCCATAGACGTTATCGACGAAGCCGGTGCTTTCCAGCGCTTGCAGACGGCAGATGCCCGCAAAACCGTACTGGATGTAGCCGATATCGAGGCCGTAATCGCCAAGATAGCGCGTATTCCACCAAAGTCAGTGTCTTCTGATGACAAAACGACGCTCGCCAAGCTTGAGGACAACCTCAAAATGGTTGTGTTTGGTCAAGATAGAGCCATATCGACGCTGTCTGCCGCGATCAAACTGGCGCGCGCGGGCCTGAAAGAACCCCAGAAACCCATTGGCTCCTTCCTGTTATCTGGTCCAACAGGTGTCGGCAAAACCGAGATCTGTCGCCAGCTAGCCAAGATATTGGGCTTGGAGTTGGTGCGTTTTGACATGTCCGAATATATGGAAAGACACACAGTTTCTCGTTTAATTGGCGCGCCTCCGGGCTACGTCGGATTCGATCAGGGCGGTCTGCTCACGGACGCCGTCACCAAAACTCCGCACTGTGTCATTTTGCTGGACGAAATTGAAAAAGCTCATCCGGATCTGTTCAACCTGTTGTTGCAGGTTATGGATCACGGCGCGCTGACCGATAATAACGGGCGCAAGGCTGATTTCCGCAATGTCATACTGGTCATGACAACTAACGCGGGTGCGGAAAATATGAGCAAACGCTCCATGGGCTTCAGCGAGCAGGACAATAGTACTGAATCTCTCGAAGCCATCAATCGCTTGTTTACCCCCGAATTCCGCAACCGCCTCGACAGCATCGTTCAGTTTAGTCCGCTGGAAGCCGGCGTGGTATTGACCGTAGTCGACAAGTTCCTGTTCGAACTACAATCACAGCTTGATGACAAGCAGGTCACGCTTGATGTGGACGAAGACGCCCGCGAATGGCTGGTTGAACACGGGTACGACAAGCTCATGGGTGCTCGCCCGATGACACGCATCATTCAGGAGCACATCAAGAAGCCCTTGGCGGAGATGGTGTTATTTGGCGATCTGGCGGAGAAGGGTGGGGTTGTTCACGTTTCGGTAGTGGACGGTGAAATTGCACTCAGGGTCCAGCATCCAGCCGAGTTGGAAGCGCCCGTTCATTAACGGGCGCTGATGTCGTCTTAGCGGGCGCGGTAGGTAATGCGGCCTTTGGTCAGGTCGTAAGGCGTTAGTTCTACCTTTACCTTGTCGCCGGTCAGAATGCGGATATAGTGTTTGCGCATTTTGCCGGAGATATGTGCAGTCACTACGTGACCGTTTTCCAGCTTTACCCGGAAAGTTGTATTGGGAAGGGTGTCAATAACTTCGCCTTCCATTTCGAATTGGTCTTCTTTCGCCATGCGGCGTTACCTCAAAGTATTTCTGCTAAAAGACTTATGCGACCGTTCTAAGTACCGTAGATTGCCCGGTCGCTAGGGTGCGCGATTTTTGCTGCGCGCATTTTGCCCTAAAACGAGCTTGGGCGCAAAGCGTCTGACAGCCAAGGCGAAAGCTTTATGGTTATTAGCCTAAAGTCAGCCAGCGGCGATCGATGTACAGCTGTAAAGGCCGAAAGTTAATTTTGTAGCTCATTTTCTGGCAATCTTTGATCCAGTACCCCAAATACAGATAGTCCAGCCCCAGGCTTTTTGTCTGCTCTATTTGCCAAAGTATGGCGTAGTTGCCCAAGCCACGTTTTTCTTCGAGTGGGTCAAAATAGGTATAGACCGCCGACAATCCATCATCCAGCAGGTCAAACACAGACACCGCAACCAGCCGCTGACCGCGGTAAAAACGGGCGAAACGCGTGACTCCCCATTCAGCGCTTAGGAAGCTTCGGTATTGATCTTCACTTGGCGGATACATATCGCCATCACGGTGGCGTTCGCTGATATAGCGTGCGTAAAGCGGGTAGTCCGTGCGCATATCAGAGATGGCGTCTATCTCAACACGAAGATCGCTATTGCCCCTAAAGCAGCGTTTTTGACTGCGATTGAAGCAAAAATTTGCTGCAGGAATTCGCGCGAGAATACATTGCCGGCAGCTTTCGCAGTGTGGCCGATATAAGTGTTGGCCACTGCGGCGGAAGCCGTGGCGGGACAGCTGCGAGTACAGCGCCTTATCGACGGCGGTATCTGGATCGATGAATACCGTTATCGCCTGCTCGTCCAGGTAGCTGCAGGAGTGGGCGTTGGTTTGATATAATTTCAGATCTTCAAGGCTAGCCACTGCAAGGCCTTTATTTGAAGTGTTGAGAGTAGCTAATAGTATAGATGATTGGAGTAGGCAAGTTGCACTTTCATATCTAGAAAGGCACCGCTTTGCCAACTATCCCCCAATAGCCCATTTCTGCAGGGCCGACGTCCGCGAATGAACTGCCGTCGATTTTTTGAGTTTTGCGCTGAGTGAGGCGCTTATGGCTGATTTGCGCCCAATTAGGCAGCTACAATTCTTGTATTGGCGCCCAGCAACCCGCGCTTGCTACTGCCAAATCGACTAGTGCATTGAGTCGTTGGGAAAACTCTTGCCGACTGATATCTTCCGCCCCCATCGAATAAATATGAGGATTGCCTACTTGGCAGTCAATTAACTCCACACCGTGACGGTGCAGACGTTGACACAGCGTGGCCAATGCCACTTTGGATGCATTGCTGGCGCGACTAAACATGGACTCGCCGAAAAATACGCGCCCCACGCACATGCCATAAAGCCCGCCGACCAACTCATGCCCCTGCCATACTTCTACCGAATGCGCCCACCCTAGCTCATGCATGTGGATATAGGCGTTGATCATGTCGGTGGTGATCCACGTGCCGGAGCGGGACTGGTCGAGCGTCGCGCAGCCGCTAATGACTCGGCGAAAGGCTTTATCAAAGGTAACAGTGAATTCTCGTCGCTGCAGTATTTTACGGAGCGAGCGCGAGATGTGGATTTTACTGGGGTACAAAACCGCGCGC
>JBLHMO010000153.1:0-6980 GCA_047622145.1 Paracoccaceae bacterium | reverse complement strand
ATTGATACCGGTATGGGCTTGGAACGCGTCGCGGCTGTTTTACAGGGCGTGCACAGCAACTACGAAATTGATCTATTCCAGAACCTGATCGGCGCTACCGCCGCGGTGGTGGGCGAATCCAATCTCGAGCATACCTCGCTGCGCGTTATTGCCGACCATATTCGCTCCTGCGCATTTCTGATTGCCGACGGTGTTATGCCGTCAAACGAAGGTCGGGGCTATGTTTTGCGCCGCATCATTCGGCGCGCCGCCCGGCACGGCAACAAGCTCGGCGCAGTCGATCCCTTCTTTCATAAGTTGGTTGGCCCCTTGGCCGCAGAAATGGGCGAGGCCTACCCCGAACTGCGCAATCTGCAGTCGCGTATTGAAAAGGCCCTGCTGAATGAAGAGGAGCAGTTCGCAAAGACTCTCGATCTGGGGATGCGCATTCTTGAGCAGGATCTTGAAGGATTAAGCGCTAGCGTAATTCCCGGTGACACCGTTTTTCGTCTGTACGACACTTACGGCTTCCCCGTCGATTTGACGGCTGATATCGCACGCGAAAAAGACCTTACACTGGATATGGTCGGCTTTGAGCTGGCCATGGATGCACAGCGCAAGCGTGCTCGTGCAGCCAGCTCTTTCAAAATAGCCGGTGGTGAGAACTTGGCTATTGCCGGTGCCACTCAGTTTTGTGGTTACGACGCGCTAGCAGCCGAGGCCGAGGTTATTGCCCTGTATAAAGGCAGTGAGCCGGTAACTCGACTAAATGCAGACGAGGCGGGTTTTGTGGTTCTCGACCAAACACCGTTTTATGCAGAGGCGGGCGGTCAGGTTGGTGATGCGGGTCTGCTCGACAGCAGCAGCTGCCGTTTTGAAGTGCTCGACACCCAGAAAAATGGTGACCATCATTTGCATCACGGCAGTTTGGTCAGTGGCTCCTTGAAAGTCGGCGACCGAATTCGCGCTGAAGTGAAAGCGGATATTCGACAAGCAACGGCCCTCAATCACTCGGCCACCCATTTGTTACACGCGGCGCTGCGTGAGGTGCTAGGCGAGCATGTTGCTCAAAAAGGCTCGCTAGTGAATGCAGAGCGCTTGCGCTTTGACTTCTCCCACCCCGAAGCGCTGAGTCCTGAGCAGGTGGCAGCAATCGAAGCCATCGTCAACCGAGAAATTCGCGCCAATAGCACTGTACAAACCCGCGAGATGGACATTGAAAGCGCCCAACAATCTGGTGCCATGATGTTGTTCGGGGAGAAGTACAGCGACGAAGTGCGCGTTCTGAGCATGGGCGGAGATTTTTCGGTCGAACTTTGTGGTGGCACACATGCGTCGCGTACCGGCGATGTCGGCCTGATTAGGATTAGTGCAGAGTACGGCGTTGCATCGGGTGTGCGTCGTATTGAAGCGCTTACCGGTGCCAATGCGCTGGCCGACATAGACGCTGAGCGTCAGCAAATGTCAGCAGCAATGGCGGCATTGAAAGCTACGCCTGACACTTTCGACAGCAAGCTCAAGCAGCTGGTAACGGGTAACCGAGAGCTGCAAAAAGAGCTGGACAGCTTGAAGGCCAAGCTGGCAACAGCAGTCAGCAAAGATCTGATCGCTGAAGCGGTGGATGTGAATGGGGTTAAGGTGCTGGCCGTTAAAATTGAAGGGGCTGACGCTAAATCTTTGCGCGGTAGCCTAGATCAGCTAAAGAACAAAATTCAGTCTGGCGTGGTCTTGTTGGCGGCGGTAGACGATGGCAAAGTTGCGCTGGTGGCCGGTGTTACCAAGGATCTGACCGATCGATTTAAGGCCGGCGATATTATTCGTCAGGCGGCTGAAATTGTCGGCGGCAAAGGTGGTGGTCGTCCCGATATGGCGCAGGGCGGTGGTGATAATCCTGCTGAGCTGAATAACGCCTTGGCGGTTGCTGTGCTGTACGTTGGCAGCAAAGGCTGAGCCTTGGGGTAGTGATAGCGCTTCGTCTGGGTGCAGGCGACAGCGAGGGCTTCTTTTTGGAAAAATGTAAATGAGTCTCATAGTTCAAAAATTTGGCGGTACGTCGGTGGGTTCGCCGGAGCGTATTGCCGCTATTGCCGAAAAGGTTGGCAATTTTCGCGATCAAGGCCACGATATCGTGGTTGTGGTGTCCGCCATGAGCGGCGAAACCAGTCGTCTTGTTGAGCTGGCCAACCAGCTGAGCGAACATCCAAACCCGCGAGAATTGGATGTACTGCTATCGACGGGTGAGCAGGTAACAATTGCGCTTTTGAGTATGGCGCTGGAAGCGCGTGGCTACGGCGCGCGCTCCTATACCGGTGCACAAGTGCGCATACTGACGGATAACGCCCACACAAAGGCGCGAATTCGTCAAATAGACAATCAGGCTATACGTAAAGACCTCGATGCCGGTCGTATCGTCGTTGTGGCAGGATTTCAGGGTGTGGATGAAGAAGGCAACATCACCACGCTTGGGCGTGGTGGATCTGATACCACCGCTGTTGCGATTGCTGCTGCATTGAAAGCGGATGAATGCCAGATATATACGGATGTAGATGGCGTCTACACGACCGACCCAAGAGTCGTAGAGAATGCTCGTCGCTTGGATCACATAACCTTTGAAGAAATGCTGGAAATGGCCAGTCTGGGCTCGAAAGTGCTGCAGATAAGGGCGGTAGAATTTGCGGGAAAATTCAATGTGCCGCTGCGTGTGCTGCACAGTTTTCAGGAAGGGCCGGGAACACTGATTAGCTTAGAGGAACAATCGGAGATGGAAGCGCCGTCTATTGCAGGTATTGCCTTTAATCGGGATGAGGCCAAGTTGACTGTGATGGGAGTGCCGGATCAGCCCGGCGTTGCCTCGCAGATACTGGCCCCCATAGGTGACAACAACATCGAAGTTGACGTGATAGTGCAAAACGTTGGCGACGACGGCAAAACTGATCTAACATTTACGGTGCACCGCAATGATCTAAAGCGCGCAGAATCGGTATTGAGAGAAGTTGCGAGCTCGATTGGCGCTGAGCACGTAAAAACTGACGCGAAAATCGTCAAGGTGTCGCTGGTAGGTGTGGGTATGCGCTCGCACGCTGGAATCGCCAGTAAGATGTTTAAAATTCTTGCAGCAGAGGGTATTAACATCCAGATGATCACCACCTCTGAAATTAAAATCTCGGTCGTGGTCGACGAAAAATATCTGGAATTAGCGGTCAGAGCCTTGCATGACGGGTTTGAGCTTGAGAAGACCCCCGTCGAGGAATGACTTAAGGAAATCAAAGAAACTCAAGGATGGGTAGTTGCATTCTGGGACGAAGCTATTGGAGAAGTTGAATGTTAATCCTCACCCGCCGTATCGGTGAAACTCTGGTTGTCGGTGATGAAGTCACTGTCACAGTACTTGCCGTAAAAGGAAACCAGGTGCGAATTGGCGTTGAAGCGCCAAAAGACGTGTCGGTTCACAGACAGGAAGTCTACGAGAAGATTCAGAAAGAGGGCGGCCTCACTACCGAAAGTAGCGATTGATCCGCTCTCAATCGCGCCACATCGCTGTGCATATTCCCTCAGTGTGTTATCATGCCGCGCGTTTTTGATATGCGGGGAGCGGCTATTTTTTAGTCAATTCCCACGACATATTGACGATTTTGGAGAGGTGGCCGAGCGGCTGAAGGCGTGCCCCTGCTAAGGGTATATCTGGGAAACTGGATCGAGGGTTCGAATCCCTCCCTCTCCGCCATACAGTCGTCTACTAGTGCAGTCTGCTGAGGCAGCAGTAGTAGATAGCCCAAAAAGCCCGCAAATTGCGGGCTTTTTGCGTTTTTGGGGTTAGTCGTCGTCTGACCGTGAGAGAGCGTAAATGGCCCCCAAATCCCCAATCGGTAGTTTGACGGTCAGTGAACGGGATTTAGTGGATGCCGAAGTACCGGCGTTGGGCTTTCCAATCGCTTGGAAACTCTTTTTTAAGGCGCTCGAGGGTGAGCGTTTCGGGAATATCGCCGTGAATGATCGCGTCGATAATATCCGGCGCGAGGAAGGCGAGCTTGGGCAGCCGGTACGTTTTGCACGCATGAAGCCCCTCGCGTTCAATCAGTTTTTATAAGGAACGTACCCCACCTAAAAGCAGTTCTTCGTTCCACTTCAGAGCCTGAAATACCACACGTTGCAGCGCCTTACCGCCATTGATAGCTAAGTGGCGATACACATCGCTTGGACAGGGAACTCATGTTGATTATCGCGGATAAAGACGTACTTCACTCTGGGTTGCTGGCAAAGTACTTTGCGGCCTTTTTTAGGATGTCGCGTTCCTCCGTCATGCGCCTCAGCTCTGACTTAAGCCGAGCATTCTCTGCCGAGAGGTCAATTTTGTCTGAGAACTGGGGATTAGGTTCGCCAAATTTCTTAAGCCACGCGTATAAGCTGTGAGTAGTTGTATCAAGGCGCTGGGCGACATCGGCGACAGAATAACCGCGCTCAGTGACCTGCTTGACGGCTTCTCTCTTAAATTCATCTGTGTAACGCTTGGACTTCATAAACACCTCTCGTAGAACTAGATTCTAACGTTATTTGGTGTCTAGCAAGCTCTGGGAAGTCCATCCACGACAAATCCCGGTATGGCAATAATAGGGTAGAGCAATCGCATGAAGTGACCAGTGTTCGAGAGCGGGGCATGCGAAAGTTCAAGTCAATCGCACAGGCTCGACGATTTCTGGGTACCCATGCAGCTGTATCTAATTTGTTCAATCTTGGTAGGAATTTAGTATCCGCTGACTATTATAGGAATCTTAGGAGGAGTGCGTTCTCTGAGTGGAGCAGGGCAGTGACCTGAATGTGGTCCTGATTTTACGTGGGTCTGGCCGCGTTAATTTGTCAAAACCGTTTGAACAGTCGACGCCGTCCTGCGCGATGACAGGTCAGCGTGGGCCTTTGCAGCTTAATAAAAATGGTAGTCAGCCGGGTTGGTCTGCTTAGTCATACGCCAGTACTCAATAATTCTGAAAGGCAGGTTGGCGGTAATACGTCCCCGATCATTTTTGTACCAGCTATTGACGCCGGGCCAGCCCCAGGCGGCACCTTCGTTGGCCTCGTCGACACGGTTGTTGTAATCATCGTGTACGTCCTGCCGGCAATCCATCGCGTCTTTGCCGGCTTCAAATAACAGTTTGAAACTGTGCAAAATGTAATTCACCTGCGATTCCGCGTTGTGGGCAATACTGCCGGCCACTACCAGATTGGTGTTGGGGCCGTAGATGCAGAAAAGGTTGGGGAAGTTGGGCACCGTGATGCCCAAGTAGGCGCGGCCGTTGTTGCCTTCCCATTGTTCGTTGAGGTCAATGCCATTGCGGCCTGTAACCTTCATTGGAAATAGGAAGCGGTTCGCGTGAAAACCAGTGGCGCAGACAATGCTATCGACTTCGTGCAAGATACCGTCGTGAGTGACAATGCCGTTTTCCACAATCTTTTCAATACCATCGGTAATCAGGTCAACGTTGTCCTGTTTCAGGGCCTGCAGATAGCAGCCATTGTCCTGCAGAATTCGTTTACCGAAGGGCGGATAGTCGGGTACCAGCTTGGCTACCAGCTCAGGGGCATCGATCTGCGACTTGATCCACTCGGTCAGCAAGATACGCATTTCTTCATTTGACGCGCTCACCGAAAGCGGACTGTTCCATTCCGGGTCGACCTGAGTTTTGGCAAAAACCCCTTCGGTGGCGGAATAAAACAACCAGAAACGATACCACTTGGAATAGTAGGGTAGCTTCTTCAGAGCCCAGCGCTGGGCGTCGGTGACCGGGGAGTGATAGCCCAGGTTGGGGAACATCCAGGCCGGGGAGCGCTGAAAAACCAGCAGAGTCGAGTCGGCCTTCGCCATTTCCGGAATAATCTGCAGGGCGCTGGCACCCGAGCCGATAACCGCCACGCGCTGCCCGGAAAGATCGCAGCCTTTGGGCCAGGCACCGGAGTGAATCACCGGCCCGGCAAAGTTTTGCAGGCCTTCAATGGCGGGTAACTTGGGACGATTCAGTTGCCCTACGGCGCTGATCACCGCGCAGGCTTCAAGTTGCTCGCGATTGCCCTCGACAGTAACGACCGTCACCGTCCAGCGGTGGTTCGTGTCATCATAGATCGCCGACTCCACTTCCGTGTTAAAGCGGATTTTATCTCTTATCCGGTATTCGTCGGTGCAGTGCTCGTAATAGTCGTGAATTTCCTTTGCCTTGGGGTAATGGCTGCTCCAATCGTGATTGGGTTCAAAGGAATAGCTATAACTGTGGCCCTGCACATCGACCCGGCAGCCGGGATACCGATTTTCGTACCAAGTGCCGCCGATGGCCGGGTTTTTTTCAATAACGGTACAGGGAATTCCCGCCTCGTCGAGACGAATGGCGGCGAGCAGGCCACCCATGCCAGCGCCAATAATGACCACGGGGAAGTTAGCGGCGCGCGCCTTCATATTCGGCTTTTCAAGCTCAACACCACGATGATCAACGCCATCAATGGCAATTTCTTCCTTGATAAACTCGCGGTAGTCGCCGTCCAGATGGTGCCCGCTCATAAAGTCGAGCATTTCATTGATCACATCGTCCGACAGCGTGGGCAGTTCGCAGCCACCATCACGGTATGCCCGAATGGCCTCTGCTGCGTGGCTGCGAATTTCTGCGGCTTGTTCAAGTGTTAGGCTACCCTCTTCAAGCGGTTCTTTTTGCGTTGAGGCCTCAACCACATCCATCACCCGGGGCCGAAGTTTGCTCTTGAGTAGATCAGTGTTGCCGGTCATATGGACGATCGACATGATCAACGCGGGCGGACTGAGTTCTTCTAACGCGCGGGCGATGAAGTCCTCATCTTCGGTGATGGGGTCGACCCTGGCTTCAAGGTGTTTGGTCATGTTTTCGACTCAACTTTTGCAGTGTATTGGGACGGCTGATGGTTAATTGCTGCCTGGAACTACTGCACCGTCAGACCGCCATCGACCGCTAGTGCCTGACCGGTTACGTAGGCTGAGGCATCACTGC
>JBLHMO010000152.1:0-6994 GCA_047622145.1 Paracoccaceae bacterium | reverse complement strand
CTTACAACTAATAAGAGATGCATATGCGCCCCCTATTGTATAGGCGTAGACGTTTGACGAAAACACTAAAAGTATCCTCTTCATCTTACAGCCTCTGGTAGTTATGGATTAGAGCGCTTTTTAGAGGATTTATTAAGCGCTATTTTAAAGTGCCTTGCTGTTGTACTACATATAACGCCCGTGTATGCGGACGAAGTGGAACTGCGAAGCGTTGGAACGGAGTTCCGACATAACACGCTTGCTAGCTTCTCAATAGTAGTAATGGTACAGATCTTCATTTTCAGACTGAGAAACACAGCCTCTAAATATTTTTTGCCACTGCTCAAAACCTTGCATGTTTCCATAATCCACGTCGTCAAAGGAGCTTTCGAAATCAAGCTCTAAACAACTTTCGCACTCGGTGAGAGCTTCCTCGCATGAACACAAGTAGCAGGTATCTTCCGCATCTTCGACTACAAATGTATATTTATTACAAGCCGGGCACAGCCATACATTTTCTGAACTGACGCCCTCATCTGGTTAATAAGTGCCTTGGCTCCGTTGGGTGCATCGCCAATGTAGAGCGAACTCGATGCAAACCGATAACGCTGACAGGGGCAACTTTGGCAGTGATTAAGCAGAAGGCATCAGAAGGCATAGTAGCCCAACGGTCAGCGTAATGGCTGATACACGGTGAAGGCCTGAACATTGAGAATAAAGGAGGAGCCTTGTCACACTTGAGCGCACGAACGCCGCCCGACGATGACGTGACTCAGTGTAGTGACCTGAAGCCAGCCTTTGGTAACGATCTATTTGAGCGCGTGCTGCACCGCGAAAACCTCTCCGCGGAATGGAAGCGCGTTCAAGCCAACAAAGGGGCTGCGGGCGTTGATGGCATGACCATCGACGAATTTCCCATATGGGCAGCAAGAGCTGGCCACTCGGCACGGGTGACGACCGAACTGACAACAAGACGGTATGAGCCCTCACCCGTCCGGCGTGTTGAAATCGATAAACCCGATGGCGGTACTCGCCAGCTGGGGATCCCAACCGTCTGTGTGATTGCTATTCGGGTCTCTTGGCTGTGTACTGCTATATCTTTCTATAGCCTCCAGCTTTGCCACAAGCGTTTACTTCCCTGTAGATCAAACAGTTAAATCAGAGGCAGGGCGCGCCGGCTATCGAGGCTGCATGCGGATTGCACCATCTAGCCGAATGCATTCTCCGTTCATATACTCATTTTCAGCAATCATCACCGAAACATGCGCTATCTCGTCAGGGCGGCCCAAACGCTTGGGGTTTACCACTGTCGATTCCAGCGATTTATAGGCTTCTTCAGGCAACATCTCAAACAGAGGCGTATGGATCAGACCCGGCACAATCGTATTGACACGAATACCGTAAGACGCGAGATCACGCGCCATCGGTAAGGTCATGCCCACTACGCCGCCTTTGGATGCGCTGTAAGCGACTTGGCCAACCTGGCCCTCATAGGCAGCAACAGAGGCGGTATTGATAATAACGCCGCGTGCGTTGGCTCCGTCATAGGGTTCGTTTTTAGCGATTTGCTCTGCCGCCAGACGCGCCACATTGAAGGTCCCAATTAGGTTAACTTCAATCACCATTTTGTAAGAATCTAGCGGCAGCGGGCCACTTTTATTCAGGGTCTTGGCCGCATTGCCTATACCTGCATAGTTATTACAAATATGAATGGCGCCAAACTTGGCCATAACACCATCGATTGCCGCTTTTACCGACGCTTCATCAGACACATTCACCTTGAAAAAGGCGACCATGTCACTGCCTACTTCATCAATGATGGTTTTGGCGCGATCTTCATTCAGGTCAAAAATAGCAACTTTGGCACCCTTCGCCGCATAAGCTCGAACTGTGGCCTCACCTAGGCCCGACGCGCCGCCAGTAACAACCGCAATCTTGTCCTTCAAATCCATAATATGCTCCTTTTGGTTCAGTTCTGGCCATTAAGCGCCTGTCTTGCATTGCTTTACTGTGAGCACAGACGCAGAGATTTCCAAGCTGAGGTAGCATCCGTGTCAGACAATTTTGCAACAATGACAACCCGTGACATATGATAGACATTTTGTTACAAATGAAACCATGAAATAACCTAACGAACTCGCGATAAATCACCCGATGTCATCAGCGTAGCCGGAGAACTAGAGCAGTGAACAGTCGCACCATTTCCGTATGTTTTGTGCAGGCCATGCTTGAGCACTTCGACCTGCCACACTGTAGCCGCGACGCGCTATTAAGTAAGGCTGGAATATCTCCTGGCACAGTAAACGAGGGGAAATCCCGCATATCCATCGGACAATTTTCTCAACTCAGTCGTTTAGCCATGCGTACCTGCGACGACGAATCCTGTGGACATTTTCCACGCAAAGTTAAGCTTGGCACCTTCCAAACGATGGCCCAGTACGTAGCTGAAGCCCAGGATTTGCGAACCGCCATCCAGCGCAATATTGCCTTTTTATCGCTGTTTGAAACCGGCCATTCATTACATTGCGAAATCGACGGGAAATTTGTTCGCTACCAGATGCAACCCAACCCCAACTACCCGCAATCAACCTGGGTATTCGAACAACATTTGATGCTAACCCACCGTTTTTTAAGTTGGTTGGTGGGCACCCCCATCCCCCTACTGACCGTTAACTGCCACTACCCTCCGCCGAAACATCGCGACGAATATCACTATCTCTTTTTCTGCCCGACGCGTTTTGATGGCAATGTCAGTGAATTGATTTTTGAGCAACGAGTGCTCGATTTACCTATTATCAAAACCAGCGAAGAGCTAGACAGCCTCATTCGGCAAGCGCCCTACAATTTACTGTTTATGCCAACAAGGCAAAAGAGTTACACGGAACAGATTCGACGCTATATTAAGAAATCTCTGCCCAACAACCCTAGTTATGAGCAGATAGCCGCATCGTTGGGGCTGACCCCGCAAACCCTACGACGCAGACTGCGCGAGGAAGGCTGCGACTACCGCCAGATACGTAACGAGCTTTTGCGAGATACCGCCATTGAATTTCTGCAGCAAACTGAACACAGCGTACAGGAAATTTCCTATCGTCTGGGTTTTTCAGAGCCTAGCGCATTTATCCGCTCTTTCCGCAATTGGACGGGCGTGCCACCCAACCACTATCGCCGGCAACAGGAAGCTGCCCTGCTGCCTGACAACTAGACAGCTACAACCAATCGGGCTCCAGTTCTGCGGTCAGCATAGCGCGCATGTCATCTGGCATCGGCACAGACTTTCGCGTTTGTTTGTCAACAAACACGAGAACGGCACTCGCACGTATACTGAGAACATCACTCTGGTACATACGGCATCCCACGGTAAAAGAGCTAGTTCCCACCTTTAGGATGGCCGCGTCTACGCGTACGTCCACGCCGAAAATAGTTTCTGCAATATAATCCAGAGTCTGGGTTGCCATAAACAAGGTCGGTATCCCGCCCTGAATATCAGCCAGCAAACCGTCAACATATTCCACACGCCCAGCCTCAAACCAGACGGCAATTGAGGTGTTGTTGATGTGACCCAAAGCATCGGTTTCGCTAAAACGCGGACGAATACTGATTGATTTCAATCAGGCACTCCCTAATGATTTTTAAAAGAGCGGCCAAACTACGCGCTTCAGGACAAGCTGGCAATTCGAAATTACTTTTTATTGGATGAAACCCAGCACGCCCGCAACGCATTACTTATGCGAGCCGACTGAGTGGCATTTTTGTATGGGCCGAAATAAGTGAAGCGTTTCTGACTGAACCCCGCGCAAAACTTCGCACACGAATGCCCACTACGCCAGTACAATACCCGGATTCAGAATGTTCTTCGGATCCAGGGCTTTCTTCAAACTGTACATAACCCCCAATTCTTCAAGGCTACGGCTGCGTCTCAGCCACTCCAATTTTTCGTTGCCTATGCCATGTTCAGCAGAAACAGACCCGCCAAATTGCGCTAGAGGCGCGTAAACGACACCGTCAACTTCTTCATGCCAGCCCCCTTTCTGCATCGGTGCAGTAAAAAAGTGGATGTTGCCGTCGCCGATATGCCCCAGCACATAGCAGCGCCCTTGCGGCCAACGTGCCTGCACTCCGTCCAATACCAATTTCACGTAGGCATCCATGTCTTTGATGGGCAAACTTACGTCATGCAAGTAGACCGGCTTGGGGCTCAATATGGCTTCGAAATCTTCACGAATATTCCACAGTTCACGGCGCTCTTCCTCAGACTTTGGAATCACGGCGTCAACAATCTGTCCGCTTTCCAGTGCCTGCTCAAGCACATTGTCGAACGCAACTTTATCGCCCTCTGGATTGCCACCATCGGACTGAAGCATGACGTAAAACGGATGCTCACGCGACATGGGCGCACGATGCCAATCGGGCTCGGTAACCGCGTGGAAGTAACTACCCCACATCACTTCGAAGGCTGACAGGGTGCCGCCCAGACTCGCCTGAAGTTGCTGCAGCAGTGCCGCGACACTGGCGAAGTCATTCAAGGCCACCAAGGCTGCATTGCTACTTCGCGATTGCGGGAAAAGCCGCAATACGACCCGAGTCACCACGCCCAAAGTGCCTTCGCTGCCAATAAACAACTGTTTCAAGTCGTAGCCCGCGTTATTCTTCAGCATGTGGTTCATGGAGCGGACAATCGTGCCGTCCGCCAGCACCGCCTCCAAACCCAGCACCAGATTTCGCATCATGCCATAGCGAATTACATTGATGCCTCCGGCGTTGGTCGCAACATTGCCGCCAATCGTGCAAGAGCCGCGCGCACCAAGATCAAGCGGAAACAACAAGCCCTTTTCTGCAACAGACTCCTGCACACGCTGCAAAACCGCACCGGCCTGCACGGTTGCCGTCGCGCCCACTTCGTCAATACTTTCAATGACGTTCATTTTTTCCAAGGAGAGTATGACGTCTGCTGCACTGGATACTGCCCCTTCCACGCAACCCGTCAAACCGCCTTGCGTTATCACCGATTGCTCAAGTGCGTGACACACACGCAACACGTAACTGACGTCAGCCGTTGAACGTGCAAAAACGAGCACTTTTGCCTGGGTTGGTGATGCATCCCAGAAGCTAACAACCCGCTCGGAGAGCGCCTCACCGCATACCAGCTGGCTGTCTTTCAAGCGTTCAAGTAATAGTTCTATCAAGTTCGTCATGGACAACGATTCCTAAGAATGGGCAAGCACATGAGCGGATGCCAGAGTAATTTTCTAACACGCCACCCAGTCGCGCTCTCGCGATTTCTAACCGGAAGTGCTGCCTCATTATTGTGCAAGGTAGGTACATTTACGGCTTGGATGCATAAAGCTACAGCCCTAACATCATAGCAATATAGTAAAGTCAGCAAGACTCAGTGCATCGTCGCCAGCTATTCTATCTATTTTTATTTACCTTCGCCTTGTGTCCGGGCGCATCCGCATCCAATTTCATTTAGTTTCAAAGCAGTAACCTTCAATGGCTGCATGGCGAAGACTATGAGCCCGACAGCAAGTCACGCAATATAGCCACCCTTGAATATGTTCAGGTAAACAAAGTTGGCGACCTCTTCTTTTTTATCGACGGCACTCGACCCGAAACTGGACAGTCTAGCTACTATGGAGAACTGTCTCCCAAATTGTCCCTCTCAGCGCTCACGGGAAAACCGATTGTTCGCCGGAATCGAATACAGCTACTGGCACAACCAGTTCGGAATTAATGGCCGCACGGAATCTGCGCCACAACTTCAAATTAAATGGATATTCCTTTAAAGGCCAAAAATACAGCATTTTTTAGCCAAACCATCTGAAAAAATACCACCTAATAAATTTACATTATTAACACTGGTTTGATCGCCACACCGCTTTTCGCATCGTTGAGCGCAGTATTGATTTTCTCAAAGGGATAGGTTTTTACCAGTCTATCCAGCGGCATCAAGCCCCGGCGATAATATTCGATCATCTGTGGAATAAATTCTGTCGGCACGGCATCGCCCACGATTGAACCACGCACGCGCTTGCCCCCCATCAGTAGGCTAGCCAGGTCCAGCGGCAGTTTACTACCCGCGAAGGACACGCCGAGACAGAGCAAGGTGCCGCGCGCGCGCAGTGCGTCAAAGCCGGTGAGTATCACCTCGGGAATTCCCGTGGTATCGATCACATAATCCATGCCACCGAATTTTCGCAACTGCCTTTTTAAGGTTGCGTCCGCGCCATCCAGGCAATGACTGGCGCCCAATTCGCGTGCAGTTTCAAGTCGCTCCAGCTTTACATCAATCGCAACAATCGTAGCACAGGCTGTAATTTTCGCAGCCATAATAGCTGACAGACCTACGGTACCGCAGCCGATGACCGCTATCGTTGTTCCTGCTCTTGCGGCAAGCGCAACAAGCACGGCCGCCATCCCCGTTTGCACCCCGCAGGCTAGCGGCGCCATTAGTTCTGCGGGCAGATCGTCGTCCAGTTTAACCATATTACGCGTTGAAGCGACAGCGTGACTGGCAAAGGAAGACTGCGCAAAAAAGTGACCGGTTATTTTTTCACCCTGCTGACTTAACGGCGAACTGCCATCCATCCTTTGGCCTAACACTTGAAAGGTTACTGCGTTATCGCAATAACCCGGTGCTGCACTGTCGCAATTTGCGCAGCGCCCGCAGGCGCCAAAACTCATAACCACGCGGTCGCCTATGGCGAAATTAGAAACCCCCGGCCCCAGAGTCTCTATCCGACCAACACCTTCGTGCCCCAGCACTGCAGGTAGCGGCACCGGCCACTGCTGATTGAGCGCCACTATATCTGTGTGACAGATGCCGCAGGCCTCCAGTTTTACTCGTACTTCGCCAATGCCCGGATCGGCCAATTCGCAGTATTCCAGAGAGAGTGCTTGTCCGGCGACTCTCGCTAATGCCGCGCGAATCTGCATATCAGTTAGCGCGTTTTAAATAGAAATAGAGAGGGAAGTCATCGCCTTTGCTATCCATCACCCCAAGCACCTGGTTTTT
>JBLHMO010000151.1:0-6997 GCA_047622145.1 Paracoccaceae bacterium | reverse complement strand
CATTCGCACCGCCGTTCGAGAAGGTCAGGCGCTAACCGTGCAGGTTATAAAAGATCCTCTTGGCACCAAGGGTGCACGCTTGACGACGCATTTGTCGGTATCGTCTCGCTATCTTGTTTATATGCCGGAAACCGATCATATCGGCCTATCGCACCGCATTGACGATGAACCGGAACGACAACGACTTCGGCAGCTAGTGGAAAATAGCGCCGCTGCCGAAGGCGAAGAAAGTGTTGGCGGTTACATTATTCGCACGGCGGCGGAAGGCTGCGGTGACGATGAAATATCCGCAGACACTCGCTTTCTGAAACATCTTTGGCTGGCTGTTTCACGTCGTCGTAAGCGCGATCCAGCCCCTTCTATCATTTACGAAGATCTACCGCTATTTATGCGCACCATTCGGGATTTGGTGCGTCCGGGCTTGGAAAAAATCAGGATCGATTCGCGTGAAAGTCATCAGCGAGTTGTGGATTTTGCGAAAGATTATGTGCCCGAGATACTGCCTATTATTGAGTACTATCCCGGCGAACGACCATTATTTGATCTTTACAGTGTTGAGGACGAATTGCAGCGCGCACTCGATAAGAAAGTTGACCTCAAATCTGGCGGCTACCTGATTATTGATCAGACTGAAGCGATGACGACGATTGACATCAATACCGGCGGTTTTGTCGGTCATCGCAATCTTGAAGAAACAATCTTTAAAACCAATCTGGAGGCGGCCACCTCGCTGGCGCGCCAACTGCGCGTACGCAATCTCGGCGGCATCATCATTATTGATTTTATCGATATGGAGGATCCGGAGCATCGCCGCCAGGTGTTGCGCACGCTCGAAAAGGCGATGGCTAAGGATTACGTCAAAACCAGCATCACCGGTGTGTCGGAACTGGGCCTGGTTGAAATGACTCGCAAGCGTACCCGCGAAAGTCTGGAGCATATATTGTGTGAAACGTGCCGATATTGTTCCGGACGCGGCTCCTTAAAGTCAGCTGAAACGGTGTGCTATGAAATTTTCAGAGACATTTTGCGCGAGGCTCGCGCCTACGAAAGTGATCGCTTGATGGTGTTGGCGTCACAGGACGTCGTTGATAGATTGCTTGATGAAGAATCTGCGAGCGTGGCGAATTTGGAAGAATTTATCGGTAAAGCCATCCAGTTTCAGGTGGAGGCAATTTATACACAGGAACAATTTGATGTGGTCTTGCTTTAGTGTACAGAGCAGTTCTTAGATGACGCGCATGCTAAATAACGCGGCACAATGGCTCTACCGATGGAGCTGGGGTGCTGCCATTGTGCTATTGGTGATTCTGGCCTTGTACGCCAGCCTAGGCCGTTACTACATCCAGTACCTCCCACAGTACGGCCAAAATCTCAGCCAGTTGGTGCACGACAATAGCGGCATCGATATGCAGATGACGGGTTTGAATGGCGAATGGTCTGGCCTGTCACCGGTGGTTTCCCTGCAAACACTTGAATTAAGCCATCAAGGCCAGATAGTAGCCAAGCTCACAGCCGTGCGCGGCAAACTGGGCGTGGTGTTGGGATTGTTGTCGCACCAGGGTATTGATCTCGTCGAATTGCGGGCCAGGCGGCTTGAGTTACATTTACGGCAATCGCAGCAGGGCGATTGGCTATTCGCAGGCGATTTTTTGAAAGGTAATGATGAAGGAAGTTTCGATCTCGCTTCTTTACTGTTAGGAATTCGTGAAGCCAATCTGCGTGAACTCAGTCTAACCTTACATTATTTCAATGGTGAGGAGGCGCAGTTATGGGGTCACAAGCTACGCTTTTCCGGCGATAGTCGATTTCGCCGGCTTAAGGCGACTCTTGGTATTGCCGAATCCAGCCCCACGCGCCTAATAGCGGAACTGAGTGGCGATCCACGATCAGATGATTTTCAGCTTAATGCTTATGTGCGGCTGGAAGATAGTTCATTCAAATCGGTAGCACCTTTATTCGGTGCCTATGAAACGCTGGCGGATATTGACGGCAGGGGCGAATTTTGGTTGAGCAGCGATGGTCAGCGCAGAATGCAGTGGCGTGGCCGAGCCGAAATTCCGGAAATGGCTTTGGGCAGCCTTTGGAGCAGCGAACAAAGAATAACTGAGGCCAATCTTGTCATGGGCGGCGGCTATGATGGCGCTGAATTGCGCAGTTGGTTCGGCGAGCTGGATTTCTATTGGCAGGATCAGTATGTCGACTGGTCTGGGCTTCAACTGTCGGTCCACACGGATGTCGGTTCAGCCCTGCGCTTGGCATTGCCCAACTTTGATATCGGGCTGATGCAGGCGCGCTTACTGAATTCAAAGGCCTTACCCCTTCCTGTCGAGGACATACTGACGAAGATGGCGCCGCAGGGCGTGCTGCGCAATTTGCTGGTTAGTTTTCCTCTGGATAAGCCGTCTGATTTTCATGCCGCTGCGGATGTCGCATCGGTGGTGCTGGAAAGTGTCAACAACGTGCCGGGAGTGCGCGGCCTTAACGGCTATATCGAGCTAGGCGCCCAGCACGGTGAGTTAAGTATTACATCGGCCGATATTCAGTTGGCCTTGCCGAGCGTTTATGAGCAGGCGCTGCGGCTTCAAGATGTGACGACGCGGCTACAGTGGTCAATAGCCGACGAACGGCTTCAATTGCGCAGCAGCCAAATACACGCTTTTGATGGCGACAGTGTTATTGCGGGGCTCTTGGGGCTGGATATTGCACTCTCGCCGCAGGCGGAGGTCGCGTCCTCAATTTCACTTTTGGTGGGGCTGCGCGATGGCGAAGTGGGCCAGCGTGATCAGTATCTGCCGATGGCCATTAGCGAGGGATTGCGAACCTGGCTAGACAAGAGTGTTTTGAAGGGGCAGGTGCCGCAGGCCGCTTTTTTGCTGCATGGCGCGCTGCGCGATGGAGAACAAAAAACTATACAACTGGCGTTGGACGCTAGCGGTGTCGCCTTGGATTATCACCCCGACTGGCCAAGCCTGAATCGAGCCAATGCCAAATTGATACTCGACGGTGGCAACGTCAGTGTGACGAGCGACAGCGCCTATATCTACGATGACGTCGCACTGCGCGATCTTCAGGTCGAAATTTCTGCGCTGGAAGATACTGTCATTTTGACCGTAGCCGCAAAAGCGAACAGCTCATTAGATTCGGCCTTACGGCTTGTACGCGAATCAGCATTGCGCGGACAGGTTGGCGCAAGTTTCGATGATTGGCGTGGCGATGGCGAGGTGCAGGCGGTGATCGATTTGCACATTCCCTTAGGGGAAGACGCTGATCCCATTGCGCGAGTGGAAACCCACATCAAGGGCCGCGAGCTGGTCTTGAAAAATTTGAACCTGAACATCATGGATGTTACCGGATCGCTTTTGTTTGACAGTGCGCAAGGACTGAGCGCACCGGGCATTAGGGCTAAATTGTTTGGACGTCCCGTGCTTGCCAAAGTGGCTCAATCCTACGGCAGCCCAGTCCAGCTGAATGTGACCGGCCGCATCGACGTCGCCGATGTGCGCAACTGGCTAAATCAACCACTGCTGGGATTTGCGCGCGGTGAAGCTGACGTGAATATCGATATCAGCGCCGGTCAAGACGGTGCTTATTTTAAAGCGTCGTCGGATCTTTTTGACCTCACCATCGATTTGCCTGAACCCTTGGGTAAACCGTCGGGCCAAAGTCGTTTGTTTGAGCTTGGAATGCCACTGTCGGTCAAGCCGCTAACGCTGGATATGAGTATCGACCGCCTCGGCCGGCTGATGCTGGCCTTCGACAACGACAATCGTTTGTTGGGCGGTAGCTTTGCCTTGGGAGAGGGCTCTATTCCGCCGCCGCTTGACGGGTTTAGGGTGGTGGGGCAGATGGAAGAAACGCGCTTGGATGATTGGATCGCAGTGCTGGATCGTTATTCCGTATTGGCAGCGCACCAGCGGGCCCGCCAAGGCTTGAAAGAAGAAGCCCCTCTGGCGATTGTGGTTGAGGATTTTTCCATACAGCGACTTCAGGGCTTAGGTCGTACCTGGCAAGACGTGGAAATCGATGCCGACAATGGGGCTGGTAAGTCTACGTGGCAGGTCGCGATGCGCTCACGACGATTGGAAGGCACCTTGCGCTTGGCACCTGACGCACCGATGAACATCGACTTGCAACGCTTCAATTTACCCGCACTGCCGGCGCTGGATATTGTCGGCGATATAAGTGGCGCTGGTCTTGAGGCGCCCGCGCCGGCAAGCACACGCGAATCAGTGCTGGCGGGATTAGCGCCCGCCCAATTTCCTGCAGTGGACTTTTCTGTGGCCAATCTTTCGATTGCCGACGCGCCGCTGGGAAATATTGTTTTCTCACTCAGGCCGACACAGGGCGGCGCAGATATCACCGGTATTCGCGGCAAGCTTAGGGGATTGCAGCTTGGGGCGAGTAATGAAGGGATGACGTTGCAGTGGCGCCAAGGTGCGGGCGGAAATAACACTGCGCTCAAAGGCCCAGTGACTGTCGAGAATACTGGCGACGTCTTGCAGGCATGGCAATTTGAGCGGGTGATGGAGAGCCGCTCCGGTAGCGCAGATCTGGACCTGCGCTGGAACGCCGCTCCCGATATGATCGCGACCAAGGTACTGTCCGGAAATATGGCAATACGTTTTGACAAAGGCCGATTCCTCCGTGGTTCAGATACAGCGTCGGGTACTTTACGTATGGTTGGCTTGTTGAATTTCGCTAATATTATTCGGCGACTGCAATTTAATTTTCGCGATGTTTTTGAAAAGGGTATTCACTACGACAAAATCGAGGGGTCGATGCAGCTTCAGGATGGCGTTATGCGGATACCCGGCGCCATTGCGATTGATGGTCCTTCATCCACTTTTCGTATTAGCGGGTCGTTGGACTTCAATACTGATCAGACGGATATGGAACTCTTGGCGACCTTGCCGGTGGGCAGCAATCTACCGTGGGTGGCCGCTTTAATCAGTGGGCTACCGGTCGCGGTGGGGGTGTATATTGCAAGCAAGGTGTTTAAAGAGCAGGTGGATAGGGTCTCGAGTATAGCGTATCGGGTGCGAGGCCCTTGGCAAAATCCGGATTTACAGTTCAAGCGTTTATTTGGTGATGCGGTGTCGCTAGAAAGCCCTGATAGCGAAGCCGATAAGCTTGGTAGGGGCGGTGCTGCCGATAAAAAGTCACGAGAAGGATCGCGCATGGGCAGGGGTGTGCCAGGCAAATGACGCGTTGCGCTGCCATGTAATTGGTCTCTGAACCGTCATTGGCTGAAAACCTGGGGCGTGTGGAAGTGCTGGTGTTACCGGAAAGCTTTGCTTTGTTTGGCGATCGACTGGGCATAGCAACATTAGCGCAGCATGAGGCGAAAAGTGCGGAACTGCAGCGCTGGTTGGCGGCTCTCGCCGAGCGCCTGCAGCTAACCTTGGTCGGCGGCACGATAGCCGTTGCTAGTAATGATGGACGGGCATGATGGGCTAGCTGTTTCAGTTACGGGCCTGACGGTAGTCTGTTGGGTGGTTATCGAAAGATCCATCTGTTCGATGCCCGCGTGGATGATACCACCGCTACTTATCGTGAGTCAGACGATTATCGGCCCGGCGCACAGAGCTGCGTAATGGATGCCGCTGTGGGCAGAGTTGGTGTCGCTGTATGTTACGACCTGCGATTCCACTCCTTATTTCAAGCGATGTTGAATGTCGGGGTGGATGTCATTGTTGTGCCCTCGGCTTTCACGCTTAGCACCGGCTTGGCTCATTGGCTGCCATTGCTGCGCGCCCGCGCGATTGAATGCCAATACTTGATCGTTGGCGCCAATCAAGGTGGGGACCATGCTGGCGGGCGGCAAACTTCCGGCGGCTCGGCGGTTATAGACGCTTGGGGTACGGTGCTTGCTGAAGCAGGGTTTGGCGAGGCACTCGTGATGGCTGAATGGGACGCGACAGCGCAGAAAACGATCCGGCAGCGTATGCCCGTTAGAGAGCATCGCCGCCACCTTGATTAACTGACTTTTGATAAAACCGAGCGGCAGTTTACCAATCCGTGCGCAGATCCTGATCTTTAAGTTCGCGCAAATAGCGAAATAGCAGGCGACTGCTGCGCGGCGGTTGCCCCTTGTCGTTTTCCTTGCGCGCGTTGCTGCTTAGCTGGCGCAATTTCTGTCGGTCGGCGGCCGGTATTTCAGCTTTGAATTCGTCGATCGCCGGCATACCCTCGGCAACCAAGCGGTCACGCCAAGCTTCCAGCTCGTGAAAACTCCGGGTTAGGCTGTGATCGTGTTGACGTCGCCGCTCTATGGCATTTTCGAGTTCACTGGTTTCGAGCTTGCGCATCAATTTGCCGATGTACTGATACTGGCGCCGCAGGGCTTCCCGACTTTTGATGCGGCGGGCGATAGTGATGGCCTCCAATAAATCGGCGGGCACCGGCATCTCGGCCAGATCGGCGTTGCTCATATTGGCCAGCTCTTCACCTAAAACCTGGCGCGCGTGCATCTGCCGTTTGCGCTCGGATTTGCTTGGCGGGCGATCGTCGATCTGCTGGTCTTTGTCGTGCTGTTCGTCTGTCATGGCAGCCTGTTATGCATAAAAATAAGTCGCCAAACCGAGAAAGGACATAAAGCCTACGACATCGGTGACGGTGGTGAGGGCGACGCCGCCGGCCAGTGCCGGATCGATCTTGAGCGCCTGAAGTAGCATGGGTAGTAATGCACCTGCCAGGGCGGCGGTGATCAAATTGATGACCATGGCCGCCGCAATAATGTAACCAAGCTGCGGGTCGCCAAACCACAGGGTTGCGGCGACGGCGACTACCACTGCCCACAATACGCCGTTAATAGCGCCCACCATCAATTCGCGGTGAACCAGCCAGCGACTGTTGTCCTTGCTGATATGACCAAGTGCCATGCCGCGTATGACGACGGTGAGAGTTTGAGTGCCCGCCACACCGCCCATACTGGCAACAATGGGCATCAGTACCGCAAGGGCAACCACCTTGTCGATAGTGCCTTCAAAGAGATTAA
>JBLHMO010000150.1:0-7102 GCA_047622145.1 Paracoccaceae bacterium | reverse complement strand
TCGCAAAATCTAGCACCAGCATATAGTCCGCATTGCCGGGAAAAATCGATAAGTCGGCGCCAAAGCTGCTGCTCACGATGCCACTCACGCGCTTGGGCATGTCAGTGAAAGCAGCGTTTACTGTTGCTAGCTGTGCGTCGGTGATGGGCTCTTTCCATTTCATAAGTACTACGTGCTTGATCATATCTTCCTCAATATTCGGCTGTTACTGTGTGCTTTTCGGAGTTTCTAGATCGCGGGTATTAATATACGCCTGCTCGGATATGCGGTGATAGTTACTCACGTTGTCGAGAAAGGGTTTCCACGATTGGTACACTTTCTTGGCCATGGCATCGCTGGTGATCACCTCTTGCAGATACTCTTCGGACGCGGTGCGCAGTGCGATTAGCACATCATCGGGCAGCGGCTTGACTTGAATATTGTGCTTGTCGAGTAATAGATTCAGTGCGGCATTGTTGCGCGCAGTGTATTCATCCAGCATATCTTGGTTGGCGTAGCGAGACGCCACTTCAACAATTCGTCGCAAGTCTTGCGGCAGTGAATCGTAGGCCTGTTTGTTTACGGTCATTTCCAGGGTTGGACCGGGTTCATGCCAGCCGGGGTAGTAATAGTATTTTGCAACTTCGTGCAGGCCCAGAGACATATCGTTGTACGGCGCTACCCATTCGGTCGCGTCGATCACGCCAGTTTGCAACGAGGTGTAGAGTTCGCCACCGGGAAGCGTTACGGCAGTGCCACCCGCGCGCTGAAAAACTTCACCGCCGACGCCGGGAATGCGCATTTTTAAACCTTTTAGGTCGGCGACTGAATTAATTTCTTTATTGAACCAGCCCGCCATCTGCACGCCGGTATTGCCGCCGGCGAGGGGCACAAGATTGAAGGGGGCGTAGGCCTCGCGCCACAATTCCATGCCTCCGCCGTAGTGCAGCCAGCCATTCATTTCCTGTGCGGTCATGCCGAAGGGGACTGTGGTGAAAAACGGCGCCGCCGCGAGTTTGCCCTTCCAGTAGTAAGCTGCGCTGTGGCCCATTTCCGCATTGCCCAGCGACACGGCGTCAAACACGCCCATCGCGGGAACCAGTTCTCCGGCGCCATACACTTTGATGTTGAGTCGACCGTCGCTCATTTCGCGGACGGCCTCGGAAAAATGTTCCGGTGCGGTGCCCAGCCCGGGATAATTTTTGGGCCAACTGGTGACCATTTTCCAGTGATAAACTCTTTGGTTGCCGGAGGCGCTAAGTGTATCGCTGCTAAATTCTTGGGCGCTTTCGCTGACATAAAGCCAGAACAGGCTGACCAGCGCCGCGACTAGGGTGAGTATGATCAAGTTTTTACGTGAAGATTGATTCGCGCTCATAGGTTTCTCTATTGTTATTCTGGTTTCACGCCCAGTGCCGGCTACGCTGCGCTTAAACCTGCCTACATCGACCTCGTAGGCCTGAACAAATCATAAGTTACAGCGCTTCCAGTTTTGCGTATTGCAGCACCAGCCACTTACTGCCTTCAGCCTCAAAGTTTACCTGCACGCGGGTAGCGCTACCTTGGCCTTCGAAGTTGAGAATCGTACCTTCTCCAAAAATACTGTGCATCACGCGCTGCCCAAGCGACAGTCCGCTATCTTCGTCCTCACTGCGCATGCTGGTGCTGGCGAAACTTACCGGGCGGCTGATTTGGGTGTTGCAGCGCACTTCGCTCAATAATTCTTTGGGGATTTCTGACAGAAAGCGCGAGGGCGCGTTGTGGTTTTCCTGTCCGTGTAGGCGGCGCGTCTCCGCATAGGTCATGAACAAGCGTTGCTCTGCTCGGGTAATGCCCACATAGCAAAGTCGTCTTTCTTCTTCGAGGCTGTTTGATTCTTCCATCGACATACGATGGGGAAACAGGTTTTCTTCCATGCCGGTGATAAACACCACTGGAAATTCCAGCCCTTTGGCAGAGTGTAGCGTCATCAACTGCACGCTATCTTCAAACTCGTCGGCTTGTTGTTCGCCAGCATCGAGTGCGGCCTGATCGAGAAAGGCGCGCAGCAGGGGGACGTCTTCGTCGTCGGTTTCAAACTGGCCGGCGGCAGTGATCAGTTCATGTAAGTTTTCTACGCGCGCCTGCCCCTTTTCGCCTTTTTCCTTTTGGTGAAAGGCGATGAGTCCGGAGGTTTGGATGGCGTGCTCTACCTGCTCACCCAGGGGCAGATCGGCAATGGCCTGCTCCAGAGAGTTGATCAATTCGCAAAACGCACCAAGCGCGGCGCTGGCTCGGGCGGGAAAGACATTGTGGCGTAAGCACTGCACCGCCGCGGCCCAGATCGACGAGCCTTGCTCGCGGGCGGTGGCACGCAATTGTTCGATGGTGCGTGCGCCAATGCCGCGCGTGGGCGTGTTGATGGCGCGTTCGAGTGCGGCGTCATCGTCGCGGTGCATGCACAGGCGCAGGTAAGCGAGTGCATTTCGGATTTCCAGTCGATCGTAAAAACGCTGGCCGCCGTAAATGCGGTAGGGCAGGCCGGCGCGAATAAGATTTTCTTCCAGCACCCGCGACTGGGCATTGCTGCGATAGAGAATAGCCATCTCTTTACGGGCATAATCGCTGGTCAGGCTGTCTATGCGTTCGGTAATAAAGCGTGCTTCGTCCTGCTCGTTAAAACCCGCGTAAATTTGTATCAGCTCGCCTTCTTCGCCCTCGCTCCACAACTCTTTGCCGAGGCGGTCGCGGTTGTTTGCGATCACCGCGTTGGCTGCGTTCAGAATGGTCTGGGTGGATCGGTAATTCTGTTCCATGCGTATGGTTTCAACATCGGCAAAATCTTTGGAGTATTGCTGGATATTTTCAATGCGGGCGCCGCGCCAACCGTATATGGACTGGTCGTCATCACCCACCGCCGTAATCGGTACCTGCTTTCCTGCCAACAACCGCAGCCAGGCATATTGGATGGTATTGGTATCTTGAAACTCATCGACCAGTAAGTGGCGGAATCGATGTTGGTAGTGTCCCAGCAAAGCGCTGTTATTCAGCCACAGTTCGTGTGCCCGCAGCAGTAGCTCGGCAAAATCGACCACGCCCTGTTGCTGACAGATTTCTTCGTAGCGGCGGTAGACCTTTAGCATATTGGTCAAAAATAGGTCGCTGCCAAAATCCTCGATGTGGGCGCAGCGTTTGCCCTCGTCCTTCTGGCCATTGATAAACCACTGTGATTGCCGCGCCGGCCAGCGACTTTCGTCCAGTTCCAGCTCGCGGTGAATGCGCTTGACCAGTCGAAGTTGATCGTCGCTATCGAGAATCTGGAAATTATTGGGTAGCCCGGCATCGATGGCGTGGGACTTGAGCAGGCGATGGGCTAGTCCGTGAAAGGTGCCGACCCACATACCTTGATGGCTGTAGCCCAGCAGCTCGTCTATACGGCCGCGCATTTCGCGGGCCGCCTTATTGGTGAAGGTGACGGCGAGTATGCTGTGTGGGGAAAAGCCTTCAGCCTGAATCAGCCAGGCGATGCGGTGTACCAGCACGCGGGTTTTACCGCTGCCAGCACCCGCTAGAACCAGACTATTGCCGGGCGGCGCAGCTACGGCTTGGCGTTGGGCGTCGTTGAGACCATTGAGTATATGTGAAACATCCATGGCGGCGTATTCTATCGGAAATGTGGAGCGATTGCGGGGGATTTTGCTGGCAGATATTGGTTGGATGTCAGTTGTCCTAGGTCTGACGCAAAAAAAGCGCGCGATGTGGCACTTGTCATTGGGCTGGGCAATACTGGCCTGCGCTTTAGCGTCCGAGGTCTGACGTCCGGCCGAGCGCAAAGCGCTGTCCTGTTTCAGCTACAATTCCCCAAAAGGAGTCCGTTGCTACCGTGAAACCTCGCAATATTATTCGTGCCATCGAGAACAATCGTCACGAGCTACGCAAATCCGAGCGCAAGGTTGGCGACTTTGTTCTATCCAACGCTGAAGACGTTATTCATATGCGCATTGTCGACCTCGCCCAAGAGGCCAATGTTAGCGAGCCAACGGTGGTGCGTTTTTGTCGGGCTATTGGCTGCGACGGTTTTCAGGCCTTTAAATTGGCGCTGGCCCAGCATGTGGCGCACAGCCCACGCTATCAGCACTACCGGTTTACTGAGCAGGATTCTGCCCACGACTATACCTTCAAGGTGTTTGACGCAACCATGGAGACCCTGAAAAGGGTGCGCGACAGTATTGATGTGGTGGCAATAGAGAAGGCCGTTGAGGCTTTGTGCAGTGCTAATCGTGTTGAGTTTTATGGCTTTGGCGCTTCCGGCGCAGTGGCGATTGATGCCCAGCACAAATTCTTCCGGCTGCAGATTTCTTCCAGTGCGTATTCCGATCCCCATATTCAGGCCATGTCGGCAATGAGCTTGCGCGGCGGCGATGTCGTGGTGGCTATCTCCCAGTCCGGTCGCACGAGAGCGCTAATAGATGCCATCAAGCTTGTTAAAGATACCGGGGCGACTGTGGTGGGGCTGGCGCCAAGCGGCACCCCGGTTGCCAGCACCTGCGATCTCCCGATCTATATTGATGTTGAAGAAGACAACGAAAACTACACTCCGCTGCCATCACGTATCGCGCATATGTCGGTCATTGACATACTGGCGGTGGGGGTTTCGCGCGCCAAAGGTCCCGCAGTGAGGGAGCATTTGGCGATCTTGAATCGCGGCTTACAGTCGCTGCGGGTATCGCGGGATTAAGCATGCGAACATCGCTCGCTGCTTGGGGTTTGTGCCACGACGGTAGGCCGGAATAAGCGCAGCGTTTCCGGCTTTCGCGGCGAGCGCTTCTGCATTTGGTTCTTTTTATACCGCGGCATAATCTGTTTTATCTGACAGCCAGCGTTCTACCAGCGCCTCGCAGTGGGCGGGTGAACTTTCGCTCAATGCGCGTGCGCAGCGCTTAACATCTTCCAGTAAATCACTGTCGCGTTGCAGGTCGGCAATTTTGAGTTGCATCAAGCCGGTTTGGCGGGTGCCCAGCACTTCGCCGGGGCCGCGCAGCATTAAATCTTTTTCAGCGATAACAAAGCCGTCGGTAGATTTGCGCAGGGCGCGCAAGCGCTCTTTGCCGTTGCGTGACAGTGGCGATTGGTACAGCAGCACACAGTGACTTTCAACTGCGCCGCGGCCAACGCGGCCGCGCAACTGATGCAGCTGCGCCAGCCCGAGGCGCTCGGCATTTTCAATAATCATGAGGCTGGCGTTGGGCACATCGACACCCACTTCTATTACTGTGGTCGCCACCAGAAGCTGAATCTCATTGGCTTTGAAGGCCTGCATAATTGCCGCCTTGTCGGCGGGCTTTAAGCGGCCGTGAATGAGGCCGACATTCAGCTCTGGCAGTGCAGTGCACAATTCCGCCCACACCGCCTCGGCCGCCTGTGCCTGTAAGGCTTCGGATTCCTCGATTAAGGTACATACCCAATACACCTGCTGGCTGCGTTCACAGACACTGTGTACGCGCTCCACGATCTGCTGGCGACGGGTATTGTCGATCACCACTGTATTGACCGGCGTGCGCCCCGGCGGTAATTCATCGATCACCGAGGTGTCGAGATCGGCGTAGGCGGTCATGGCCAATGTGCGGGGTATGGGGGTAGCGGTCATCACCAGCTGGTGGGGGTGGCCGTCCTCGGCGCGGGCTTTTTGTTTCAAGGCGAGACGTTGGTGAACGCCAAAGCGATGCTGCTCGTCAATGATGGCCAGCCCAAGGCGTGCATAGTGCACCTCTTCCTGAAACAGGGCGTGGGTGCCAACCACAAGCTGCGCGGCGCCGCTGGCAATATTATCCAGACTACTTTGGCGTGCCTTCCCTTTTAATTTACCAACCAGCCAACCCACTTCAATATTGAGCGGCGAAAACCAGCTTAGAAAATTCTGCCAGTGCTGTTCGGCCAGAATTTCCGTGGGCGCCATCAGCGCCACTTGATAGCCGTTGGCGATGGCGTGTAAGGCGGCGAGAGCGGCGACAACCGTTTTGCCACTGCCGACATCGCCCTGCACCAAACGCAGCATGGGTAATGCTTGCGACAGGTCGCCGGTGATTTCTTCGCATACGCGCTGTTGCGCTGCGGTTAGAGCGAAAGGCAGCGTTTTCAAAAAGCGATTTTGCAAGGCCGAATAGGCGCGCAGCGCGGGCGCGCCTTGACGACGGGTTTCGGTGCGGGTTTGCAGCAGCGCTAAGTTGTGTGCCAGCAATTCCTCGAAGGCCAATCGTCGTTGACTAGGGTGCAAACCTTCACGCATGAGTGTCAGGCTGGCATCGGTGGGTGGTTGGTGCAGGTAGCGCAGCGCATCGCTCAGTGGATAGCGACTGAGTGCTTCACGTTTGGGCAGCAACTCAAGGGGCGGGTGCTGGTGAAGATAGTGCAGCGCTTGCTCGCAGAGTTTGCGCCAGCTGCCCTGGCCAATGCCTTCGGTGCTCGGATAAATGGGAGTCAGGTGCTCGTCGCAGATAGGGTTTAGCTCGCCGGATAGCAGCGAATATTCCGGGTGATAGATCTCCATTCCGGAACCACCACGGCGAGGCTCGCCGTAACAGCGGATTTGTTCGCCGGCGGCCAATTGTGCTTTTTGCGCGGCGGAAAAATGAAAAAACCGCAGTGACACCGTGCCGGTGCCGTCTTGAACTTTGCACATCAGACTGCGGCGCTTGCCGAAGACAATATCGGCGGCCACGATCTTACCCTCGATTACCGCATCAACACTCAGCTGTAGCGCCCCGATGGGGGTAATGCGGGTGCGATCCTGATAGCGCAGGGGCAGATGGAAGAGTAGGTCCTGAACGCTGTGGATGCCGTATTTTTGCAGCCTTTCCTGCATGCGCGGGCCTACGCCCTTCAGGGTCGCAACACTGATGTGGTGGAGCGCGGTCAATGGCGGCTCCTGCCGAAAAAGATACGAGACTTACTTGCACGGGCTGACGCTGAATTGCGCCTGTGCGTATAAACCTGCGGTTGATCGTGAGTAATGTCGCTCGCTCCCGAAGTTCAGCGGGTAGTATTTTCTTGTGATCGCATCCGTTATTGTAACGGCCTTTGTGCGGTATGCCAGAGTAGAGTTTGACGGAGAGCGTGTGACACCAGAAAAACCAACATTATTGCT